>JASFVP010000007.1:0-91008 GCA_050049775.1 Chromatiales bacterium
AGCATATCTAGACGACTAAAGTAGAGCGCGCGTCGTTCTAAGAGAGAGAGGAATTTAGCTAAATCCATATATCTCCAGATCTTTGTATCTGGCAAGTCTGGCACCAAAAATTCCGGATGTTCCTTGTAAGGCATAACCCTATCGAATCGAGAAATTAATCTAATGATACATATCACTGGGAAAATATTGCATATTGTAGTGGTGCTGCTGTATTTTGTCCGCGTGATTGTTATGTGATTTAAACATCATTATGTATTTGCTCTGCTGTCAATATTCTGCTTGAAAGCCTATCAATATCATGCTGAGAGAATCTGTTCTTTACCACTCTAAGGTGATTAACCAATTCAACAATATCATTCTCATGCTCAACTATTAAATATTTGATATCTTCGGGTTGGAAATGCAGTTTTAAGTGCGAAATATGACTATTGTATTTCTCCTTTTGCTTTTTAGACTTTATCCTTGTAATGGGGACGAATGGAAGAACGTCAGGTGTGGTTAACGGTGGCACGTAACGCCATTCGCGTTCATCAGCAAATCTGAAATTCTTAATAGTTTTCCCATTTCTCGTGAGATTTCCTTGGTAGTTTTTTATGTATCTATATGTATCGATAATTTTCATATAATCATTTGATAGCATTTGATAAATATCGCCATCACTTACCGTATTCATATGCCTGTAGATGCCATTTAGTGCATCATTAAAATTATCTGCAAAGTCACAATTGTTATTAACATACCAAACAGGATTTAGCCCCTTGCCATTTGCCCATTTTTTACTGAGACCAATACCATACTTGCCATAATTGTTCATATGATTCTTCAATTCCGACAATCGAAGATCACAAAACGAAATCATAGGAACGCCAAATTCACGAGTGCTTTTTCTTCCAATTATTTCCTCCCTACCATAAGAAACTCTAAAAGTATCACCTAGCAATCCATATAGTCCGTCCTTACTGGTAAAATGAAACAATATCTCTGGATATAAACTTGATTGCTTACTCATGGCTTATCCATAGAAAACTTTCAATTAACACCAAGCAAACGACTCAACTCACTGTGCATCGGTGAGACACCCCGGCTGCCAAAATGGACAGCGACATGATTCAGTTAATAGATTGCTCGTTTTCTCAGTGCATCTAGTTGAGCCGATAGTTCGCTTCGATATCGTCGCTACGTTCAACCTTCAATGAATCCCCAGCCGGAAACCAACCCGGAACAATTGCGTGGCGATTATAGTGTTTTTGCTGGACCACGGTTGTCCCTGAAATTGCATCAGTGTATTTGCAGGTAATCAATATTGCACAGTCGCCCCGCTTTAAATATGCTGTCGCATCAATTTCCGGACGTGTTGCAATGTTCATTTCTGCTTCCAGACCCCATGGGGGATCGGCGGAGTTCTTTGATGCTAGTGTCCTAGTATCCGAATTGGAGATCGGAAATTTGTACAGGCCGTGCGTTACTTTCCCGCGGGGGATATCAACGAGCTCACATAGCCAAGCATTAAAATATATACTGGTGACTTGATGTAAGCCTCGATTTACTAACTTGAATGTGTAAATTGGTGTTTGGGTCTTCGCGTGGAATTGAACAGCAATTTCGTCGGATATTTCAACACGTGGCTTGGTATTCAGTAGATATTTCCAAAACAGCCAGCTAGCTGAAAAGCCGGCTATCAAGCCTAGTATTGAAGAGGTCAAGATATCCATTTTTATCTCTAACATTTAATTAGAAAGGTAACGCATTTTCTTGAGACAGGAGGCGTCTTCCTATCGCAAAACAATCACCACTCCATCCCTGTTCTATCCCTGCAATAAAACAACAATTCATGCAGGACCCGTAATTTGCTGCCGTGGAACTACTTTATACCGTTAGATAGAGAGGCATTCTTATCATAATTATTTAACATCCCTGAGAAATCGCCCGCATTCTGAAATGCAGTGCGCCGCCATCCCTTTTAGTTTGGAGCATATATTGCCCATTATCAGGAGGTCAAATTAACAATGCTTCTGAAAGGCTTTTTAGAAAACTATCCAGTGCAAAAGGAAGAATGAAGACCCGCTTCGACTAACTCAGGCTGCCGGAGTATCCGTTGCAGATTCCTGCCGCGCCAGCGCGCGGAGAAAACACGGCATCCGGAATGGCCTGACTTCGATCAGTTGTGTCCTGATCATGCGATACCACTGGTCAATCATAGCCGTCATTTCTTCATAGTATGACTGGGCGTTGAATGATTTCTCACCCGGCCCTGTCAGGTTGGCGACACGTGCTATCAGCGCGCGACTGGCAACCAGCACGCTATGATCCGGTACCTGGTCGGCCAGCTGTCCCATGGCCAGTTCGATGTATTGCAGGTGATCCGACACCAGCAGGCTGACGCGTTCGTCGGCGTTGGCTTGCTGCAGGCTGAGCAGGTGCATGCCGAGTGCGCGCAACATGCCCATGTGTTCCAGCAGCGGCGCCCATTGGGTGATGACGAGCATACGCTTGCTGCCGAGTTTTGCCGGTTGCTCCGCCACCGCCTGCTGCAACACGCTGACCAGACCGAGCACGACTTCGTTGTGGGCAAACAGGTTGGCAACAAAGTCGAGCGCGCGCCAGGTATTGCGCAATTCATCCCATTCGCCAAGCACGCCATGCCATTGCCGGCTGCCGAACACGGGATGCCGACCGCCATATTGATCGGCCAGCGCAAAAAACGATTGCTGCAAAGTGCGCTCGGTCAACTCAAGTTCCTCATCGAAACCACTCTGGCCGTCGAGAATGACACTGCTGAGCCCGCGATGGCGTTGTAGTTCCTGGATCAACTGAAGCAGCACCAGACAGACTTCCACGACCGACTGCCCGCGCGACAGGCTCAGCTGGACCGGGCTGTTGCGCCAGAAGAACATGCCAAGCAGCAGCGTGATCGCCATTGAGATAAGAATGATCCCGGTCATCGTTCCTCGTCTATCGGGGCCGCCAGCACGCAATCACAGCTGTTGTGTTACGTGATGGCAACCTGTCTTCACCTTGTCGGAATCATGCAGCATGTATGCCATGAGGCAGTTTTGTTTTAAATCAGGGTGTTATCGATTTTGCCCGCGCAATGGCGCACCAGAATGGTACGCAATCATGACGCATCTGTCGGAATGGCGCTGGATAATGCGTCAAATACTGATCGTACCTTCGAGGTACAACACCGCCTTGCCGGCGATACGCACACGATCACCGTGCAGCTCACATTGCAGCTGACCGCCTCTTTGGGATAACTGGAGCGCAGACAGTTTCTGCCTGCCGAGAACATCCGCCCAGTACGGCATCAGCTCACAATAAGCCGAACCGGTGACCGGGTCTTCATCGATGCCGTAACGCGGCGCAAAAAAACGGCAGACAAAATCGGCATTCACTCCGCGAGCGGTTGCAATCACACCACGGCAATCGAGTTCGGCCAGTACCCGCAAATCCGGTTGCAGTGAAACGATATCCGCTTCCTTCTCGTACAGAGCGATGTAGTCGTCCGCCTTCCACACTTCGAGTGGTTGTTTGCCAAAGGCCTGGGTGATCAGTTCCGGTATCTCGCATTTCTCCAGGTTGGTCGCCGGGAAATCCAGTTCGAGCCAGTCACCGTTTCGGGATACGGTCAATGGACCGCTGCGCGAATCAAAGTGGATTTCATTGCCACTGTAACCGAGCCGTTCGAACAACACATAAGCACTCGCCAGCGTGGCATGACCGCACAGATCAACTTCCATGGTCGGCGTAAACCAGCGTATCCGGTAGCCAGTGTCGGTTGGCAGGAAATAGGCGGTTTCCGAAAGATTGTTTTCCTGCGCGATGTTTTGCAGTATCTCATCCGGCAGCCATTGCTCCAGCGGCACAACCGCCGCCGGGTTGCCGGCGAACACCTCGTTCGCGAACGCGTCGATCTGGAAAATGGGTAATTTCATGCTGCCTGCCTGTTTGGGAACCGGTGCCTGACATCGATTGTCGCTTGTATTACAAACCGGGCCGAATGTCGTTCGACATCATACCCATGCTGTCTCGCCTTACACGCCAAGTGATTGATATCCAGCGGTTAATACCAGCACAGCGATGCTGGTGCAAATATTGCAACAAGTTGGGAATACTGTCGCGGTGGCAGTGTAGCAATACAGGTCAAAGCATGAAACAGACAGGTATTTTTTTCGGCACCGATTCCGGTACGACCAGGCTGATCGCCAAAAAGATCGTACGCAGCCTGAAACAACGTGTTGGCGACGAGGCCGTGGCCAAACCGCTGAACGTCAATCGCATCAGCCCGGATGAGCTGGCCGGCTATGACGCGCTGATTCTTGGCACCCCGACTTACGGTGAAGGCGTGTTGCCGGGCAAGGCCAGCAAGAACACGGCCGAAAGCTGGCTGGAATTTTTGCCACAGCTGGAAGGCATGGATTTCAGCGGTACGCGTATCGCACTGTTTGGCCTGGGCGATCAGGAAGAGTACCCGGAGCATTTCCTCGATGCGATGCGTGATCTGTACGACTTCTTCGAGTCAGCCGGTGCCGAGTTGATCGGTTTCACCTCTACCGAGGGTTTTGAATTCAGCCAGTCACGCGCGGTCATCGACAGCCAGTTTGTCGGCCTGGCGCTGGACCAGCACTTGCAGCACCTGTTGACCGATCAACGCATCGAGGACTGGCTTGATCAGGTAACCCCGTTGCTCAGCGAAGTGCAGCCGGACAAGGCGAGTATGGCGGGTTAGTTTTGTCAGCCTTTGTTTTTTGCTGACGGCGGATGTGACATCTTCATATACACACCGCCCTGCTCAAGTTCATCCAGCATCTGCTGTAATCGCTTGTCTTTGGTTGCCTGAAGCTTCGCGCTGTTGATCCAGCCGATATAATCATTCTGCTGATAGGCCGGTCGCGCCTTGTAATCCGCCATCAGGCCACGATCCTGCAACGCCTGTTTTACAAAGCCTGGCATCGGATGTTTGGGACGTTTCAAATTATTCATTTCTTATCCTTATTAATCGGTCAGCCATTCGGCCGACTGTTCCCTCTCCCAGGATTGGGAGAGGGCCAGGGTGAGGGTTGAATAGCACTGCCCCCTCACCCCAACCCTCTCCCCCGTAGGGGAGAGGGGGCTGGTTCAGCCAGCTAAAGACGGGGGATTTATCCCCCCCTATTTGCGTTATCAATGACTTTAAAAAAAGCGCCAATTCCGTCCTCATTGCCCGCACCATCAAATATCTTGCTTCGCCCTTGCTAACACCGACTACTCCCGCATACATTATCCGACTGTAATTATTGGGTAAAATAGCGCCGGTATCTTTGGTGTCTGAAATTATGAACGAATCCTTACTACAAAAGAATCTCAGCTATCCGGCGCTGGCCATGCGCTTTCTCGGTGTCGGTTCAGCGCATTCCGAGAAACTGGGAGCATCCTCCTGTGTGCTGGAGAATAGCTCCGAACCCTTGCTGATGATCGATTGCGGACCAGACAGCCTGGCACGCTTTCGGGAAATCTACGGCGAGCGAGAGCCATCGGCGCTGTTCATCACGCACACGCATTTCGATCACATCGGCGGCCTGGAAAGCTGGTTTTACCGGCTCATGACCCGGGGTGCGACCATCAAGCCGAAACTGTTTATCCCGGTTGACCTGCTGCCAAGCCTGCAGCGGCGGGTGGCGGATTACCCGAACCTGCTGGCCGAAGGCGGTGCCAACTTCTGGGATGCTTTCCAACTGGTACCGGTGTCCGAAGGTTTCTGGCTGGAACACTTGCTGTTTGATGTGTTTCCGGTGCGTCATCATGAATACGGCGCAGCTTTTGGTATCGCGCTGCAAGGTCGCTTCCTGTACACCGGCGATACCCGACCGATACCGGAAGTGCTGATTCACTTTGCCAGCCGTGGCGAGATCATCTTTCACGATTGCGGTGTGCAACCCAATCCTTCGCATACCGCACTGAGCGACATCCGCCGCGAATACAGCCTGCCACAATGGCAGCGCATGATTTTTTATCATTACGCCTCGGAAGCAGAAGCCGACATCATCGCCGAAGAAGGTTTCCAGGTGGCGCGCCAGGGAGGCCTGTATCCCCTGTCGCTGGCCCAGACAGACGGTATACCAGTAATAACAGACGAGACAGCATGAGCCAGACGAAACAGGATTTCAGCAACAACATCCACGCAAGCGAAGAGCATACCCGCACCGGCAACAGTGTGGCTGCGTTGAAGCGCGCCATCCAGGACAACCTGTTTTATGTACAGGGGCGTTACCCGGAAGTCGCCAGCAAACGCGACTGGTACCTGGCGCTGGCTTACACGGTGCGAGACCGCATGCTGCAACGCTGGATCAACACCGCGCAAACCTACAAGCAGGAACAGGCACGCACCGTCTGCTATTTGTCGGCGGAATTTCTCATGGGGCCGCACCTCGGCATCAACCTGATCAACCTGGAAATCCGTGACCACGCCAAACAGGCGCTGGCCGAACTGGATCTCGATCTCGACGAGTTACTCGATGAGGAACAGGAACCCGGCCTTGGCAACGGCGGCCTGGGTCGCCTGGCGGCCTGTTACCTGGATTCACTCGCGACCCTGGAAATGCCGGCCATCGGCTATGGCATTCGCTACGAATTTGGCATCTTCAACCAACTCATCGAAGACGGCTGGCAGGTGGAGGCGACCGACAAGTGGCTACTGCACGGCAACCCGTGGGAACTACCGAGACCGCATCTGGCCTTTGATATTCCGTTCGGTGGCACCACGGAAAAGTACGTCGACGAACACGGCCGCCATCGCATGCGCTGGATTCCGGAACGCGTGGTGCGCGGCGTCGCCTATGACACGCCGGTCATGGGTTATGGCGTCAACACCGTCAACCTGTTGCGCTTGTGGAAATCCGAAGCGCCCGAGTCGTTTGATTTTGCCGCTTTCAATGTTGGCGATTATTACGGCGCAGTCGACGAAAAAATCATGTCGGAAAACCTGTCAAAGGTGTTGTATCCGAACGACGAACAACACTCCGGCAAGCGCCTGCGCCTGATGCAGCAATACTTCTTTGTCAGCTGCTCGTTACGCGACATGATCCGCATCCACAGCAACAGCGGCCGCGGTCTCGACAGCTTCCACGAAAAATACGCCTGTCAGCTCAATGACACACATCCGGCCATCGCGGTTGCCGAGCTGATGCGCCTGCTGATCGACGAACACGACATGGACTGGTCGGACGCCTGGCACGTCACCCGCAACACCTTTGCCTACACCAACCACACGCTGTTGCCGGAAGCGCTGGAAAAATGGTCCATCCATTTGTTTGCCAGCCTGCTGCCGCGTCACATGGAAATCATTTACGAACTGAACAACCAGTTCCTGGATGACGTACGCATCAAATACCGTGGCCAGGACGATGGCCGGCTGGCGCGCATGTCGCTGATCGAGGAAGACGGCGACCGTTATGTGCGCATGGCGCACCTGGCCTGTGTCGGTAGCAAATACATCAATGGCGTCGCCGAGTTGCATTCGAACCTGCTCAAATCGACCGTGCTCAACGACTTCCATGACATGTGGCCACACAAGTTCACCAACGTCACCAACGGCGTCAGCCACCGGCGCTTTGTGCGGCTCGCCAATCCCTGGCTGAGCAAACTGGTTGCCGAGCGTATCGGTTGTGACTGGGTCAAGGACATCTCGACCTTGAAACAACTGGAAACCTTGTCCGACGACAGCGCTTTTGCACAGGACTGGCAAGACGCCAAGCTGGCAGCCAAGCAACACCTGGCCGACCTGATTCAAAGCCGCTGCGACATCCGCATCGATCCGCATTCCATGTATGACGTGCAGGTGAAACGCATCCACGAATACAAACGCCAGCATCTCAATCTGTTGCAGATCATCAGCCAGTACAACGCAATCAAGGACAACCCGAATGCCGAGATCGTGCCGCGCACCTACATCTTTGCCGGCAAGGCCGCGCCAAGTTACAGCATGGCCAAGCTCATCATCAAAGCGATCACCGCGGTGGCCGGTGTGGTCAATCGTGACCCGGACGTGCGCGATCGCCTCAAGGTTGTATTCCTGCCGAACTTCAACGTCAGGAATGCCCAGCACATTTACCCAGCGGCGGATTTGTCGGAGCAGATTTCGCTGGCCGGCAAGGAAGCCTCCGGCACCAGCAACATGAAATTTTCGTTAAACGGCGCCCTGACCATCGGCACACTGGATGGCGCCAATATCGAGCTGCGCGACTCGGTCGGTGCGGAAAACTTTTTCCTGTTCGGCCTGACCGCCGAAGAAGTCAGCCAGCGCATTGCACACGGTTACAGGCCGCGTGAGCTGTACCAAAGCAATGCGCAACTGAAAGCCGCCATCGACCTGATTTATTCCGGCCTGTTTTCCAAGGGCGATCGCGACCTGTTTGCCCGGCTGGTCGACAATCTGCTCAATCAGGACCCGTATCTGGTGCTGGCCGACTTTGCCGGCTACGCCGAGGCGCAACAGCAAGTCAGCAAGGCCTGGAATGACCCGCAGCAATGGACGCGTATGTCGATGCTGAATGTTGCCCGCATGAGCAAGTTTTCCTCTGACCGCTCCATCCGTGAATACGCCGATAAGATCTGGCAGGTGAAGCCGGTCAAGGTGCCGGACGCAATCTAGTACCAGTCACACGCCGTACGGCCGTGATTCCCAGTCGCGCAATACCTTGAGGTCTTTGGCCGGCAGGTAATCGTAGGCACCGACCTGATCGCGCAACACCGCGTCAAACAGGGCGAAGTTTTCCGCCTTGCGGGTCAGCATCATGAAAAACCAGGCGAAGTGGAAACCCAGCGCACGGTCATAGTCGTGAATGGCACGCGCCAGTTCAGAGCCGGAAAGTCCTTCCGGCGGCAAGGACGGCAATTTGTCGGCAAAGGTGCTGACCGGCTTAGCATTAAGTTTCAGCTCGCCATCACTGCCCTTGAATTCCTGCAGCGCCAACACCCAGTGCTGGCTGAAGTGGCCGGCATCGTTGGCACTGCTGTTTTGCCAGTCGTGAAAAAAACGCCGCAGGTTGTACATCGCCTGGTTTTCATCGGTGGGCTTGGTCAACAACGGCTTGATCGGCGTCATACGGCGAAAACGAAAATAGGCTTTGCCGACCGGCTCGGGTTCCAGGCGCGGATAATCGAGTGGGTCGAGAAACTCTTCCAGGCTTTCCGGAAACCAGTCACGCTCGACCAAAGGCCGGTCGAGTACTTCCTGCAACTGTTCGATTTCCAGCTGGATGAAGTCAGTTGCTTCATCGCCGTTGGCAGCCGTGAAGTACAGTGTCTTGCCAGCCAGGTTGGTGGCAAAGTAGCCGTGGTCCATGTAGCGTATTACCAGTTCTTCGGCATCGCCGCCGGACTCCTGCTCGGCCCAATGCACGATATTGTCGGATACTCGCTGGTAGTTCGCATCCACCACTCCGCCAAGGCGATGCCAGTGGCCGCGGGTCAGGACATGCTCAAACTGCAAATCCGGAAACAGTCTGGCCAGGCCTTGCTGCAGCGCCTGGATGCCATCGGCCACATCTGTGGTCTCGCAAAGCTTTGACACTGCATCGAACTGTACCACGGCGGCAGTCATGATCCAGCCGCCCTGCTTGGTTCTGCCACATGACGCTCACGCCACCACAGTTCGGCCAGTTGCTGCGCCTGGCTGGCACGGGTTTCAATGCCGAGTGAACGAATCACCAGCGCCAGGGTGCCGCTGACTGCGGCATCGGCGTAACTGTCTTCGGCCTCGCCCAGCCAGACCTGTTTGAAATGTTGCAGATCCAGCTGATCGGGTTTGATCTCCTGACCCGGCTTGAGCAGGTTGCCCCAGCTTTCGGTCCAGGTTTCATTCTTGGTCAGGCCGTACAATTCCAGCGAACGGTCCGGAATGCGTTCGAACTCACCACCCTCGCCCTTGCAGATCAAGCCATTGGGTTGTTGCAACAGCCTTGCCGCATGCTGGTGGATATAGGAATAGTTCGGATGAAACACACCCATGATGGTCAGGGGTGCGGCAAACGGATTGAGCATGCGCGCCACGGTATGCAATGGCGGACGCAGGCCAAACAGTTCACGGGTATGGATAAGCTCTGCCGTCAGTGGCGATAGTTTATCAATCGGCAGATAACTGAAGCCGTACTGGTTGAGCTGGGTCTCGGCGGACTGAATCGACTCGGCTATTTCGATACCAAGCACCTGCAATGCCTCAGGCGCATAAACCCGCTCATCCTCACGGTGCATGCCGTGCATGAACACCGGATAACCTTGCGCCGACACGATCAATGCCGCCAGCACAAACCAGGGCAGATGGCGTTTCTTGCCGGCATAGGCGGCCCAGTCGATTGCCGGGCGGACGTTGAAATTTGCCGTCGGCAGGCTTTCGCGCAGCGCCAGGGTAAAGCCCGCCACCTCTTCTGCGGTTTCTTCCTTGACGCGCATCAGCATCAGGAAAGCGCCAAGCTGTTCGGGTTCGACGTCATAGCGCGCAATCATCTGCATGGCTTCGTACGCCTCGTCCTGAGTCAGCGAGCGCATGCCATTGCGACCCTTGGCCAGTATCTGAATAAAACGCGCAAACGGATGCATAGTTTTTTGACCTGCGTCGAGACTGTGAAAATAGGATCGGTGCATGCTGTTTCACTCTTCAGCTATCGGGTGACGCATCCATGCTTTGTTCAAGGCGTTCTTTGGCACAGGCCCGAACGTCTTCGTCTGCATCATGTTGCAACGGCGCCAGCCATTCCAGCGGTGCGCGCTGACAGGCCTTGAAACGTACACGCCAGTCGGTATCCAGCAGCAATGGCTGCAGGAACTCGACATCGATGCGCTCGGCCACCACCAGGCGATTTTCCGCCGCGGCATCATTGACCATGAGACCGAGACTTTCCGGCGGCAGGCGTCGCGCTACCATCTTGCGCACCTCGCGGTCGCTGTCGGTGATCATACGAAACAGGCGACCGGGTTTGAGGCGCTTGGCGACATACTGGCGCACCAGGTAATCCTCGTCCTGCACCATTTGTTCGAGCTGATCGACCGGCAGGCGATCGGCTACGGTGATGCGAACTTCGCGGTCGTCATCATTCATCAACGCCGACAAGGCTTCCACCGGCAAACGGTAGGCCAGCACGCGTCGCACCACTTCGTCGGGATCATCGAGCATCTGCAACAAACGCTGATGCGACAGGTAACGCGCGGCAATCGCACGTCGTTCCCAGAATTCATCGCCGGCGTAGTCGTCCGCCAGATCCGGGTTGATCTTGAAAAACCGCGCAATCTGCCGGCCGCTCATGGCGCGCACGCAAGTGTCGCCGGGTTTGCAATAGCCCTTGCTCAGGCGGTCTTCGCGATGCGGGCAACTGGAGCAATCCGCTGTGGGCGTGGCGTCTTCTTCACCGGTTTTCACAGCCATATTCACCGGCGCTACTCGTCATCTTCTTTTTCGGCTACGACCACACCGGTAGCAACATCCATATCGCGGGTAAACGCCAGGCAATGATTGCGGCTGTCAATCAGGTAAAGATTGAAACTGTCGTATTCAGCAACCGGCTCGACACCAAGCACATCGTCATCCATGCAATATGTGAAATGGATATCGGGAAAAGACTGGCGCAAATCATTGACCATGTCGGTTGAGATAACGCCGGCCCCGGCGAGCTGGCTGATTTGTTCAAGCTGCTCATGGCTGATCACGCTTCGGCCTCCTGAGCAAAACGGATACGTTCTTCCGGCGACTGGCCCATGACCTTGGCCAGCCAGGGCGGCGCATCCTTTCCGATCACCTGTTGCAAGGCAACGATTTCATCACGTGCCGGACCACCATCGGGTTTCTTGATCGGATGTGCGCCGCTACGCACCACCTTGGCGGCGGCCGGCCCGCCAATCGAGGCGACAAACAGAATCTGGCAGTCACCAATCAACGCTGCGCGATAACTGTTCTTGTCATCGGCTGCTTCAGCGTCATCGACGTTACGGATATCAATGAGACGGTTTTCGTCCGACGACACCTGGTAAATCAGGAAGCGTCGACAGGAACCGAAATGACCGTCGAGCAGTTCCGCCTTGTTGGAAGCACAGGCGACGCGAATGCTGTTGGGCATGTCACCATCTGTATAGGCCTCGATCTCCGGCAGCGGTTCGCTGCTGATGCTGTGTTCGCCCTTGAGATAGGCCACCGCAGATTTCAGTGCAGCGCTATCCACATCGGCAAACTCACCGTCAGCAGCCGCCTTGAAAGCCTTGACCGTCAGGCCGGATAATTTTTTGGCCGTCGGTGGCAGACCGACGGCATCCTTCAGTACACGCAGCAGACGAGCGGCGTCGGTATCCGGCAGTTCACGCGCAGCCAGGCCAATGCGCAGCGCAATGTCATTCGAGATGGGGAAAGCACTCATGTTCACTCCTGCCTTGTATTCAATATGGCTGACAGGGCGGCTGAGGCCGAGCTGCGGCAAGCTGTCCGGCCTCGCCCTGTGCTGACAATACGCCTGCTTACGCTGGCACGATGCAGTCGTCTTCCATACAGACATCCAGACACTGCGGCACGTCGAACTCACCTTCACACTCGGTGCAAGTATCGGCTTCGATTTTGTAAACACCCTTGAACGGCACGATCGAGCTGGTCGGGCATACCGGTTCACAATCACCGCAAGCGGTGCAGATATCTCTCACAATTGCTAAGGCCATCGTTGGTCTCCTTAAACTTGGGGTTTCCAAAGGGGAGTAGTCTTACTCTCCCCTTTGGTCACAAGCGAAAACCGCGTTTTCGCTTGTGATTCAATTAATCTGCGCGTTTAAAACGCAGTGTGGTCGGAAAGCTTGGTCGCGGGCTGATCGGATCGATGTAATACTTCGAGCCATCAGTCAGCTCCACTTCACCGCCCCATTCGGAATCGCTGTCTTTCTCAACTGTAGCGATTTCGTCTTCCTGGTCTTTCTTGGCGATGTAAAACAGCAGACCACCGTCGTCTTTCACGCGAATCATCACATTTGGCATGGGTTACTCCTAAACTTCGATTACAGACTGGGTCTGTCCTTGTTCAGATGAGGCGGCGCACCGGGCGCCGCCTGCAGGCTGATTTAACGGATCAGATCGTAGTTGTAATCGGTAGTTGCCATGCCGCGAGTTTCCTCGTCCAGACGTTCCAGTACCGAATTGACCAGCATCTTGAGCATGTACATGGCACCTTCGTAACCCAGCGTGGTGTCGCGATGCATGTGGTGACGATCAAAGATCGGGAAGCCGATACGGATCAGCGGCACTTCATGCTCCTTGCCCTTGTGCAGCGTGTCACGCTGGATGAACTTGCCATAGGAGTTGCCGATCATGAAGTCCGGCTTGTTGGTGAACATCAGTGAACGGAAGTGCCACAGGTCCTTGCCGATATGAACTTCACTGTTCTGACCGTATGGAGAATCCGCCAGCATTTTCTCCATGGCTTTTTTCCAGCGCTTGTTGGCGTGGTTACACAGAACCTGTGTCGGTTCCGCGCCAAGCTCGAGCAGGAACTTGGTCATACCCAGGACAAAGTCAGCATCGCCATACAGGCCGAATTTCTTGCCGTGCAGCCAGGCGTGGCTGTCGGTCATCATGTCGACCAGGATGCCGCGTTCACGCGCCAGAGACTCCGGAATCGGTTTACCGGTCAGCTCGGAGACCTTCATGAGAAACTCATCGGTGGCTTCCAGCCCCATCGGAATGGCAACATCGCTGGCCGGCTGCTTCCAGGTGTTCTTGGTGAACTTGCGGCTTTTGACCGACTGCCACGGCTGCAGGAACAGGGTATCAATAGCGTTCGGAGCATCCTTGATCTCGTCAATTTTGGTGCCGCCGTCGTACATACGGAACTCACCATCGGCCGGTGTATCCAGTACTTCGCTAGGATCGGACAACAGGCTGTATTCAACACCCATCTCTTCCATCATGCGCTTCATGACACGATAGTTGCCGAGGTAGGTTTCGAAGCCCGGCACGATATTAATCTTGCCGTTGCTACCCACTTCCTTGTCTTCCATGTAGTTCAGCGTGAAGTAACGCTGGATGCCTTCGAACATGTTGTCCCAACCGGTGGTGTGCGAACCGACAAAACTCGGTGTGTGCGCAAACGGTGTCGGGAATTCCTGTTCGATATGACCTTCTTTCTTGGCGTTGCCAATGAAAGCGTTGAGGTCGTCACCGATGACTTCCGCCATACAGGTGGTGGAAACCGCAATCATTTCCGGTTTGTACAAGGCCTTGGCATTTTCCAGGCCGGCGAACATGTTTTTCTGGCCACCGAATACCGCCGCATCTTCGGTCATGGAATCGGATACGCAGGATACCGGCTCCTTGAAGTGACGGTTGAAGTAGGTGCGGAAATAAGCCACACAACCTTGTGAACCGTGCACGTACGGCAGGGTCTTTTCAAAACCCAGGGCGCAGAGTACGGCGCCGAGCGGCTGACAGGCTTTCGCCGGGTTGACCGTCAGGGCTTCACGGTTGAAGTTGATTTCCTTGTATTCTTCCGTGGTGGTCCACTGGAAAATCTCATCGATTTTTACCTGCGGAACCTTTTCCTCGAAAGCTTCCTGTTTGTTTTTCAAGGTATCCTTGTACTCGTCCTCACGAAACAGCGGATAGCTCGGTTTGATATCTTCGACTACTTGACTCATGATTTTTCTCCTTCCGCGCCACCAATCTGTGAACTACGGACCAGGTGAATAATAAAAGGGTTAAGCCATTACTCTTCCCAAATCTGCTCTTGGTCTGGCCGACGCCGGGATAAAACCCGGCGCCGTTTTACCGGATCAGGCGCCTGCTGCTGCAGCCTCGAGCTGTTCTTCAGCTTTTAACCAAGGTGCCTTGATCTTGTTCCAGCAAGGATTGTTCAGCGTCATATCCATATCGCGGGCGAAGATGGCGAAGCCGTCATAGCCATGGTACGGACCGGAATAATCCCAGGAATGCATCTGACGGAACGGGATGCCCATCTTCTGGAAGATGTACTTTTCCTTGATGCCGGAACCGATCAGATCGGGTTTGACCTTTTTCACGAATTCCTCGAATTCGTAACCGGTCACGTCGTCATAGATCAGGGTCGCGTTGCCCATTTCCTTGATGGTGCGGTCGTAGTCGTCGTTATGCGCGAACTCATAACCGGTGCCGACCACTTCCATGCCGAGATCTTCATAAGCGCCGATCACGTGGCGCGGACGCAGGCCACCGACATACAGCATGACGCGCTTGCCTTCGAGACGCGGACGATACTTGGCAATGACTGCATCGTATTCGGCCTTGTACTTCTCGATGACGCGCTCGGCGCCTTCCTTGATGGTGTCGTCAAAGAACGCAGCGATCTTGCGCAATGACTCGGCAATCTTGGTCGGACCGAAGAAGTTGTACTCCATCCAGGGAATGCCGTACTTCTCTTCCATGTGACGCGAGATGTAGTTCATCGAACGGTAGCAGTGCAACAGGTTGAGCTTGGCTTTCGGGGTATTTTCCATTTCAGCCAAGGTACCGTCACCGGACCACTGGGCGATAACGCGCAGACCCATTTCTTCCAGCAAGGTACGTGATGCCCAGGCGTCGCCACCGATGTTGTAGTCACCGATGATGGTGACATCGTACGGTGTGCTTTCGAAGCTGTTGTCGTTGTCACGGTTGTGCAATACCCAGTCGCGTACCGCATCGTTGGCGATGTGATGACCCAGGGACTGGGATACGCCGCGGAAGCCTTCACAACGAACCGGCACAACCGGCTTTTCGATCTCGGCTGTAGTCTTTTTGGCGACAGCTTCAATGTCGTCACCGATCAGGCCGATCGGACATTCCGACTGAATCGTGATGCCCTTGTTGAGCGGGAACAACTGTTCGATTTCAGTCATGATCTTGGCGAGTTTTTTGTCGCCGCCGAACACGATGTCCTTTTCCTGGAAGTCCGAGGTAAAGTTCATGGTGCCGAAAGTGTTCACACCGGTGGTGCCGACATAATAGTTACGGCGACCGGCGCGTGAGTACTGGCCACAACCGACCGGACCGTGGGAAATGTGGATCATGTCCTTGATCGGACCCCACACCACACCCTTGGAACCGGCATAGGCGCAACCACGAATGGTCATTACACCCGGCAGCGACTTACGGTTTGAAGTAATGCATTTCTTGGACTGCTCCACCTCATGATCATTGACGGTGAGGTGCTTGACGCGATCCTTCTTGGCATTTTCCGGATAGACCTCGAGCACTTCCTGAATGAGAGCTTCGGTCTCTTCACGTGTCATAGCTGACATAATCTGTCTCCTTAATCCTGCCACTACCAATCTGTAGATGGCCAGGTTCTGGAAAAATCTTCAGTAAACGCCGGCTCCGCAAAGCCGGCGCCACCATTCTTGCTTACGCAGTTGCCTCGGCAGCGGCGGTCTGACCGACGATGCTTTCGTCTTCCTCTTCCATGATGCCGAATTCCATGAGCAGGTCTTCGAGTTCATCCATGGTGCAAGGCTGAGGAATCACCAGCAGTTTGTTGTCGATGACTTTCTGCGCCAGGGTGCGATATTCATCAGCCTGTTTGTGCGTCGGGTCATATTCGATAACGGTCATACGGCGAATCTCGGCACGCTGTACAGCGTTGTCGCGCGGTACGAAGTGAATCATCTGTGTGCCCAGTTTGGCTGCCAGTGCTTCGATGAGTTCGTCTTCACGGTCGGTGTTACGTGAGTTACAGATCAGACCGGCCAGACGTACACCACCGGAGTTGGCGTATTTCACGATACCCTTGGAAATGTTGTTGGCCGCGTACATGGCCATCATTTCACCGGATACCACGATGTAGATTTCCTGGGCCTTGTTTTCACGAATCGGCATGGCGAAACCACCGCATACAACGTCGCCGAGTACGTCGTAGAAAACGAAGTCGAGATCTTCTTCGTAAGCGCCTTCCTCTTCGAGGAAGTTGATCGCTGTGATAACACCGCGGCCGGCGCAACCAACACCAGGCTCAGGACCACCGGACTCAACGCACTTGATGTCGCCGTAACCGGTCTTTAATACATCTTCCAGTTCGAGGTCTTCAACGGTGCCGGCTTCGGCAGCCATTTCCATGATGGTGTTCTGAGCCTTGGAATGCAGAATCAGACGAGTGGAATCGGCTTTCGGGTCGCAGCCGACGATCATGACTTTCTTGCCGAGTTCGGCCAGGCCAGCCACCAGATTCTGGGTTGTGGTAGACTTGCCGATACCGCCTTTACCGTAAATTGCACATTGACGCAGTGCCATGTTGCTTCTCCTTCCTGTTGTTTACTCTAGGTGTGTCTGAAAATATTCGGATCACTGTTCAGCCACCTTGGTGCAAGCGCTATGCCAAAACTGAAAATGACACTTAAATCACTGTTTAAACTAAATTAATCCGGTTTTAAGGAAGGATTAACGAGAGTCGTGTTCGCTACAAACGCCTACCCAATGTATGGTTGAATACAGACAAAGCCCACAACAAGCAGCGACGTTGCCGGCCTATGCGCGTTTGCCGATTAACCGCTGTAACCTGCCGGCGGTGATACTCGGCAGCCTCACCTTTCAGCAGCATCCGGTAGAGCTGACTCTCGACGGTGTACATGAAATGCATCATGTGTTGTTCGATGAACTGGATGCCATCGCGGACCAGGACGAACGCGCACAACACTTCATGCAATACATGCGTTCATTCTTCCTGCTCGATTTTCCCGAAGAAGCCGGCCTGCAACAGAATCAACACAAGCAGCGCGACAAAGCCGACTACCTGCGCATGCTGCGCGGCTGGCTGTTCGACCCCGACAGCAAAGAAGGCGCCGCGATGAAAAGCTGGGTGGAATCACGCTTCGGTTTGTTACCGCGCAATCATGGCGGCACATTGTGTGATTTTGACAGCCACCACTACCAGCATTATCTGGCGGCGCGTTCACAGGCGCTGTACAACAGCAATGCGCTGGAAACACAGCTCGACCTGCTGTACAGCTATTGTCAGTATGAAATCAAACGCCGCTGGCCACAGCAAACGCATGCGCATCTGTTTCGCGGCGTCAACAAGGTCGATGAACACGAAGTACTGGCGCGTCCCGATAAAAAGCACGCCACGCTGATACTCAACAATCTCAACTCGTTCAGTGACAAGCGCGAACGCGCCGATGAGTTTGGCGATTACATCCTGGAGGCCGAAGTGCCTCTCGCCAAATTAATGTATGTGCCGGGATTGCTGCCACAGGTGTTACGCGGTGAAAATGAGTATCTGGTGATTGGCGGTGTTTACGAGGTGAACATCGACTGGTTGTGAGACAAGCTGCCAAACAATGACTGACCCAGCCATTGCTTGAATGCTTTCATGGTCGGCTTGGGGATTTGCGCTTCGCCATACAGCCGCCGGGCGTGAATTGCATCCCGGTCTACCGCCTGCTTTTGCAGGGCGGCCTGGATCAAGGCATGATCCGAATCATCAAACAGTTTACCCTGCATCTGACAGCAGACCCCGTAGACAGCGATCACGGCAGCCTGCCGATCAGCATCCATCTTGCATTTTCGATCCAGTATTTTCAGCACCACGGCGGTAATGCAATCCAGTTGCAGTGCATCAAAACGCTGACTCCTGGCCCAGCGGGCCGCCAGTTGAGATATGTCTGTCACAGACTGTCAGTGCAATTTACCGAATTCCGTCATGCATTCCTGCAGCATCTTGCGGTACTGATCGCAGTAATACTCGATCACCGAGGACTGATCTTCTTTGGCGCCATTGGTCTCAAAAAAGAAAAACGTGTTGTAACGTGCCGCTGCATACATAAATGCCGCGCTTAAAAACGGCATGGCCCATTCATTGCTGAGTTCGTTGGCCAGATGAATGAATTCGTCCGCCACTTCATGAAAATCCAGTTCCTGCACGAGATCACCTCTTGGTTGTCGACATCGGGCGCACCATCGCGCCTTGCTTTCAGCCTTCATGATTCATGCCAATCCAGCAAACGCCGCCAGCAATGGCTTCAAGCCGGTCAGGGCTGGAACAATGTCATTCGCTTGTCAGATTGTTTTGTAAGAAAACCGACAAAATTCAGCGTAGGCACTCCGCTGAATGCGCTAAACAACGGTTTTTGCGCCATCTTTTTGATTGGCCTGTGTCTTGCTTGAAAGCCGCTATACCTTGAGCAGACTGGAGTCCCGGAACATGACAACAACCACATTGCAGGATTTGATCGACGGCATCGCCAGCGGCGATATCGTACCCTACCTTGGCGCAGGCGCTTTGAAAGGCGCCGTCAATGTCGACAGCGGTGAGCCGATACCGGCCGACAGCGACAGCCTGATCCTGGCGATGAACAACGGCAAACCGATGGCACCGCGGTTGATGTTTGAATTCCCGCGCGCCGCCATGGATGTCGAACTCAAACGCGGCCGCAATGCGGTCAACCGTTTTCTCGACACCACTTACGCGTCAACCAGCTGGACCCGCTCACCGTTGCACGACTGGCTGGCCAGCCTGAAACCGCATTACATCGTCGACATCAATCGCGACACCCAGTTGCAGGACAGCTACAGCGATACACCGCACACGTTGGTGCGCGGCATTTCCCGTATTGCCGGCACCGATTACCGTTTCCGCATTCATCATTACGATGGTGAAAAATACTCCTCGCAGGAAATTGACCAGAGCGAAGTCGACCCGAGCCTGCCGGTATTGTTCAAACCGATGGGCAGTCCGTTGCCGGACGCCACCTATATCGCCTCGGATGCCGACTACGTCGACTACATCACCGAGCTCATGGGGGGTTTTGCCATCCCGGACTTCCTCAAGGCCTATCGCAAGAACAAGCAGTATTTGTTCATTGGCCTGCGTATGACTCGCGATACCGAACGCATGGTGTTGTCCGACATTATTTATTCCGCCGGCCAACCGGCCGGCTGGGCGCTGATTCCGGAACCGAACGACAAGGAAAGGCGCTTTTGCAAACGCCAGAACATCGAAGTGATTGAAGCCGATGTCGAGGACCTGCTTGCTGCCGCCACCCCGGCCGGTTCAGTGGAAGCGGCATTGACCGGCGTGCATGAAAACGGCTGTTGAATGAAGACTTTTGTTCCATGCCAGGGAAAAACCGCCTGTCGTGACAACGGCGAAATCTGCCTGACCTGTGGCAGAAGCCTGGTTGAGATCGCACGGCTGCGCGACCTCATGGACCAACTGGCCACGCTGGCGATCGATTTCGAGTACAGCAACACCGATGACTACGCGGACTATATCCAGCGCAAATTGGCCAAAACTATTGCCTACCGGCAACAGCAATTACGGGAGCAGTCGCTTGTCGAGTCTGATTAACGCCACCGAACCGATGTATCAGCTCGGTGTGTCCGACATGGATCAGACACACCTGGAGTTCATCGACCTGGTCAATCAGCTCGGTTTGGCGCAGGAACAAAATTTTGTCGTGCTGTTCAGTCAACTACTGGAGCACACGGAAAATCATTTTTCGTCTGAAATGCAGCTCATGCAGGAAACCGGCTTTGCCGCCATCCGGGAACACACCGACGAACACCTGAGAGTTCTTGGTGAAATGCAACGCATCGGCAAAAAAGTCGCCAGCGGTTCCACTATGTTGGCCAAGGCCTATGTCACCCAGCAATTGCCGCAGTGGTTTCACCTGCACGCCATCACCATGGACAGCGCCCTGGCGGCACACATCAAGGCCAGGTCGGTTGCGCCAGGCGATATCAGCGGCGACCTGTCATTTGATATCACTGGACAGGGGTGATAAGTGTATGTACATCTGTGTCTGTAACGCGGTCAACGAAAAGCAGCTGCAACAGGCCATCAGCCTGGGCAACTCCAGCATACGGGAACTGCGCCGCCACCTGGGTTTCGAATCCTGCTGCGGCAAATGTACCGCCTGTATGCGCGATATGCTGCAAACACATCAACGCTGTCATTCAGAAACATCCGCAGGAGGCTATCCATGCAAGGTGACAAAAACATCATAAAACTGCTGAACCAGGCTTTAAGCATCGAGCTCACCGCTGTTAACCAGTATTTTTTGCATGCACGCATGTATAAAAACTGGGGCCTGACAGCACTCGGCAAGCACGAGTATGAGGAGTCCATCGAGGAAATGCATCACGCGGACAAGCTGATTGAACGTATTCTGTTCCTTGAAGGACTGCCCAATATGCAGGATCTCGGCAAGCTGCACATCGGCGAGGACGTACCTGAATGCCTCAGTGGCGACCTGAAGCTTGAACGCCAGGGACGTGAGCATTATGTGCAGGCTATCAGTGAATGTGAAGCAGTCAAGGATTATGTGTCACGCGAGATTCTGGAAAGCATTCTCAGCGACACCGAAGAGCACATCGATTATCTCGAAACCCAGATCGACCTGATCGAAAAAACCGGCCTGAAGAACTACCTGCAAACCGCCATGGGTGGCATTGAAGGCTGACGGTAACACCGCTCATGTTGCAGTCACCGGAAAAGCAACTGCGGGTCTGCACCAGCCAGGCATTAGCTGAAAAGCAGTTCTTGATTGTGGACCTGCAATACAAGGGCGCTGCCCACTCTGGTATTGTGTTTCGTTTCCATGGCCAGGCCTACGCCTACCTGAACCAGTGTGTGCACATGCCCCGCCGACTCAACTGCGAACGCGACACGGTGTTCGACGACAAACAGGAAAAGCTGCGCTGTTCGATGCACGGCATTGTCTACGATCCGGTTACCGGGGAATCACTGAGCACCATGTGTCAGGGGGAGAAATTACAGGCGCTGCGTATCTTTGAAGATGATGGGTATGTTTTTATCCGGGATAAGCGGGTGAGGCCGCTGCTACCTGTGAATCCTGGTGAAACAATATGAATAGTCATCACTGCTGAAAGCAGCCTGGTAAATTTTCTCTTGTTCTTTTGCCGGCAAAAGAACCAAAACCGTCTTCCCCCTGTTTTGGCTTCACATTGTTCAGCACCTGCGTCATTTGTCAGTCAGGCAAACGAAAAGAACTCGCGATTTTCAATCGCTCAGACACCTTTTCGTTTTACTCGCCTGCCTTCCGGCGTGACGCATCAAAACAGAGGGGAATCAGGGTGGTCAGTTTGCCACCCTTCTCCGACTCCAGCCCACCGAGTCCTACTGTGAACATCACCACCGGCTGAAAGCCGGACTGGCCGAGCATTCAGCCGACTCTCCCCTCTCCCAAGCTTGGGAGAGGGCCAGGGTGAGGGTTGAATAACGCTGCCCCCCTCACCCCAACCCTCTCCCCCCAAGGGGAGAGGGAGCCAGTTTATACCGGCAAAGTCTGGAGATTTACTGGTCCCGCTATTGTTGACTTAAAGCTTCTACAACCCGCGATCGTGTGGCTGATTTAAGCAGCCGCAAAGTCGCGATATTGTCCGACAACTCCATCGCACTATAACCATCAAGTGACAACAAACTAAAGTCGGCGCCTTTTTCCAAAAGGTATTTCACCCACTCGGTACGACCACTGGAAGCGGCATACATCAACACAGTAGCGCCATTGTCGTTCTGGTTATCGATGTCGATACCCAGCTCGATCAACAAATCGGCGATGACATAGTTGTTCGCGACACAAGCTGACCAAAGCGCATTGGTGCCATCCATGTTGCGCAAATTGATAGCGGCGCCATTTTCAAGCAGGTCAATTACCACGTCTTCCTCGCCTTTGCGGCTGGCACAAATCAGTGCGGTATCATCATAGGCGCCCCGCGCGTTGATATCCTGGGCATCAAAGCCGTTTTGCTTCATCCAGTTTTGCGTTGTCTTGTTTAACATACCTATCCCGCTATCAGCTGTTTACATCTGGCAAGGCGATTGCATTATTCATACCCATGAAGACAAAAAGTTTTCCAGCATGCCGCAACTACTGGCAAGCCCTTGATTGAACAGAGTTATTGACTAGCCTGGCATCGAACAGATCAACATCACACAACAATCACGTGCGAATTTTGTCGCCATTGCGACGTACACTGAAAGGCATCGAACACAAAAGCGACACTCGAATGACGACCAGCAACGACAACACCGAACAGGTATTTGACTATCACGAGCAGACCAAGCACCGCTTCGATGGTTATGCCAGAGGACCGCAGCATATCGACTGGGACGCCCAGCCCGATTCGTTTCGTCGTTTTGATGGCGCGCCGCAAATTGAGCTGCCATTGCAGGACAGTGATTCCGGTCTGACTTTCGCCGAACTCAGCACCGGACGCTTTGGCAAGCTGCAAGACTGGAACGCCACAAGTATTTCTCGGCTGCTGCAGTTTTCCATGGCCCTGTCAGCCTGGAAACAGTACGGCCCCTCTCGCTGGTCATTACGCTGCAATCCGTCCAGTGGCAACCTGCATCCGACCGAGACCTATCTGATCCTGCTTGGCCTGGATGATTTTGAAGATGGCCTGTATCACTACCGAGCCGACAGACACCGGCTGGAATTGCGCTGCCGCTATAGCGCGAATCAAGCACAGGACAAGCCGGTGCTGCTGCTCGGCTTCAGTTCGGTGCACTGGCGCGAGGCCTGGAAGTACGGTGAACGCGCCTATCGTTACTGCCAGCTGGATGTCGGCCATGCCATCGCCGCGGTCAGTTATGCAGCGCGCCTGCTCGGCTATGCAAGCACACCGCAGCTGAACATTGGCACAGCCCAGCTGCAGCAATTGTTCGGACTGGATCGCAAAGACGAGTTTTACAGTGATGAAGCCGAACATGCCGACCTGTTGATGCAATTGCATGCGCCGTCCGAAACAGCACTACAACAGCTGGATGGCCTGATAAACAACAGCATGAATGGTGACTGGTCTGGCAACGCCAATCGTCTCGATCCACGCCATATGTACGACTGGCCGATCATAGAAAAGGTCGCGCAAGCCTGCCAGCGCCCCCCTGAAAGTCATGAGACTATTCAGTTACCGAACTGGCCGGATGCACTGCCGGCAACCTCGCACAAGCTTTCTACACAGCCGGCCAGCAAGCTGCTGCTGCAACGCCGCTCGGCACAGGCGTTCGACAGCAATGGAAAAATGTCGCAGCAGGATTTTTTCCGCCTGCTCGATCGCGTGCTTCCACGCAACAACCAGTCACCCTGGGCGGCACAACAATGGCCAACGCGTTTACACCTGGCCATATTCGTTCATGCGGTTGAGGGACTCGCGCCCGGCCTGTACATGCTGGCGCGAGATCCCGTCGCCGTGGATATGCTGAAAAACCATTTTCGTGACGACCTGCTGTGGCAAAAAGTCAGCGAAGCGCCGCAACATCTGCCACTGTACTGCCTCGCCCAGGGCAGCGCCCAACGCATGGCCATGCGCCTGAGCTGCCAGCAGGCCATCGCCGGTGACAGTGTATTTTCGCTTGGCATGCTGGCTGAATTTGAAACCCCGATCCAACAGGCGTCCTGGCATTACAACGAACTCTACTGGGAAGCCGGTATGCTCGGACAGGTGTTGTACCTGGAAGCCGAAGCCATCGGCTTGCGCGGCACCGGCATAGGCTGTTTCTTTGATGATGGCGTGCACGAGGTGCTTGGGCTGCCGGGAAAATCCCTGCAGTCTGTTTACCACTTCACCGTGGGATTGCCGCTTGATGACGCACGCCTGATCACGCTGCCACCATACGCGCACCTGCAGCAACAGGATTGAAGCAAAAACAGCGCTTGTCGGCTTTGCGACACAACAATTTTTCAGCAGCCGGACGCATACACTTATAAGCAACTGATTATCAGTGATTTTATTCTTGCCACATCATGGCATGCAGATTGCTCTGCAGTGATATTTCCATTCATTTGTCTGAGGCATTGTCATGTTACTGCAAGATTTCCAGCAATCCGGTCTTTTATTTAACTCCAACTTTCTTGAAGCCAGCAGCAGCGGCGACGTCTACGGTTATCGCGGCGAACTGGTGCTGATCGAAGGTGAAGTTGCCGATGCCAAAGGCCACGTCAAACCGCCAATCGAAGTCATGCGCGGCGTTGTCCTGCTGGCCGATGACAAGATCAAACTGGTGGTTGGTGCGATCGACCGGCTGGAGTCGCTGCTGACCTTCGTCGACAAGTACAAGGACAGCTTCGCCGATGATATGAAAGCCGTGTTGTATGTGGTCAATATCAACGAACCGATGCAGGTCGAATTCGCTGACGCCCACTTTGTGCTGATTCCACTGATCCAGGGCGTACCCTGGAATGAAATCATCGATGAACTCGCCCTGGAAAAAAGCGATTTCAAAGGCCAGACTGCCGCCGACAAGATTGTCACCCTGTATGCCGAAATACAGTCCTACAAACCCAAATACCTGCTGGTGTCACTGGATGAGGCATTGGCAGCCACAACCGATACCGTGCGTGAAGGCTGGGGCGCTGTATAAAGAGCTGCATGCATGAAAACCGTGTTCGACTGGTCCTCCTATCGGGATGCCGGCGTTGGTGACGCTTACGCTGACATCCCCAAAAACGGCGGTGATTTTGCCCGGGCAGTAGCGGTCTGCATCAACAGCAAACAATGTGAAACCGCCACCCGGGGCGTGATGTGCCCCAGTTACCGGGTAACCCAGGACAGTAATCTGTCGACCGGCGGACGGGTACGACTGCTCAAAGCGGCACTGAACGCCGATTCACAGCAAAACCTGTATGAGCAAGATGACCTTGATGCATCCATGGCGTTATGTGTCGGCTGCAAGGGTTGCAGGCGCGAATGTGAAAACGAAGTGGACATGGCGATGATCAAGGTCGAATACCTGGCACAGCGTCATGCCCGGCAAGGCATCCCGTTCAGGACACGCTTGCTGGCGAATTTCCCGACACGGTTACACAAAACTCCTGCCTTGAGGCAATTGTTGAAACTGCGCAATCGTTTCACTTGGCTGGCACGGCTTGCCGAGAACCTGCTCGGCATCAGCGCCAAAGCAAGCTTACCTGTACCGGCCAGACAGACCTATTTGCAATCCAGGAAAACTGACGCCCCCGCATCGGATCGTCCTGAAGTGGTTCTGCTGATCGACAGCTTCACCAACAACTTCGCACCGGAAAATGTTCTGGCCGCTACCGAGGTGCTCGAAGCAGCCGGTTACCGCGTGATACCCGCATGCACGACGGATACGACGGAAGATCCGGATCGCCCGCTTTGCTGTGGCCGGACCTTCATTGCCAACGGCATGGTAGAGCAAGCCAGAGCCGAGGCCAGTAGATTACTGTCAGTATTGCAGGCACACGTCGCGCAAGGACGCCAGATTATCGGTCTGGAACCGGCCTGCCTGCTTGCCATCCGCGACGACTATCGTTTCCTCAAGCTGGACATGGATGTGACGCCGATAGCAAACCAGAGCTTTTTGTTCGAAGAATTCATTGCACGGGAAATCACCGCCAAACGGCTGCAGTTGAACCTCAAGCCGGTCGATACCCGGGGCCAGCCAATACTGGTGCATGGCCATTGTCACCAGAAAGCTGTTGGTGCGATGAAATCGATGCGCAAGGTGCTCAAGCTCATACCGGAGCTGAAATTTGAAATGATCGAATCTTCCTGCTGCGGTATGGCTGGCAGTTTCGGCATTGAAAAAGAACACGCAGAAATCGGCAGGCAAATGGCGGAGCTGGCATTATTGCCGACCATACGCGAGCACGAACAGGCGCGCATTCTGGCCAACGGTTTTTCCTGTCAGCAACAGATCCTGCAAGGTAGTGGCCGACCGGCCTTACATATTGCCCGGTTGTTGCAAGAAGCCATCGTTTAATCAGACCAGGACAGACAACGACCAGTTTTACGTTCTATCTGTACAGGCCACTCAACGGATACGATAAGCCGAATGGCATGCAACACAGGCCTGCGTCACTTCGGCGAGGGCGCTATAAGCCGCCAACGGCTCTCCTTCCTGGGCTTTCAGGGCGAAACGACTGGCGGCCTTGTGCATTTGCGTACCGGTGCTGCGCATAGCCTGTGGCATAAACGGCGCCATATGACTTGCCCCATGAGATTGCAGGGAAGTCATGCCAAGGCGGTATTCTGCAATCTCCGCCGCCGCATCCAAATCGCCCACAGCCATCTTCGACAGGATTTCATTGAATGCGGCCAGATGATCGCGCATGTTCGCCAACATGTGGCTCTGCATCATGTCAGGAAGCTCAACCAGCTCGCGCGAATCGCCCTCAGCAGACCATGCGGTAACGGTAAACAACAAAGCAGCAACACTGAAAACGGCCGTTATCGACTTCACAATATTTTTCCTTTTTCATCCTTACTGCTGATTTCTTTGCCCTGGTCCCCACTTCTACCCAGGCGATACGAATCGAGGATACCGATGATCCACAACCCAAGTAACAGCATTGAAGCCATATTGGTGGATGCTTCAGTTGCCTGAGACTGACGGGACACCAGTTCGGTTATGGCGGCTGCGTCAGGCGGAACCTCACCACTTTGTACTTTTGCCATGACCTCGGCAGCCGTATCCACAGCTACTGAAACGATAAAATACAACGATACCGCTGAAATTCCGGCAATAATAACGCCACGCACATACTGCTTTAGATACAGATGCCCGAAGCCGGGAAACACCAGGCCGGAGAGAAGAGCCGCTTTGGTTGATTGCTTCACAAACTGTTTCCAGTGGCCAGCTAAAGAAACAGCATACCGAAAATAACCGGCATGTGGTGCAACGCAGTCAAAAAACAAGGCCTCACTTCCACTTCACCAATGAGTAATCACCAGTGCTATCCCCAGTACAACCAGAATCACGCTGTACAGACGATAATCCTGCCACCAGACGAGCTCCGCCTGTCGCTCCATGGTGTCATGATGGAAGGTGAAATCCCTCACCTGCTGCTCGCGCGGCGCAGCCGTGATCGAGCTGACCGTAACAAAGATGATCCCCGAGACGAGCACCAGCAGCCCGGCCACGATGGTGAAATGCAGCGTCAGGATATCCAGCAGTGACAACACGAAAAACACGGCCGATGCCGCATGACCGCCCGCCAGGGTGGCAATGGCGCCAGTGGCAGTCGCACGCTTCCAGAACAGTCCGAGAATAAATACCACCACGACCGGGGATACCAGGTAAGCGAGCGCTGACTGCAAGTAGTGAAACAGTCCGGGAAAGTTATCGATGAAAGGGGAAATCGAAGCCGCCAGCAACATAAACAACAGGATAAAACCACGTCCGACCCACATGGTTTTCTGCGCTGACCAACGGCGTTTTTCAGGTTGCACGAAGTCCATGGTCATCAGGGTCGATGCACTATTGAGGGTTGAATCAATGCTGGACATGATGGCCGCCAACAAGCCGGCCATGACCAACCCGACCAGACCGGCCGGCAGCAGTTGCGTTACCAGCGTGGGGAATACCGCATCGGCATTGTCCAGCTTCGGCAGGAACATACCCGCCATGACGCCCGGCAATACCATGATATAGAGCACCGGCAGTTTCAGGAAACCGGCGAACAGCACACCCCAGCGTGCGTGTGCAATACTGCGCGCGCCCAGCACACGCTGCACAATGAACTGGTTGGTACACCAGAAATAAAAACCCAGGATCGGCACACCAACCAGCGTACCCAGCCATGGCAGATTGGGATCATCCAGCGGCAACATCAGCGACAGATTCTGCTGTGGCGTTGCCGCCACGATCGCGGCCCAGGAAAAATCGATTTGCGCGAAACTCAGATAACTGACCATGCACGCACCGATCAGCAGGATCACCGCCTGTAACACGTCGGTATAAACCACCGCGGCCAGGCCACCCGCCGCGGTGTACAGACCAGCGACCAGCGCCAGCCCGAGGCAAGTGGTGAACAGATCCAGTTCGGGATAAAACACTTTCAGCACAATGGCGCCGGCAAACAGTGTCCCGGCGGTATCGACCACGACATTCGAGAACAGCGTCAGTGCGGAAAAATACAGTCGTGATCGCCGGTCAAAACGTCGTTCAAGAAACTCGGGCACGGTCGTGATCCGCGCATTGAGGTAATAAGGGATCAGGAATACCGCAAAGAACACCAACACAAATGCCGCCATCCATTCGTAGTTGGATACCGCGATACCCCAGGTGTAGGCCGCGCCGGACAACCCCACCAGCGTCGTGCTGGAGATATTGGAAGCAAACAGCGAAAACCCGACCGGTACCCAGCCGAGCCGGCGACCGGCAAGAAACAGATCCTCACCACTGTGCGTGCGACTCGCCATGCGCAGGCCGATGTACAACACCAGGACAAGATAAGTCCCGATGACAGCGAGATCCAGTGTACTGAGGCTGGCCGCAGGCAAACCGGTTAATGATCAGGATTGATTGGCATAAGGCACAGGTTAGGCAAACGCCTGCATCGGCGTCAAGTCATGCGAGAGTGAAGATGAGTGGTGAAACTGATTGACTGTGCGCCGATTAATCCAGACAGGGCGCCAGATTGATCGCAAAATATTCTTTCACATGAAGCTGTGTCTACCCTGCTCCATTTGACGGCTAGTCGAATATTGTCCACGCGAGAAAAATCGCCGAATAAAAAATAAGCGCCGAGCATAAAATCGAGATAACAGCTCCGACGATCAATGTAGACCAGGGTTTGTAATCCGACCTTTTCTTCATTTCAGCGTTAAAGACCAGGGTAGAGAGCACCACCCCTCCAATCAGCAGGAAAATTCCGCCCAACACAGCGGACAAAGCCATCTTTACAGCAAGTGCGATTGGGAAATAGATCGCCTTCTTCCGGAAAAGCCCGTAAATATTGCCTGCTATCCAGAAACTTCCGACACTAACGAAGGTAATGGCAAGAAAGTAAACAACGAGAACCATTAATTATATTTGCTGTCTTAAAATTCCGTATGATTGCTTGCAAGTATAGAACCTCGAAAAATATATTCAGATTCCATTCACGCTGCCCCGCAGGGCTGGGCTTTGACAAGCAAACCTAAAAGCTGAAGCTTTCGTGATAGAGTTACAAACTTTAATTAAGAGATACCGACCATCCGATTTTAAAGACTTTCCAATTAACTTATGAATATAGAGATTGATCATGAAGTGGATACCGGAACTGTTTTATTCAGAATTTCCGGCAATGTTGTTATTTCTGAAGTCAAACCATATGTAACTGTTTCCACGAACCAGGTTGACGAACTAAAGAAATTCGTTGACAGGTATATCGAAGGCGATTTTGGGTTTATCAGCATCCGGTCAAGAAAAAATGAAATCTCCATCAATCCATCTGTATGGGAAGATGTATTTAAAAAAGTGCCAAATATGTGCGCTTTTGCTCTACTGACAAATAGTGAAATAACGGCAGAAAACTTTATCCATATTGAGAAGCCCGTTATTGAAATGTATCGAAAAGGCTTTCCAGCGATGGTCTTCAATAATCTGGAAGAAGCTTATGTATGGGTATCTAGCCAGATAAGAGAATAAGCTGTCTAAATAAATAAGATTAAACTTACTCTGACCCCATCAAGTTGGGACCGACTTGTTAAGCACATTCTAACACTCGCAATATACCTAACGAAGCAGACAATCTAGCCATCTAAATATTTTGGTTTTAATTCTGGACATAATTCGAATATTTCATTCTGAATTTCATATATATTTGTGAGTGCCTCACCTACTTTGTACATGTTTTTTTCTTTATCCAGATTAATATCTCTGATCACTGAAGCAGCTTCATCCAATTTCTCAGCAGCTTCTTTCAAGAGAGCATTAAGATCTTCTAAATTTTTTTTCATGTCTTTGCACATAGCGGTTTAGGGAAGAAAGTAATCAATGTAGTCAGAATAAATTAACTCTGACCCCATTTAGTTCTTGATGCATTAATCAATACCCATTACCCATAATAAAGATGCAAGGTTTTTCCCTTCTCGAACAATCACGCCAGTATCAATAGTCGCTTCCGTGATTGGCGAAAAGGACCAAGCATGGCTTTTATTATTGTATGGAACATCACTATTGGTATAGAACCTTGCTTGTTCGTGGTAAGCTCCAATAAATTCCTTAGCGATTTGTTCTGCCATTCCCTTTCCCAGCCTTTTAGCTCCGTAACAAAGATCATTACTTAAAGCTGAGATTAATAATTGAATCGCATCTTTTCTTGATATCTCAGATAGCTTTAGGTCTTCGTATACGATGCGTGGATCAGCTCTTAAAGCTTGACCCTTGTCACGCCACTCAACACCATCAAATGTGAGAAAGATTCCATTTCCTCTCAGCGAGTTCTGAATTTTTTGCTCGAGGTTCATTTCATTCTTTTAGTGCATAACGCCAAACATCAGCCGACCACAACGGAGCGCGGCTGGATGTACTTGTTGGCTGTAATCATGTTGTTAACCAATCTCTAACCTCGCCAAGTGGCAACGAGAGATACTGGATAAGTTCCTCAATCCTTAGCTCAACAAAAGTGACCGCATCATTAAAATCGCCAATCATTAATTCTGGGACAGAACTGCCAGTCTCGCTGCCGAGGGTGAAGGCTGCTGCTGAGATAGAGTCTCTAACATAGTTGGGTGTAAGCGTGTCTCTCAGAAATTCTACATTCTCAGGTAACCACGACTGATCAAAGATGTGACCATCTGTCTCCCAGGGAACTGGTGCTCCACCCCCAGCATCAGGGGTCCATGGTGAAAATATTGGATTCCTGTCCTCTGTATACATCAAAACGGATGCGTATTGAAGTACACCGCACGCCCTACCTATCGTTGAGCAACTCCACCACTCTTTCCAGAAATTACTAATATCAGGAAAGACGGTGCCAATGGTACCAATGGTGTAGATCCATGAATAAGGGCTAGCATGCATGCCTGAGAATGATAGTTTTCTCTCCATATCGATCTTGTCGAGTATGGCTTGCCACATGAATTCAGAGACTGCTTGCCGTTGACGTAGCGAGAGCAGATCGTGAAAGCCAGTGTGCTTCGCTAAGGCAGCAGAAAATTGCTCGACGAATCCAGCGTAAATGGATTCGTGGGACGCCATCAGGTCATCCTGCCATGCAGAAAGACAAACCGGTAACAGAAAAAGGAAAAGATCTGTTTGAATCTCCTGATACATCAGGTCGTCGGCGTAGCTGTATAAGTCGATTGGATCTGGATTTTCATCGCATCGACAAAGCCGCGGATAGTGACTCGCATCGTAGTCGAACGGTTCTTGAGTGATGGCTGACGGCAGCATGGGATGACCCAATGCAGATATTACATCATGTACGTTTGCCGTCATTTGTTAACGTACCTTTTCTTCAGCCAACAGTGAAATATATAGACGCTTCCAAATCTGAGATATAGAGAAGCGCTATATTTCAATAGAAACGATCAAAGAAAAACCAGACAACCAATTGTAATATTAGGATTTCCCTGGAAATTTTCTTTCATTTCATTCTGAAATATACAGAAATATCCATGTCAGCAAAATTAAAAATATTTCCTGCCAGGCAGGACCCAAAGCATTTTTGTTTTAAATTGTCAGAAGTATTGCACGATCGACAAATGAGGGCGTGGTCAGCTTTCAGTTCGACTGCCGCGACAGCCTGATGAGTTCCAGCGCCTGCTCCTGACAAGATTGATGGATTTCGGACTGCAGTGACCTTAGCCATTTCCCTGGAATTGCGTCCTGACCATAGAGCACACCAGCCAGCATACCGGCAATCGCCCCGGTGGTGTCGGAATCCCCACCGCGATTGACGACATCAATGAGAATATCGGTGAAATTGTCGTGTGCAAAAAAGGCCTGGAACACGACCTGCAGGGTTTCGACAATCCAGCCGCTGGGGTTTTCGACTTTGCGTCGATCGTGGCGGTAGCATTTGTGTTGTGTGACAAGGTCATCGACATGCTGTTGCAATGCACTTTTTGGCTCGCCTTTTAAGGCACTGACCAGCATCCTGAGGGTGGTTTCCGTGCCGGCATCGGCGACCGGATTATTGTGTGTGACATGTGACTGGATCCTGGATGCCTGGATCATCTGCTCTTCCGGCGCATTCCAGTAAAACAGTGCAATCGGCAGGCAACGCATGCAGGCGCCATTGCCGGCATCGTATTCATTCACAGGTACTTGCGCCTGACCACTGGTGCGATAATGCACGATACCGCGGCGTACGGTGTTGCCGATATCCACTGGTTTACTGCGCATCCAGTCGCTGAATGCCTCGGCCACCGCTTGTGCGTCAACGCCACGGCGCTCAAGTATCGACGCACCCAATGCCAGACTCATCTCGGTGTCATCGGTGACCATGCCAGCTTTGAGATTCAGCCAGCCACCACCGATAATTTTGTCATGCACGCCGTGTTTTTCACGGATCTCGGCCGGCGTCATGAATTCGGTGGTGGCACCGAGCGCATCACCAATGGCCAGGCCCAGATAGGCGCCGACGGCGCGCTGCTCGATACCGGGACTCACATCAGCCGTTAATTCGGATTCCGGCAATGACGACCTATTCTTCCGGTCCGAAGCAGTTGGCATAATCGGCGCAAACTTCACAGCTTGGTGAACGGCAAGTGTAAATACCTTCGGTTTCGCACAACTGCTTGTAGAGGAATTTCTTCCACTTCATGTCCTTGTCGTTGCGCTTTGCCAGTGGTGCGAAATTATCCAGCATCAGCTTCGACAGGTCGGCGCGCTGCCACAGACCCAGGTCCTGCCACAGATGATCGTTGCCGAGACATCCTGCAATGACGATTTCCGCCATACAGGTTTCAACAGCGCTACGGCCACTGCGATTCTGCATGAGTAGCTTGTGCAGGTCCTGCATTTCATCAAGACGCTGGCGATCTACCGGTCTGCCCGGGTTTTCAAACAGCGTGATGTCAAACTGCGGGAAGTGCTGCCGCAGCATGTTGTAAAAGCCGGCTTCACCCAGCCCCAGCCAGTCCGGCATGCTGCCGACGCCGGTCGCCCAGGATGCCAGCATGCACGCCAGAGTTTCCTCAACCGGGTCGCCCCGGCGCGCTGCCATCAGCCTGCCGTAGAGTTGCTGGGTTGTTTCAGCCTGTACAGCCGGCGCTGCCATCACATGGCCTCGTATTCCACGAGTACGTCTTCATCGCGCGGGATGAACTGACAGGCCAGGCGCCATTCGCTGGGCAGGTCATCCACAATCATCTGCTCCAGTTCTTCCTTGCTGATTTTGCCCATTTCACGCAACACCTTCTTTTCCTTTTCTTCCAGGTGATAACCCATCGGCGTCTTGTCGCCCAGGTATTTGACGTGAATCACGCAACTGCCACACTCGCCATCGCCACAGTCGAAGTTGATGGGAATCTTGTTGACCTGTGCGATCTTGAGTACGGTTTCGGTAAAGCTGCCCGCGACAGCGTAGACAGTCTTGTCCTTGTATCCGGGATTGCTGAATGTAATTAACGGCATGATTATTCTCCTACTTCGTTTTGTATCAGGTTGGTTTGACAGTGCAGTCGCCAAGAATCTGCGCCTGGCAGGCCAGGCGGTCATGACGGCTGGCCATGTTTTCCTTGAGCACCTTCTCTTCCAGCACTGATGGTTCGGTCAGATTGTTCCAGCCCTCGGTAACGTGCATCATGCAGGTGCCGCAGTCGCCCTCACGGCAGCCATAGATGATGCCGGCGCCGATTTTTTCCGAGACCTCGATAACTCGTGTACCGGCCGGCACATTGACTGTCTGTTCAATATCTTCAAATGTGATTTTTGCTTTAGCCATTTGTTTTCACCCTAGTGTTAACGTTAAAAATTCTTTGTCACTCGCCGCCTAGGCGAGATCCGCGAAGTCGATGACTTCATTGTTCTGTGTCTTGCCGACCAGTGCCTCGGCGATGCTGCGACCGAAGGTGCGGCATTCATCGAGTTCTTCCTCGGTCGGGATCAATTTGACGCGCAGGCCGCGTTTGGGAATGTTCATCTTCAGGCCGTGCATACGATCCTCGATCATGCGCACCGCCTCGCCGCTCCAGCCGTAGGAACCGAACGCACCACCGAGCTTGCCCTTGAGATTCACCACCGCCAGCGAAGACAGCAGGTCCCACACCGGTTTGACCGCATCGCCATTGATGGTCGGTGAACCGAACAGCAAGGCATCGGCCTCTTCGATGAGATCGACGAACGGCTCGGTCTCGCCGCCTTCCAGGTCGTACAGCGACACCCGCACGCCATCGATGTCAGATGCGCCGGTGCTGATCTCTTCAGCCATGCGCGCAGTATTGCCGTAGGAACTCATGTAAAAGATGATCAACGAGTGATCGTCCGTGCCGACTTCGCGCGACAGGCTGGAGGTCGACAGTTCCCGATAATGCGTGATGTAACGCCGTGGCCGTTCACGCAGGATCGGTCCATGGGTTGGTGCTATCTGGCGAATCTTGAGCGGCTCGATGAGTTTGAGCGCATCCATAACGTGTTTCTTGAACGGCCGCATGATGTGCGCGTAGTAATAATCAAACGAGAAACGAAAATCACCGACCTGGTCATTGAACAGGCGCTTGTCGCAAAAATGGCAACCGAACACATCGCCGGAAAACAGGATACCCTCCTCTTCCAGGTAGGTGCATTGCGTATCCGGCCAGTGCAGAAACGGCGTATGCAGGAAGCGCAAGGTGCGATCACCGATACTGACGAAGTCATCGGTATTCACGGTGGTATATTCCAGCGTGTCGGCGCTTGGCTTGAGCAAGGCTTTCAGCATCGAGGTGGCGCGTTGCGAGATATACAGCTTGGCCTGTGGCGCACGCCGCATGAGTTCGGGCAAGGCGCCGGTATGGTCCGGTTCGAGGTGATTCAGCACAATCACCTTGATGTCACTGTAATCGACTTCGGATTCCAGCCGTGCGAAAAACTCGTCGCTGAAGTTTTCCTTGACGGTGTCAATCACCGCCACACCTTCACTACCCTTGATCAGATAGGAGTTGTAGGTGGTGCCGTTGGCGGTGCTCAGGATGATGTCAAAAGTACGCAGCGTCGGGTCAAGCGCACCGATCCAGAACACCCCGTCGGCAAACTCAACCGCATTGCGATGTTTTGATACATCCAGTTCGTGTCTCATGCCGGCGCCTCACAAATCGGTTCGTCCGACGCCATCGGGCAGGATTGCAAGTCCACGTCCGGCTCCAGCATGATGTTGAGATGATCCAGCACCGGTCCGGTGGTAAAACCGGACTGTTTGATGTCACCGTATTGCAGCAACGGTCGGCAGATCAGCAAGGGATCGTTGATCATCAGTTCCAGCGCCTGTTGCTCGTTGAGCTTGTAGATATCGAGCTGCCCGGACTTGACCATGGGGGCGCTCTGGTTAAACCACTGCACGACCGGTTTGTCGGTAAAAAACGGTCGCAGTTCATCCGCCGTCCAGGCATGCGTCAGCAAGTCACGGACTTCCAGCGTGAAACCATGGCTGTGCAGCAACTGTTTCTGTTGCCGGTTGCCGACACAGCCGGGTTTCTCGTAGAACAGCAGATAGAACGGCAGATCACTCACGGCTGTTCTTCGCGCGACATTTCGTATTGACACATGAGCAAAGCGGAATGACGCCGCCATACCCGGTCAGGACAATGCAGCCAGTCCGGTTTCGGCATTTCCTGTCGGCCGGTCATTGCATCAGCCAGGCGATCAAAAGCATGCCGGACGCGACTGAACAGGGACTGCGGTTCCGCTAGATCGACAGGGTTGTGTGCGCTCGCAATAAACATATCACTTACTCCTTATCGAGCCTGCATTTCGGCCATGGCTTCGGCCATTTTTTCCGGTGGAATGCCGGTCAGCGAACCCGGCGGATTGGCCGCTTCGCCAAAAGCATTCAGGATTGCGCCTTCAATCGGGCAGATACTGACGCACTGGGCGTCGGCATGATCGCCTTCGCATTCGGTGCATTTTTTTGCATCGATTTTGAAATGCGGACGCGCTTCATAGATTGCCTGACTCGGGCACAGTGGTTCACAGGCCCAGCAGTTGACACAACTTTCGATGATTTCATATGCCATGCTGTTCTCCTCAGGCTCCGGCCTGTAACTGTTGCGCCGGTTTGTGCTTTTCCGGCAGACCGTTCTTGACCATCTCGGCATACACGGCAGCAACCGCATCTTCAATCGGCTCCATGGCGTGTTCACCATTCGGTTGAATGCCGGCTTCCTCAAGTTGCTCCCACGGCTCGTAACCGATCTTGGAACAGAGCACGGCTTCACAACCTTCCAGGGTGCGGATGGTCTTGCCCAGCACGCTCTCACCATCACCGCAGGTGTCGCCGCCTTCGCAATACAATTCGACCTTGCGATGACCGATGAAACGCACGTCGGTCATGGAGGCTTCATACACCAGAAACTCCTTGGTATGGCCGAAGTGCTGGTTGACGACACCGCCGCCACTGGTGGCCACGGCCATCAGCACCGGGCGTGCCTCTTTCTTGTTCACGCCAATGGAAGACAGCGAGATGAAGCTCTCACCGGTCTTGTTGCGCTGGGCCTCCAGCGTGGCCAATGCCGCTGCCTGGTATTCCGCACGTTTTTCCATGGCCGCTTCATAGTCGATCTGCATCTCATCCACCTTGTCCATGGTGAACTCGTCGCCACGGTCCTCGCCAAGCAGGCCGACCGCATCGGCGCGACACTGGCGACAGTGGCGCATCATGTTCATGTCGCCGGCACACTTGTCCTGCAGTTCCTGCAGTTCATCATGCGTCGGGCCTCGCTGACCCATGACACCATAGAAAGTGCCATGTTCGGCTTCGGCGATCAGTGGCATGACGTTGTGCAGGAAAGCACCCTTGGCCTTGACGATCTTGCTGACCTCTTCGAGGTGTTCATCGTTGACGCCAGGGATCATGACCGAGTTGACCTTCACCAGAATGCCGCGATCTGTCAGCATCTGCAGACCCTTCTGCTGCTGCTCGATCAGAATCTTTGCGCCTTTCTTGCCCTTGATGCGGCGGTTGTTCCAGAAGATCCACGGATAGATCTTGGCGCCGATTTCCGGGTCCACGCAGTTGATGGTGATGGTGACGTGGTCGATGTTGTGCTTGCTCAGCTCTTCCACATGCTCGGGCAAGGAAAGGCCGTTGGTGGAAACGCACAGCTTGATGTCCGGTGCTTTCTCGGACAGCTGACGGAAGGTGTCAAAGGTGCGTTCCGGGTTGGCCAGCGGATCGCCCGGGCCAGCAATGCCGAGCACGGTCATCTGCGGAATGTTGGCCGCAACAGCCATCACTTTCTTGACGGCCTGGTCCGGGTTCAGCAGTTCGGAAACCACACCGGGACGTGACTCGTTGGAGCAGTCGTACTTGCGGTTGCAGTAATGGCACTGGATGTTACAGGCCGGCGCAACGGCCACGTGCATGCGCGCAAAGTGGTGATGCGCATCTTCCGAATAGCAGGGATGATCCTGCACTTTCTGGCGGATGTGTTCCGGCAGGTGCGACATCTGGTCGCTGTTGCTGCCACATCCGGAAGAACTGCAACCCCCGCCCGCATCACTGTCTGCTGTCTGACCAATCACTGTTAATTCCATCAATACTTCTCCCCGTATCCGCCCTGAAAAAGATCTGAAAAAACTTCTGAAGGCCTTATTGCAAACAGCATGCCGACTTTTTACGCCGGCATTAGCTATTGATTTTTAAACGGAAATTACAGATGAAAAATGACTGTGTAGGCTAAGCAACAAAACAATCGGCTGCGGATGTGGGAAGTGCGACAGCTGTATACACAAGCGATGTGACGGTGGCAGTTGTGACAACGCCACCGTATGAACCAGCTAGATCTGGCGCACCTTAATGTTGAGCGTCTGGATACGGTAGCCGATCTGGCGCGGCGTCATCCCCAGCAGGCGCGCTGCCTTGGCCTGTACCCAGCCGACCTGTTCCAGTGCGGCGATGACACGTTCGCGTTCATCCAGATCGGGATCGTCGATATCGACCTGATTCGCGCTACTGCTTCTCGTCGTGCTGGGCTGAAAACTGCTCTGCAACCCGGTCAGGTTGATCGCGTGGCTGTTAATGCAGCCGCCTTCACTCATCACGGCGGCGCGCTCGAGACAGTTTTCCAGCTCACGCACATTGCCGGGCCAGTCGTAACGCATGAGCTGACCGAGGGCGCTGTCCTCGATTTCCAGTTCGCGACCCTGGTTTTTTGCTATCTTGCTGACCAGAAAGCGTGCCAGCTCGGGAATGTCTTCACTGCGCTCACGCAATGGCGGCATCTGGATCGGCATGACATTGAGGCGGTAATACAGGTCTTCTCGGAAATTGCCTTCCTGCACTTCCGCCTCGAGATTCTTGTTGGTTGCGGCCACCACACGCACATCAACGCTCAACGTCTTGCTGCCGCCGACACGTTCGAGTTCACCTTCCTGCAACACACGCAACAGCTTGGCCTGGAACACCGGGCTGATCTCGCCGATTTCATCGAGGAAAATGGTGCCGCCATGCGCCTGCTCGAAACGGCCCTTGCGCTGGCTGACCGCACCGGTGAAAGCGCCTTTTTCATGACCGAACAGTTCCGACTCCAGCAAGGTATCCGGCAGCGCGGCACAATTGAGTTTGATGAACGGGCCGTTAGCGCGTAACGAATTGTAATGAATGGCGTTGGCGATGAGTTCCTTGCCGGTGCCGGATTCACCGCGAATCAATACCGTGGTGTTCCACTTGGCTACCTGGCGTACCTGTTCGAATACCAGCCGCATGCTGCGGGTATGACCGACCATATTGGAGAAGCCGTGTTCACCGCGCACCTTGCGGCGCAACGAGTCACGCTCACTCTTCAACGCAAGTTGTTCGTCCTCGACCTTGCGCGCCAGACGCACACTCTGACCAATCAGGTTGGCAACCATTTCCAGAAAACGCTGCTGCTCTCCGAGTTCGCCGAACGCGGTTGCCGGTTGCGCCGCCAGCACACCGGCGGTGTTATTTTCACCGATGTTGATCGGCACGCCAATAAACGGCAAGGCGTGATCATAAACTCGCAAGCGGTCGAGGAAACGGTCTTCATCGGATATACGCTGCAACACCAGTGGCTGGCCGCTTTCCATGATGGCGCCAAGCACGCCCTCACCGGGTTTGTAGCGCACCACATTGGCCGGCGTCGGGCTTTCGTGCAGAGCGATGACAATCAGGTCGCCGCTGTTTTCATCGATCAGGCTGATCATGCCGTGACGCATGTTGCCGGTATCGTTGAGCGTCTTCAGAACCTCGGTGAGCGTCTGGCGAAAATCCAGCGAACGGCTCAACACCTTGCTGACCTGGTAAAGACTCTCCAGGCCGGACTTCATCACCGAGTGCTGCCGGCTTCCCAGGCTGCCGTTACCGTTATCAAGTGGCACGTTCATCGCCCTAACCCGCCGTCACCGTATTGAAGGGCAGGCGCACGAACACGCGGCAGCCACCGAGAAAATTGGCGTCGATTTCGACACTGCCGTCATGACTGATGGCGACTTCCTGCGCCATGGTCAGGCCCATGCCGGCATGCTTACCGGACTGCGTCCAGCCACAATAAAAAGGTTCGAATACCTTGAGACGCTGGCTCTCCGGCACACCGGGTCCGTTGTCCATGATTTCGATGATCAGCTCCTGACCATCAAGACGTGTCTCCAGACGGATTTCACGATACACCTGCTCGGTTTCATTGAGCGCCTGAATAGCATTGTCGATGAGATACTTGAACAGCCCGCGTAAGGCATTGGCGCGACCGTTGATCGACGGCAGAATGGTAGCCGGGCGCCAGTCGACCACCACACCGGAAGCCAGCAGGCTGTCAGTCGACAGCTTGAGTACTTCATGCAGGATTTCGTTGATGTTGACGCGCGTCTCCTGCTCGATCGCCGGACTCGGCAAGGCTGAGTGCAGGCTGTCCATGGCTTCGTCGCCGGTTTCCAGCGCCTGCTTCAGAATGGTCTGCAAACCGCTTTGTTCATTGTTTGATCCCGGTATCGCCAGCGCCGCCTTGATGACATTCAATGGCGCCTGCAATTTGAAAATAGCGCCGTAAATGGCTTCGCGCATGGTCTGCACCATCTGCTGTTCGGCCATGTTGGCGCGAATCATGTTAAGCCGCGCTTCGTTGATGCGCTTGCGACTTGAAGTAACTTCGTTGGCAATCAACAACAGATAACAACGCTGCTTGCCGGGGATGGTGAAATAGTTGCGCGCCGCTTCATCGAGTTCGGCGACATGCACACCGGAGCACGAAAACCAGCGCGGCGAGGCATTGCCGGGCGGGTCCAGGCGCACTTCAACATTGGTAAAGCCGTCACTGGCACGACACATGTTGTGTTGATCAAAACCGATCTGCTGTTGCAACGCATCCAGCAACAACATGGCCGGCTCGGAGCCGCGAAAATCACCCATCAAGGCCTTGTAGGCATGGTTATCGAGCAGAACCTTGCGATCGGTCGATACCAGCGCCACCGCCATCGGTGCGACATTGAGTGCGGCCTCGGTCAGGTTGCGCTGAAATTTCAGGCGCTGTTCCAGTTGATGCATCTCGGAGATGTCGCGATGCATGCCGAGGTAGTAGGCAATTTCACCGGTGGCATTGAGCACCGGCGAAATGATCAGTTCCGCCAGGTATTCCTGCTTGTCCTTGCGATGATTGACCAGTGTACCGCGCCAGACGCGCTTGTCCTTGATGGTGCGCCACAGATCCTGGTACACCGACGCCGGTGTTGACTTGCACGACAGCACCGATTCGTTCTGGCCGACGACTTCGTCCTTGCCATAACCGGTCAGTTGTTCAAAGGCGCTGTTGACGTACAGGATGGTCGCGTCCGGATCGGCAATCGAGATCGCCACCGGCGCCTGCTGCACAATTTCGAGAAACAGTTTCGGCGGCAGAAAAGTCTTGACGCTGAAGGCATCAAACAGCTCGATGATTTCCGCCGGCGTGCCGTCTGGCGGCGAATTCAGAAAGCGACTGATCGCATCAATCATTTCATCAGGGGTGGAGCTGGCTTTCTGCTGTCTCATTTTGCGGCCTCGGCAAACAGATTCCAGCATGGTGTTGCAATATTGACGCCAAACATTCCGCCCGATGCAGCAAGGCATTGAAATACTGCAAAAATTCCTGCTTCTGGTGTTAACTGTGCGACAAGCTGCAACAAACAATGTCGCAAACGCGACAAGCGCCGCGAAGATATTTGTCGCGTTTGCGACATTTTAGTGCCTTGATGCAAACGCAAATGCCGGCATGCCTCACAACGGTGCCTGAATAACCTTTTGCACTGTCGCTCGATTCATCAAGTAATTCAGTATCCTACCAATGGATCACGACCTGCACAGCGATTGGGCCCGCCGCGGACACAATCCATTGGCATATTTCTTGAGAGACTGCCTGCATCGCAACACAGACGGCATGGCGCATGGAATACATCCTGATCATTCTCTCAACAGCTCTGGTGAACAATGTTGTGCTGGTCAAATTCCTCGGCCTGTGCCCGCTTATGGGTGTGTCCAACAAACTCGACTCAGCACTGGGCATGGGCCTCGCCACCACCTTTGTGCTGACGCTGGCGGCGTTTGCCGGCTGGTTGCTGGAACACTTTGTATTGCAACCACTGGACCTCGGCTTCCTGCGTATCCTGACCTTTATCCTGGTCATCGCCGTGGTGGTGCAGTTCACCGAGATGGCGGTGCGCAAGACTTCGCCGGCGCTGTATCAGGTGCTGGGCATCTTCCTGCCGTTGATCACCACCAACTGCGCCGTGTTGGGTGTGGCCTTGCTCAATGTGCAGCAGGAAAACAGCTTCCTGGAAAGCCTGTTGTACGGCTTTGGCTCCGCCATCGGCTTCACCATGGTGCTGGTGATGTTCGCCGGTCTGCGCGAGCGCCTGGCGCTGGCCAATGTGCCGGTGGCGTTTCGCGGCTCGCCGATTGCGTTTGTGGTTGCCGGGCTGATGTCGCTGGCGTTCATGGGATTTGCCGGACTGACCAATCCGTAAACAGGAGATTGATGACATGCTCAGCGCAATTCTGATTATCACGTTACTGGGTCTGGTCATGGGCGGCATGCTCGGCGTCGCCGCCAGGTACCTGGCCGTTGAAGGCAATCCGCTGCAGGCCGAGATCGAGGAATTGCTGCCCGGCTCACAATGCGGCCAGTGCGGTTATCCCGGTTGCGGACCGGCCGCCGCTGCGGTCGCCAACGGCGAAGCGCCGGTCACCATGTGTCCGCCCGGCGGTAAGGCGCTGGCCGAGTCACTGGCGGAAAAACTCGGTGTCAGCGTGGATCTTTCCGATGTCGAAGACAAGGCGCCGATGGTGGCCTTCATTCACGAAAACCTTTGCGTCGGTTGCACCAAGTGCTTCAAACGTTGCCCGACCGATGCGATTCTCGGCGGCCCGAAACAGATACACGCGGTCTTCGCCGACGCCTGCACCGGTTGTGAAAAATGCTTTGATGTCTGCCCGACCGAGTGCATCGAAATGCGTACGGTACAGCCCAATCTGCAAACCTGGTATTGGCCGGAACCGGCCAGGGCGGCCTGATTATGGTAGCCATGAGTAGCGCCTTCAAACTGTTCCGCATCCGCGGCGGCGTGCATCCCGACGATCGCAAGGCGTTCAGCGCCGAGCAGCAAATCGAAAACCTGCCGATGCCGCCGCTGTTGCACATTCCCTTGCAACAGCACATTGGCGCACCGGCCGCACCTCTGGTGAGACGCGGTGAACAGGTTCGCAAGGGCCAGTTGCTGGCGCGCAGCCAGGGCGCGATTTCCGCACCGGTGCACGCGCCGACTTCCGGTCGCATCATGGGTGTCGGCAGTTATCCGGCGCATCACGCTTCGGGTTTGTCGGTACGCACCATCACGCTCAAACCGGATGACAAGGACGAATGGCTCGACGACATCGAACCGGTGGCCGATCCGTTCCTGCTGTCGCCCGATGACATCGCCCAACGTGTCGCCGACGCCGGCATCGTTGGCATGGGTGGTGCGACCTTTCCGTCGGCCGTCAAACTGAACCTGCGCAAACGCTATCAACTGCATACGCTGGTCATCAACGGCGCCGAATGCGAACCCTATTTGACCTGCGATGATCGCCTCATGCGCGAGCAAGGTGATGAAGTGTTGCAAGGCGTGTTGCTCATGGCCAGGGCGCTCGGTGTCAGCAAGGTTCTATTCGCGATTGAAAACAACAAACCGCAGGCACAGGCGGCCATGAGTGCTGCCGCGGCATCGCACCCGCAGGTACAGGTGGTCGGCCTGCCGACGCGTTATCCGATGGGTTCGGAAAAACATCTGGTGCAGACCTTGACCGGCAAGGAAACGCCGGCGCGTGGCCTGACCGCCGACATCGGCATCGTGGTGCACAACGTCGCCACGGCATTGGCGGTTTATGATGCCCTGTATCATGGCCGGCCACTGATCTCGCGTGTCATGACCATCTCCGGCGGCGCCATCAGCCAGCCACGCAATATTCGCGTACCTTTGGGTACGCCGTTGTCGTACCTGATCGACTATTGCGGCGGCTTCAAACAGGAACCGGCGCAACTCATCAGTGGCGGACCGATGATGGGTCAGCCATTGCCAAGTACACGCGTGCCCGTGGTCAAGGGTAGCAATGGCCTGCTGGCATTGACCGAAAAAGAAACCCGCCAGGCTGAAGAGATGCCGTGCATCCGCTGCGCCAGCTGCGTGCAAGCCTGTCCGTGCGGACTGGTGCCACTGGAAATGGCCGCCAACATCCGCGCCGGCGGTCTAGACGCTTCGGTCAATCTCGGCCTGCTCGATTGCATCGCCTGCGGTTCCTGTTCCTATGTCTGTCCGTCCCACATTCCGCTGGTGCAGTTTTTCAACTATGCCAAGGGCGAACTGGCGGCACGCCAGCGCGCCCAGCACAAACAGGGTGAAACCAAACGCCTGGCCGAAGCGCGCAGCGAACGCATGGAAGCGATCAAACGCGCCAAGCGTGAAGCCATGCTGAAACGCAAACGTGAAATGGAAGCCAAGAAGAAACAGCAGGCGCAGGCCGGTGGAGCGGAAGCATGAGTGAGCACAAACTGATTGCCGCGCCCTACACCCACGCCGGTGGCAGCATCAGTCGCACCATGGGGCTGGTCATGCTGGTATTGTTGCCGGCCACCGTATTTGGCCTGTATCAATTTGGCTGGCCGGCGATCTTCCTGTTTGTCACTACATTGCTGGCATCCGTTGCGATGGAAGCGTTTTCCTTGCGCCTGGCCAACAAACCGGTGCGTCCGTTTGTCATGGACGGTTCCGCCTTGCTGACCGGCTGGCTGCTGGCCATGACTCTACCGCCGTGGGCGCCATGGTGGATTGGTGTCGTTGGTGCCTTCCTGGCGATTGTCGTCGGCAAGCAGGTGTTCGGTGGTATCGGCCAGAACCTGTTCAACCCGGCCATGGTGGCGCGTGTTGCGTTGCTGATTTCATTCCCTCTGGAAATGACCCTGTTCACCTCACCGCAGCCGCTGTTTTCCGCACAAGCGCCCGGCTTTCTCGACAGTCTGGCGATCACCTTTGGCGGCTCGACCGCGTTTGACGCCATGTCCAGCGCCACACCGTTGGGGCATTTCAAAACCGAACTCGGCCGAGGCTTGAATCTCGATCAGGCGGCCACCGACACGGCCAACCTGTGGCAAATGGTCTGGGGCCAGACGCCCGGCAGCCTCGGCGAGACTTCGGCGCTGCTGTTGCTACCGGCCGGTTTGTGGCTGATGTACAAGCGCATCATCAGCTGGCACATACCGGTCGCCATGCTTGGCACGCTGACGCTGCTGGCCAGCCTGTTTCACCTGATCGACCCGACACAGTACGTCGGCCCGCTGACGCACCTGATGTCGGGCGCAGCGATACTGGCGGCATTTTTCATCGCCACCGATCTGGTCACGTCACCGGTCTCAGTGCGCGGCCAGTTGCTGTTCGGCGCCGGCTGCGGCCTGTTTGTTTATGTGATCCGCACCTGGGCCGGTTATCCCGAAGGCGTGGCTTTTGCCGTCATGCTCATGAATGCCTGCACACCTTTGATCGATCATTATTTCAAACCGCGCATCTATGGCCGCGACCGCAAGGGCGAGCCACTCAACTACGGCAGCACCGAACAGGGAGAAAGCTGATGGCGGTTGATTTAGCCAGCATCCGCGAACGCATCGGCTACCAGGCCTTGTTGCTGGGCGGCTTCTCGGCGCTGGCAACCATCCTGCTTGTGTCCGGCAATCTCGCCACCAGCGATGCGATCGAACAACGCCACAAGGAAGATCTGCAGGCTTCGTTAAGCCAGGTGCTGCCCGCAACTTATTACGACAACGATCTGCTCAAGCAACCGTTGCAGCTCAAGGATGACCAGGGCAAGGCGCTTACCATTTACCGCGGCACGCAGGATCATCAGGTCAGTTCAATGGCGTGGGAAATTATCGGCCAGGGTTATGCCGGTGACATTCGCCTGTTACTCGGTCTCAACAGCAATGGCGAGATTCTTGGCGTGCGCGTGTTATCGCATGCCGAGACACCGGGCCTCGGTGACAAGATCGAAGTGGAAAAAGACGACTGGATACTCGACTTCAACGGCCTGTCGCTTGGCAACCCGCCCGTCGCGGAATGGAAAGTCAAGAAAGACGGCGGGCGCTTTGACGCCTTCAGTGGTGCCACCATCACGCCGCGCGGCGTGGTCGGGGCGATTGAACAGGGCCTGCAGTTTTTCCAGCAGCATCGCACACAGTTGTTAAACCCGCCGGAGCTGGAAGTGGCGGCAAGTGTCCCGGAGACAAAGCCATGAGCAATGATTACCAACGCATCGTCAAGGACGGCATCTGGGACAACAACATCGTGTTCGCCCAGGCGCTCGGCCTGTGCCCGTTACTGGCAGTGACCGGCACGGCCAGCAACGGTCTTGGCATGGGACTCGCCACTACGGCAGTCATGCTGTTTTCAGCCTTGCTGATCTCCGGCTTTCGCAACATCATCTCGCCGCAGGTGCGCATCCCGGTGTTTGTGCTGATCATCGCCGTGCTGGTTACATTGGTGGACATGTCGATGAACGCCTGGGTGCATGACCTGCACAAGGTGCTGGGCCTGTTCATTCCGCTGATCGTCACCAACTGCGCCATCCTCGGCCGCGCCGAGTCCTTCGCCTCGCGCAACACCCTGATGCCGGCCATGCTCGACGGCCTCATGATGGGCCTCGGCTTTACCCTGGCGCTGGTGGTGCTCGGTGCCACCCGCGAAATACTCGGCAGCGGCACCCTGTTCGCCAACGCGGCGCTGCTGCTCGGTTCCTGGGCGAGGCATCTGGAACTGGTGCTGATCCCGGATTACAAAGGCTTTTTGCTCATCATCCTGCCGCCGGGCGGCTTCCTGGTCATGGGGTTTCTGCTGGCCGGCAAGCGCCTGCTCGATACCCGGCTGGCGCAACGACAGGCCGCGCTGGCGGATGCCGCTTCAACGGGTTGAGTTTGTAATCAGTCAAGGAGTATCTGACAATGAACGTGGGTGTCGCGTATGCCGATAAATTCAAGCAGGTGTGGCTTAAGCTGGAAGTGCCGGACGGCAGCACCGTGCGCCAGGCGATCGAGTTTTCCGGCCTGCTGAAACAGTTTCCCGACATCGATCTCGACAACCAGAAGGTTGGCGTTTTCGGCAAGGTCACCAAACTCGATGCCAAAGTGGAGGATGGTGCGCGTGTGGAAATCTACCGCGAGATCACCGCCGACCCGGAACTGGTGGAAAGACGCGATACCGAATGACCAGAATAGCCTCCGGTCCTCGCTGTAACCCGCCCGCAGTAACTCATACAGGAAAATCGATGATAAACCGCCACCGCAATCTGCTTTTACCAACCCTGCTGTTAATGCTTGCCTCAACAAGCCTGACAGCGGGCGAAGTGATTGTGGCAGTAGCGGCCAACTTCACCGATGCAGCCCGGCAGATCGCCACCCGATTTGAACAGGACACCGGTCACCAGGCGAAGATCAGTTACGGCTCGACTGGCAAGCTGTATGCGCAAATCGAACATGGCGCACCTTATGAAGTATTTCTCGCCGCCGATGTCAAACGGCCGCTGCGAGCAGAACAGCTAGGTTTAGCGGTGACTGGCAGTCGCTTTGTTTATGCGCGCGGTAAGCTGGTGTTGTGGGGCGTAGCAAAGGATTTGTTTCATGATGCCGAGAGCTATCTGCAACAAGGTGATTTCCAACACCTGGCCATCGCCAATCCGAAAACTGCACCTTATGGCTTTGCCGCGCATCAGGTACTGCAACAACTTGGATTGTGGCACAAGCTGCAAACCAGACTGGTGCGCGGTGATTCCATTGCGCAGACCTTCCAGTTTGTCGCCACCGGCAATGCCGAAGCCGGCTTCATCGCTTATTCGCAAGCCAAAGCCTGGCAAGGAGAACCGGGCAGTGTCTGGTTAATTCCGCAGCAGTATTACGACCCGATTGAACAAGCTGCAGTGCTATTGAACAAAGGCCAGGACAATCCGGCCGCACAGGCTTTCATGCAATTTCTCGGCAGCGAGGCGGCACAAACCATCATCAGCGACTTCGGTTATGAAGTCAGTGCGGCGCCAAACCATCAGGACGGCAGCGGATGATGTTGCAGGATGTGCCGTTCGACTGGCAGCCGGTGTGGCTGACGCTGAAACTGGCCGGCGTCACGACATTCACACTGCTGATCGTCGGCACACCCATCGCCTGGTGGCTGGCGCGCACGACGGCCTGGTACAAACAACCGATTGCCGCCGTAGTGGCGCTGCCTCTGGTGTTGCCGCCAACCGTGCTGGGTTTTTACCTGCTGGTTTTGCTCAGCCCGACCGGACCGGTCGGCACGCTCACCGAATCACTCGGCATCGGCAGTCTGCCATTCACCTTCGCCGGACTCGTAGTGGCTTCGGTGATTTACTCCATGCCGTTTGTGGTGCAACCGTTACAAAACGCGTTTGAGGCGCTCGGCAACCGGCCCATCGAAGTGGCCGCCACCTTGCGCGCCTCCCCGTGGGACCGCTTTGTCAGCGTAGTCATTCCTTTGGCGCGGCCCGGCTTCCTGACGGCCGCCGTGCTGGCGTTTGCGCATACCGTTGGCGAGTTTGGCGTGGTGCTCATGATCGGCGGCAACATCCCCGGCGAAACCAAGGTGCTGTCGGTTGCGATCTATGATCACGTCGAAACACTCGAATACGATCAGGCGCACATCCTGTCGGCCGGCATGCTGGCGTTTGCCTTTGTCGTGCTGCTGACGCTGTATCTGGTCAATCATCGCCTCAACCGGAAGCACCACCTGTGAGCGGCATCCAGGTCAATGTACAAAACCGCCTCGGTGACTTTGATCTGGATGTCCGCTTCGAAGCACCGGCCAGCGGCGTGACCGCTTTGTTCGGCCGTTCAGGTTCGGGCAAGACCAGTGTGTTACGCGCCGTCGCCGGTCTGGTGCGTGCACCGCAGGCAGAAATTCGCGTGCATGGTGATGTCTGGCAGGATGGTCAGCAGTTTCTGCCGGTCCACCAACGCCGTCTCGGTTATGTGTTTCAGGAAGCCAGCCTGTTTGCACATCTTTCGGTCCGGCAAAACCTCGAATACGGCTGGCGGCGTATTCCACGAGCGCAACGCCAGATCCAGTTAAAAGATGTGGTGGAACTGCTCGGCATCGGCCCGTTGTTGCAGCGTACGACACAGCAGTTATCCGGCGGCGAACGCCAGCGTGTCGCCATTGCACGCGCCCTGCTCACCAGCCCGCGACTGCTGCTCATGGATGAACCTTTATCGGCACTCGATCATGCCGCCAAGCGTTCCATCCTGCCGTACCTGGAAAACCTGCACGATGAATTCGCCATACCATCGCTGTATGTTTCGCACGACCCTAATGAAGTCGCACAACTGGCCGACCAGATGATCGTGCTCGACCATGGCAAGGTGATTGCCTCCGGCCCGGCGGCTGAACTCATGACGCGGCTCGACCTGCCATTGGCCGGTTATGATGAAGCCGCCTCGATTCTCAAGGGTACGGTTTCAACCCATGATCACACCTATCACCTCACCTGGATCTCCACAGAAAACGGTAGCGTCGCAGTACCGCGTGAGGACCTGCCGATCGGCAAGCAGGTGCGTGTGGAAATCCTCGCGCGTGACGTCAGCCTGTCACTGAAAGCACATACCGACACCAGCATCATCAATATCCTGCCGGCTGTAATCATCGATACCCGTGAAATCAATCCGAGCCAGTTGATCGTGCGACTGCAACTTGAAGACGGCCAGACACTACTATCGCGTGTGACACGCCGCTCGGCCATGTCTCTGGGGTTGCGTGAGAATATGTTTGTGTATGCGCAGGTGAAAAGCGTGGCGTTGATGTCATTCAGCAATCAATAAAGGTTCCAGGAATCAGTTACATCGCGCCTGAAATACCTGTCAGAAGATTTTACAAATATTACATTCCAAAGACTTTCCCCGACACTCATCTCTTTTACTTTCAAACAGTTACGCTCCTAGGCGCTGATCTTGCATACCATGAGTTATGTAGGGATTTATAGATATCCCGAGGCACCGACGAACCGTCGTCTGGTTTTCCAATTTGATTATGCAAAGGAAAAAACGATGTCTTCCCGTAAACACATTTCATCACTTGCTGCTGGAATCCTGTGCAGCCTGTTTCTGGTATCTCTGGCTCATGCCGTGCCGTTTGGCAACAGCCTGGATAACGACCTGCGCGCCTATTATTCATTTACCGGCAATGCCAACGATGATTCCGGCAACGGTCACGACGGCACACTTTTCGGCCCTACCCTGCCAAGTCTAAGCAACGACCGCTTTGGCAGCACTGACAGTGCGTACAGCTTCGGCGGCAATGGTTATATCGGTACCGACCTGTTTGTCGGCAACGACAACTTCATTGCATTCTGGATGAAAACCTCGACCAACAACCAGTTGATCATGGGGCCGACCGATGGCCAGTTTTACACCTGGATGTTCGGCGTCGATGCTGCCGGTGACGTCTTTTATGGTGATTACAAAACCAACTATGGTGGACACGTCACCATCAGCGGTAACAACGTCACCGACAATGCCTGGCATCACATTGCGGTTTTTCAGGATGAAGCCACCGCCAGCCTGTTCCTGTTTCAGGACGGCGCACTGGTCGCTTCCTATACCGAAGCCGGCCTTTTCGATTCCTGGGGTGCGGGTAATGATGCCGGCTTTGGCTTTGTCAGTAACTGGACAACAGCAGATGGTGTCTATCCCGGCATTGCCACCTACTACACCGGCAGTCTTGATGACATCGGCTTCTGGGGCCGGGAGCTCACCAGTGATGAATTGCAGCAACTTTCCGGCAGCACCGTGCCGGAACCGGCAACGCTGGCATTGCTGGGACTCGGCCTGCTCGGCATCGGCTTTGCCCGCAAAAAGCAGTAATACATGATAACGATACGGTGGCCCCGCCAAAGGGCGGGGTCAACCGGATGTACTCCAGCAAACATACTCTGCCTCCCCGGTCACTTTCCCAATAAACCAAAAATCGCCTGGCTGTTGTCGCTGCCATACTGCTGTATTACCCTTGGCGCATCATTTCCCGCCACAGACTCACCGGCGCCAAGTGAGGACACGCAATGACAGAAACGGAATTCAGGGAAGCGCCTGTCAGTTTCCAGACCTTCGTCGGTGACAGAGACCCGGCGCGCCTCGGAAAAGGCAAGGCGACGATTGCAGGCACCTCCCTGGTTCTCAGCGGTCGCAAACGCAGTTTTCTCGCCTTCAGAAAAGAACAGGAAATCATCAGGATCGACGACATTTACAACGTCATCGTCAACCGACGAGTCGTGCGTTTCAATGTCAGGCAACAAAATTACAAGAAGCCGCGCCTGCTGCTTTTTCGTAACGAAGCCACCGCCCAGGCGTTTGCCGCTCGCCTGCCACAACATAGAACAGCCGAAGCCGAACAGGCCATTCAGGATGCCGCACGCTTCCAGCAGTTCCTGCAAACAGGCCGTAAGCCTTTCGTCACATACGGCATCATTGCCACCTGTGTACTGGCCTATATAGCCACCGCCCTGGCCGGCAACAGCTGGGTCGATATCCGCATCAACAGCCTGATCCAGTACGGCGGCAACTATGCACCGGCCACGGCAACCGGCGAGTGGTGGCGCCTGCTGACAGCGGTCTTCCTGCATGGTGGATTGATACATATTGGCGTGAACATGGCTGTGTTGTGGGACAGCGGCCGCATCCTGGAAAAGCTCATCGGCCACGGTCGTTACCTGCTGTTGTATCTCACGGCCGGTGTTGCCGGCAGCCTCGCCAGCATTAACTGGCAACAGGATGCCGTCAGTGTCGGCGCATCCGGCGCGATCTTTGGTGTTTACGGCGCACTCACCGTCGGGTTGATGACCCACAAGGGCCTGTTGCCAAAGTCCATAACACAACGCCTGCGTACCAATGGCATCATTTTCATCGTCTATGTCCTCGCCTACGGCGCGACCAAACCGGGTATCGACAACGCTGCACATCTTGGCGGCCTGCTTGCCGGCTGCCTCATCGGCGCCTTCATGCTGGCACCGGTCACCAGACTGGCGCTGGCCTATGCCAGCCTCATCGTCGCAGTGGGCTATTCCAGCGAACGTGCCGCACTGATGGCACAGCCCTATCAGGATGAAATGGCTTACCAGACATTTTTCCAGCACTTCAAGCGGGAAGAAAACCGTCTCGACAACAAGCTGCCGCAACTGGCTGCACTGATCGAAGCCAACAAAAAACAACAGGCACTGGCTTTGCTGGAAAACGAAATCATCGACGGCTGGCGCAAGCTCGACGCCGGCATCATGCAACTCGACCGGATCGCACCGGACTCACAAAAAACGCGTAACCTGCTTGCCACAATCATCCACCTGAAACGCGAGGGCATGGAGCTCATCAGCCAGGCCATCAGGAAAGATGACGACAGCCTCATCGAGGCGGCCAATGCCAAGATCACCCAAATACATCAGCTTATTGAGAACCACACCAGGGAAGCCGAACAACGGAAAAACAGCAACCGCAAATAAGATAAGCCAAACGGGAGCACCATCAGCAGTACCACGGAAGTGATTACCAGACAAACGACAAGGAGGACACCACATGGAACTGTCGAACATTTCATCCCACACAGCAAAAACCGCCGTCATACTATCCACCCTGCTACTGTATGCATGCAACGGCAACAACGTACGCTTCACCAACACCGCAGCCCCACCACTGCCCAGCGTCGTACCCGAACCGCAGGAATTCAAACTGACGCTGGCGGTTGAAAATAAAACACAGGACACCTTTCCGGTCGGTTCCCTGAAGGTCAAGGTCGATGCGCTGTACCACACCGACTACACCTCGGAAACCTGTTTTAATAACCTGGATTTCCCGTTAAGACGACTCGAACCAGACCAGAAAGTTGTCATGCAATCAATAGAGTTCGAGAAGAACGAATATGCCGGCGATCCATGTCGTTGCCTCAAAGGCAGTTGTGCAGGTCATGTTAAGCTCAAACTCACCAACAGTGCCGATGTTCTACAGCCGGGACCACAAACCCATTTTCAGGTGACCTGGAAAAAATCCGGTGAACTGTCAGATTTGTCTGTGGTTGACCAGTCTGACTAGACTGGCAGCGCCCTTGGCAATGCCGAGGGCGCCGGTTCCGCATCTTTGCGTTCCCGCATTACCAGGTTAATGGCTAACCAGTTCAGTAAATTGCGTTATTATCCTGAATGACCATATATAGAGATTTCCTGAGATAATATCTTTAGTTATCACTGTAGCCGTTGTGGTATCCACAACAGCACTATCATATTGGCACCGAGAACAACAAATCGACTTCTCAGGCCATATGCCAAAAGAATTCGAGTACTGCGGGAAACGAATAGGGGATAATAGCCCCGAATACACCAAGCTACGAGAATGGTTCTCGGCGAATAAAGCGGAATGGCAAAACCCATAGTAACTTATGTACCAAAAGATTTTTTCAGCTCACCAACTATGTCGGTGAATATATGGACCAAGATAGTTATCGTTAACTATCAAGGGTCGCCTGGTCAGTGGCAACAGGTGTTTAGGAGTAAAAAAGAAAATGAATTGGTTAACAGCGTCTGCTTTGAAGCTAACCCGCAGTTTAACAATGTTCGCTACTCGCTCACTTGAACAGCCTTGGCTAAATCTGACTACCGGTAAATTGGTATTTAGAGTCTAAAAAAGAATGAAACGAATTGCTCTGCTCTTGATTTATTCTTCTTTTCTGGTCGGTTGCGCGTCCACGCATGACCTTAGATCCGGAGAGCAAAACCACCTTGGTGGCGGGTACCAGGTAGGTTATGAATTTGGTGGCCGCATTCCGATTAAGGCAAAAACAAACTTTGCACCTTGGGAAAATTATGCAAGCGCTCGTTCAATGTGGGCAAAGTTGGCAGAACAAGCCTGTGGCCATCCAAACTTCAGCGAAGAAGACGTAAAGGAATATTCATACGAAACTGTGCCGCCGCTAGTGTTCATCAAATATATCGTCACGGTAAAAGAAGGATATGCAGTTTGTTCGCAATAACCGCTTCGAGCAAGGTAATCGTACTGATGCTGACGGCAAAATTAAGAAGTAAAAACAGGTTTTTTACTAACTATGGTCAAAATACGGTCATAATTAAAAAAACAGCAATTGGCAAAAAAAATGAGCAATAACCGCGAACACTCACGGCATCCAGTGGCTGTGAATATCAAAATTTCACACCCTGCTATTGGCGAGCGAATCGTCAAGACAAAAAATTTATCGGATGGCGGTGTGTTTTTACTGGTAGACCCGAGTGAAATGCCGCCAGTTGGAGAAATCATCCAGGGGCAGGTACAAGGTGAAATCGATGACCTTCCGATTGTAAAAATGAAAATTGTAAGAGCAGATGACGATGGTTTGGGGCTGGAGTTTATCGAAGATTAGAAAATAAACGCATGCCGTTTACCCCTTTCCACATGGGCCCTGGAATTGCCATCAAGGCATTGCTGCAAGGCAGCTTCAGCCTGATGGTGTTTGGCTGGGCGCAGATCGTCATGGATATCCAGCCGTTAGTGGTGATGATTACCGGCGAGGGCCATGTGCATGGCTTTTCCCACACTTATGTTGGCGCGACGTTACTGGCGCTGTTTTCCGCATTGTCCGGCAAGTATCTTGCTGAAATCGGTTTATTCATGCTGGGCATGAATAAACAATGGCGGGTAAAAATCACCTGGTGGGTCACTTTCCTCTCGGCATTCATCGGCACCTACAGCCATGTTTTGCTGGACAGCATCATGCATGCGGATATGCTGCCGTATTATCCGGTCTCACCCAATAACCAGCTACTTGGCCTGATCTCGGTTACATCACTTCACAAGCTGTGCATTTACAGCGGTCTACTCGGCGGTGTTTTTTACTTTTCCATCAGTTGGATACAAAAACTCCGCAGCGTAAGGCACAGGCCTGATTGATACTGATTTGATATCAGTTACGCTCAGCGTTTGTACTGAATCACTTCCTAAATTCCCTCTCTCTACACCTTCAAAAGTGCTTTCGCCTTGTAAATACCTGGGCAGCAACTACGATAATTCGTACCCCGTCGGTTTGACTTGACCCATCGCGATGTGGAGAATCCCGTTGTCTCTGTTGAGGCAGTAGTTAACAAGAAGGAATAAATCATGCCTCAGACCTTGCCGCGTGGCGTTATGCTCAACGCCTATCCGGACAGTATCGGCGCCACGCTCGCCGATATCGTGGAAATGCTCAAACGCCCCGAATTCAAGGATGTCTTCTCACTGTTTTACATCCTGCCGACTTTCTTTCACAGCGACCTGGACCGCGGTTTCTCCGTCATCGACTACGACATCAACGAAGAACTGGTGCAGCCCGAAGACCTGCAAGCGCTCGATGAACTCGGCATTCAGATGAAGCTGGACCTGGTGCTCAACCACCTGTCGGTGCGCTCACCACAGTTCGTCGACCTGATGGCGCATGGTGCGGAGTCCGAGTACGCCGACTTTTTCATCGACTGGGATGAGTTCTGGAAAGGCCGCGGCACCGTCTGTACTGATGGACACGTCGTGCCGGACAAGGAGTGCCTGGACAAACAGTTCATGCGCAAACCCGAGCTGCCCATCATGAAGCTGCGCTTTCCCGATGGCAGCATCAAGACCTACTGGAACACGTTTTACAAAAAGGTTGAGTTCGAGGAGATTGAGGTCAACGAGCTGGCCGCAATCGATGGCATCGACCCTGAGCGGGCCAGTGAGCTGCATCACCAGATCTGTATCGTACTGGAAGAGAATGGCCTGCTCAGCGCCGAAGAACTGGCGGAGTTTTCCAATAACGATGAAGCCGCGCAAAAGGGATTGCTGGACGTCATCTGCAAGAAACGCGATTTCCTCGGCCAGATGGACCTCAATGCGCGCTCCGAAAAGGTCTGGGACTTTTACGCCGACACATTGAAAAAGCTTGCCGGTTATGGCGCCAAAATCATTCGCCTGGATGCTTTTGCCTATCTGCACAAAAAACCGTGCGAGACCAATTTCTTCAATCGCCCCGGCACCTGGGACTACCTGGAACGCCTGCGCGCTCTGGCAGACCAACACGACATAATTGTCTTCCCGGAAATTCACGCTGAATACGGCGCCAAAATACACGAGGAAATTGCCAACAGCGGTTATCCGATCTACGACTTCTTCTTCCCGGGCCTGATCATCCATACGCTGGAACAGGCCGACAACAGCGCTCTATTGCACTGGATTGATGACATACGCAGCAAGAAACTGCAGACCATCAACATGCTCGGCTGCCACGACGGCATACCGGTACTGGACCTGCGCGGCAAGAAAGTCGATAGCGAGACCCGCCCCGGCCTGCTGGATGATGCCAGCATCGATGCCATCGTCGATTTGATCATCGAGCGCGGCGGCCTGACCAAGGAACTGTATGACGCCGATGGCAACAAGATTGACTACTATCAGGTCAATGCCACTTTCTTCAGCGCCCTGGGTGAGGACGAACAAAAACTGCGGCTGGCGCGCGCCATCCAGATGTTCATGCCCGGCCTGCCCGAGGTCTGGTATCTGGATGTGTTTGCCGGCACCAATGACTACGCCGCCGCCAAACGCGGCCACACCGCCAGTCACAAGGAAATCAACCGCACCACACTCAGGCTCGCTGACATCGAGCACTGCCTGACCGAACCGGTGGTGCTGGATCAGCTGGAGCTGATCCGTTTGCGCAATACCTCGCCCGCCTTTGACGGTGATATGGAAATCATCAACACCGAACCTGACCAGCTGAACATTGCCTGGCGTAATAATGGTAGCGGCTTGTTGCTCAAGGCCGACTTACGCAGCCATCAATTCAGCATCGCCACCCTCGAAGGCGATAGCGAAAAAACCTTGCTGGACTATACACACAAGACCTGAACGACCATGAAAATACTGGCAACCGACCTCGACCGCACCCTGCTTCCGAACGGCCACTGGCCTGCCGATGAACAGGCCATTCCCATGTTCAACGAACTCACCGCGTCACACGATGTGCTGGTTGTCTATGTCACAGGCCGCAACCTCGACCTGACCGAGCAGGCCATCGAGCAGTTCGGCGTCAGGCATCCGGATGTGCTGGTCGGCGATGTCGGCACCACCATTCGCCGTTTCGATAACGGCCAATGGCACGACGATGCCGGCTGGGCCGAGCTGATTCGTGAGCGCAGTCCGGCATGGGACAACCAGGCTGTCCGTGCAGCCGTCGCCGGTATTGCCGGCCTGACCGAGCAGGCGCCGGAACATCTCAACGCTTTCAAACAAAGCTATGACGTCGACCACACCAACCGCGAAAGCATCCTGGCGCAAGTCGATGAACGTGTTAAAGGACATTTCGACGAAGTCATCATCTACAGCTATGACTCACAGGCCGACAAGGGCCTGCTCGATTTCCTGCCCAACAGTGCCACCAAACTCACCGGACTGGAATACGTTGCTGAACAGGCTGGAGTTGATAAGGACTCGGTCGTATTTTGCGGCGACAGCGGCAACGACATCTTCCCTCTCACCGCCGGCTTCAACGGCGTGCTGGTGCGCAACGCCGATGAGCAGCTGGTCGAAAATGTACAGCAAGCCCGGCAGGACAAACCGCAACTCAAACTCTACTTCGCCAAAGGTGATTTCAAGGGATTGAACGGCCACTACACCAGTGGTGTCATCGAAGGTGCGTATCACTACGGGTTGTTCTGAAATATCCCGCAACCAGAGCAGACTTTCCCTCTCACTAGCTCCATACGATTACTCCAGTCTAGCAGGCTATATTTTGTAATCAGCCAACTACCTACCTGAAAGCTAACAAAATCAGTAAATTGCGTTACCATGCTGATTAAGTATTTACAGAGATATATAGCTTCTCTATATCTCCAGTAGCATGTTCTCCATATAACTCACCGTTAGGCTTCGCATAGCCATGATCAAGAAATTACTACTTATTATACTTTTTACCCAGCTAAGCTCCTGTGCTGTTTTACATGAGGAATATTTCTATCCTCAGGCAAATGGAGCCACAATCGAAAAAGAGTATTGTCGCGGCAAAGTCGGCGCAGATAATCAGCTTGTCTACCACTTTGACAATGTCAAGATAAAAGTGATGCTATGGGAGTATCAAGGGATAACCAGACTTGGAATAACCTTTGATATATCTGAAGACGCAACTATTGTCTGGCCCATCCAAATTGTAGATATCTATACAGACAACAGAAAACGAGAACTAAAAGCAGATAGTTTTACAAGACTAAGATTTGTGAATAGATACGAATCAAATGATCTCCTAGAAAAAGAGTATCCTGTTAATTCGATCATGGATAGAACAACCGATGAAACATTCGAAACATACTCACAGTCATTTTTAATAATTGACAAAGAAATAAGTAAGTTAAAAATAGATACGATAAAGGTAATCATTAATGGAAAAGACTATTTCCTATCAAACATTATATTTACAAAAAAGAGTGGGGTTTTCCTGCACCCACTCAACTGCTAAACCCTGCCTAACAACTAGCTTCACAGAGCAAAATACTCGCTGCGCTTACACTTTCCGGCGAGTTAGACATTAAGTGTAAGAGATGATTTGTTGGGATATTAAGAATTCAAAAGGAAAAGAACCAATTGGTTCTTTCCAAGCTTTGAAATTCAAGAATTTATGCTGCCTTTAATACATGTTGGTGGTACAGATATTGATGAATATGGTGACACTGAATACAACCTAGATGATTGCATTAGATTACGAAAAGTAATTGCTTACGTTCTTAAAGGTCTAATTTTCACCAGCAAAAGAAAATCAGGCATGAGACTCTAAACAGGGGGCTGAAAACATTAGACAAGTCATTGGTTATTGAGGCTTTCAAGAATCTCGATGCCGCAGCCCACGAAGCCATTCAAAATCGAAGGAATCTTGTGTTCTATGGAGATTAGACAACTTAACAATTACATTAAATTTGCCCCCTTCGGTCGCCAGATGCTCCTAGCATCGCACTATTTCCATGAGTGTTATATCGTTGTAGAAGCACTAAGCACAGGAGACAAACATGCAACCTGAAGTATTAATTCGCACCCTCATTGATAAGGCATTCAACGAAGGCAATCTTTCTGTACTCGATGAGATTATTCATCCAGAGTACCAATACGCGAGCACTGACAGCCAACTACATGGCATAGGTCAATTGAAAGAATTTATTCAGGTTTTCCGCAGCGCTTTTCCTGATCTCAACATTCAGATAGACGATCTTTTCACCTCCGATGAGCGGGCGTGTACCTCGTTTACTCTGAGAGGAACGCACGAGGAAGATTTCATGGGAATTCCAGGAACCCAAAAAACAGTGCAAATACAGGGAATGGTAATGAGCCGATTTAAGGACGATAAAATCTACGAGGATCAGGAAATCCTCGATAACCTGGGCTTTTTTCAACAGCTTGGGCTGGTGCCCGAATTATCCTGAAGTCAGACCTGATAAAGACGCACACTCTGTTTCTCGGCCTTTCCATGGCCGCTCTGATCATCATGATCGTCATCGATTTCATGATTGGATCGAAAGCCGAGTTCCTGAACGCCTACAGTGTTGTACAACGACTGCTTGGCCAAACTCCCACGGCAGGTGACTCCCTGGCGGCACAAAAACTCGGGGCCTGGGGTGAATTCATTGTCGTGGTTGCGGCGAATAGTGCGATTGGTGGCATGTTGACTTTGCTGGTTCGCTTTTTTATAAAACCTGAAACATGGAAATGACAATCACTTCTACAGAATATTTCTGGATAAGCTATGGATGGTTTGACTAAAATCGGACTACTAGTAACAGCAATATTACTCCTTGCTATTTTCCTATGGCTCATACTGCTTCTGGCCAGATGGCTGGCACCCAGACTGGAAGCCCAAATCGAGAAAGACGCTCAATTCAAGCAACAGGAATCCGAAGCAATAAAGCAAGACACCAGAGTACATCCCTGGATTATTGAGAATATCCTTTTTTTCGCCGGAATCGCTCTGGCGCTGCTATTGATAAATACCGATTTCGTCGCCAGGCAAAGCTTTGGTCAAACCAAATGGCTGTTTATGTGGGGACCTGTAACACTTATCTTTATTATCAGTATGTTACGGAGGGGCAACATCATTCCAATGACCGCATCACGCTACCTGTTCTCTTTGGCCGTCGGGTTCTTTATTTTAGGTTCAATTCACATTCTAACTATCAGCAATCACCTTTAGGCTTGCATCGTTATTTAACGAGGTAGCCCTCCACCTTGCGAATTACCAATACTTCGGCACAATCTGCAATTGCAGGGTCGCAAAATCCACTTCACCAAACGGCACGTAGCCCAGATTGAACCGGGCCGACTTGTGGCCGAAGCTCACGCCGAGGATCGGAATCGGCGCGATGACCGGCGCATCCTCGGGAGTGTCGTCGTAACCAGAGACCAGCAGCAACGAAACACCCGGTGCGACTGTCCAGCCGCCATCCGTATAAAAGTCCTTGTGATAGTAAACACCGGCGTAGGCACTTTGCTCACGATAGCTGTTTTCAAAAAAACCGAATTTGATATCGAGGTCGTCGCGATACGCGATGCTGGCGCCTACGCCCGGGTTGGTTTCATTGTAGCTTTTGGTCACGCCGTTATCGGTGTAATGGTTCTCGTCATGCCACGAGAGGCCATTGAGATCGATACTCCACTCGCCCTTGTCCATGGCATGTCCGGCTGAATGCATCATTAACAGTCCTGGCAACAGGACGGCTGCAACTCTGGTGGTGACAACTGACATACGACTTTACTCCCTGTGTAAACTTGCTGAAGTGCCTACCTTATCTTTTTCCGGTAATGGACCCAAGAATTCCGCGGATGATTTGTCGACCCAGGCTGGAGCCAATCGCACGGACAACCGACTTGGTGAATGCTTCACCGGCGGACTGGCGGTTCGAGCTTCGCGGCGCTGCCTTTTGCCGAACCGGCTGCTTCTCCTCCTGCCGCTGTTTTTCGATGCTGCGTATTCGCTCTTCTTCGCGCGATTTGAGAATCTCATACGCCGATTCCCGATCGACACCGGCATCGTAAATTCCTTGCAACGGGGATTTCTTCATCAGGCTTGCCCGGCGGGCTGTGTCAATCGGCCCGAACCGGGAACCGGGTGGTGACATCAGTGTGCGCTGCACCACGCTCGGCACGCCTTTTCGATCCAGCGTTGAAACCAGCGCTTCGCCGACGCCGAGCTGGCCAATGATTTCCGCGGTATCGAATGCCGGATTCTGCCGGAATGTTTCGGCCGCTGTTTTTACCGCCTTTTTGTCCTTTGGCGTAAAGGCGCGCAAGGCGTGCTGGATGCGATTACCCAACTGGCCGATGACTTCATCCGGGATGTCATTCGGGTACTGGGTGACAAAAAACACCCCGACACCTTTGGAACGAATCAGGCGAACCACCTGTGCGATTTTTTCGACCAGTGCTTTCGGTGCATTGCTGAACAACAAATGCGCCTCGTCGAAGAAAAACACCAGTTCGGGCAAATCCGCATCACCTCTTTCCGGCAATTCTTCCATCAACTCAGACAACAGCCACAGCAGAAAAGTCGAATACACTTTCGGTGAATGATACAGCCGGGTCGCATCCAGCAAGCTGATAACGCCCCGACCGGAAAAATCGGTTTGCATGAGATGTTCCAGCCGCAAGGCCGGTTCGCCGAAAAACAATTCACCGCCATGTTCCTCAATGACCAGCAAACGGCGCAGGATAGCCGAAACACTTTGGCGGGAAACGCGGCCATAGTCGCGTTCGATTTCATTGGCATGATCACTGACCCAGTTGAGCATGGAGCGCAGGTCTTTCAGGTCCAGCAGAAGCAGCCCCTCATCATCCGCCACACTGAAAGCAATCTGCAACACGCCTTCCTGGGTTTCATTCAATTCCAGCAGATTGGCCAGCAAGGTCGGCCCCATATCCGACACCGTAGTCCTTACCAGATGACCGTTCTCGCCGTAGACATCCCAGAACAGTACCGGGTTTGGTGTGAAGGCATGATCGTTGATCTTGATGTACTGCAAGCGCTCGGTGACTTTCGGATGGTCACTACCGGCTTCGGCCAGGCCGGACAGATCACCTTTGATATCGGCCGTGAATACCGGCACGCCTAGCCGGGAAAAGGACTCGGCCAACACCTGCAAGGTGATCGTCTTGCCGGTGCCGGTCGCACCGGTGATCAAGCCATGACGATTCGCCATCCCGGCATCCAGCACAACCTGATCAATGCCATTGCCACCCAGAACGATTTTGTTCTCTTCCATGTAATCACCTGAATCAAGTCAAAATAAAACCCGCTTGTACTGCGCTCACCGGTTCAAATCAGCGTTGGCTCGCTCACGCTTGCAGTGTCCTGTCTGGCGCACATTGGAACCCGCCAGCGAATTTGTTATGGTGAGGCATGCAATTATTCCCCTTTTGCATGGGCAGTAACACCAAAAATATGCACGCATGAACATGGAACTTCTCTCCAGCACCTTCTACGACAATTCCCTGCAAACCTGGCTGATCGCCCTGTCTGTGGCAGTTCTGGGCGCGATTGCACTGCGTATCTTTCAGGCCCTGGGGGTCAAGCAAATCGAGCGACTGGCGAAACGCACCGCCACCACCTGGGACGACGCCTTTGTCGACTTGCTGCGCCATACCAAGGGACTGTTCCTGCTTATAGTCGCCCTGTTCGCCGGTTCGTTGACCCTGACACTGCCCGAGCATGTGCGCGAAACCACTCAAGCCGTCGTGATCGTCGCCCTGCTCATCCAGGCCGGTGTCTGGCTCAATGCCGCCATCAAATTCTGGGTGGAAGGCTACCGACAGCGCAAGCTCAAGGAGGACCCGGCCAGCGTCACCACCATGAGTGCGCTGAGCTTTGTCGGTCGCCTGGTGCTGTGGTCAGTGGTTCTGCTGCTGATACTGGACAACCTCGGTGTGGATGTCACCGCGCTGGTGGCCGGTCTTGGCGTGGGCGGCATCGCGGTTGCGCTGGCCGTGCAGAACATTCTTGGCGACCTGTTCGCCTCGCTGTCGATCGTGCTCGACAAGCCGTTTACCGTCGGCGATTTCCTGATCATTGGCGACTATATGGGCAGCGTCGAATACATCGGCCTGAAGACCACGCGCTTGCGCAGCCTGTCCGGTGAACAGCTCATCTTTTCCAATACCGATATGCTCGGCAGCCGCATCCGCAATTACGGGCGCATGTACGAACGCCGTGTGGCTTTCAATATCGGGGTGACCTACCAGACCACACGTGATCAGTTGACCAGGATTCCGGGCATTATCCGCGAAGCCATCGAGGCACAGGAAAACACCCGCTTCGACCGATCACATTTCAAGGAATATGGTAATTTCTCGATCAACTTCGAGACCGTCTATTATGTGCTCGGCCCGGATTACAACATCTATATGGATATCCAGCAGGCCATTAACCTGCACATTCATGAACGCTTTGAAGCAGAAGGCATCGAGTTTGCCTATCCCACGCAAACCCTGTTTTTACAGAATCAGCCGGCGGCAAGTTAGCTCACGCGCTTTGTACCGAATTGGTTGACCATTCGGCGACTGCCCCCTCTCCCAAGTTTGGGAGAGGGCAAGGGTGAGGGTTGAATAGCATTGGACATACCCCCTCACCCCAACCCTCTCCCCGTGGGGAGAGGGAGACTGTTTTTGCCGGCTAAAGCCGGGGGAACCAATCGTTAATGTTTTCCCTGGCAATCATGTCGCGGGCATCCGGCGAAAGTTGCATTAGCCAATTGCGGGCAGTTTCAACATTTTCCGGCAATTCCGCCCAACGCTTGGGGATGTAGGTATCCATGCCCAGCACAAACCGTGTTGGGTTGTTTTCCAGCAAGCTTCTCCATTCGGGAACAAGCCGTCCGTCCTCATCCAACATGCCATAACGAAACGACAGCTCGCAGAATAGATTGGGATATTGCTGCAATGCCTGCACGACATCCGCAACCGGATGATCCATACCGCAATGCGCCCAGATCACCCGCACATCGGGTTGCAAGTTCACCAGGGTGAGAATGGTGGCATGATCGGAATGAGCACTGATCGCCAGATCATTATTAGCCGCCAGTTGCATGATCTGCTGCACCACATCCGTGTCTTTATGTTCCTCGAACAAATGAAACTCGCCAATGCCTTTATAAATGCCGGTAGCGATTTTCTGTTGCAAATAGGTGACGATTGTCTGGTCCGAATGATAGGTAAAGCGATCACGATGAACGCGATACGGCCGCAGGAACGGGATCACGCGATCCGGCGCCAGCGCATACAGTTTCTCCGTGCCTTCAGCGGGCGTGCTGGAGACGACTGCGCGTTTGATGTTGTTGCGACTTAAAGACCGAATCGCCTGCTCGGGCGAGAATCTCGACCAGATATCCTCGTTGTAATGGATATGGCCGTCATTGATTTCAAAAGCCTGCAGGCCGGGCGCGCATAGCAGACAGAAAAGCAGCCACAGCGCCGATTTATTAATCATGCTTTGTTTAGATAAATTTTTCATATGCCGAAATCCAGCAAAATCAACCAGTGTGGCACCTTTCGATATTGCCACTGTCTTGTAGTTTAGCGACAAAAGTCGATACTGACGCGCTTACAACAAATTGTTATTGTTGAAACTGACACGGCGAATTGGCTAAAGTCGCATTCACTGGTAATGCTGACTGGCACATCCGGCATTCTCAACATCTTGAGGAGAGCTTTAATGGCAAAAATCAACGTAAACGGAAAACTCGTTGATGTGGATGTTGATGCATCCACTCCCCTGCTCTGGGTCCTACGCGAACACCTTGACCTGACGGGCACCAAGTACAGCTGCGGCATTGGCGTTTGCGGTTCCTGCACCGTACACATCAATGGCAAGGCGACGCGTTCCTGTATGGTTCCCGTCGGTTCCTTAAAAGCTTCGCAGAAAATCACCACAATTGAAGGACTGTCCGCTGACGGCAGTCATCCGGTGCAACAGGCCTGGAATGAACTGGATGTACCGCAGTGCGGTTACTGCCAGCCCGGCATGATCATGAGTGTCGCGGCCATGCTCAATGATAATCCCACGCCGAGCGATGCGGATATCGACAACAACATCACCAACATCTGTCGCTGCGGCACCTTCAATCGGGTGCGCCGCGGCATTCATCTCGCGGTAGAAATCAACAAACGTGGAGGTCAGGATGGCTAGGCATACTGTTGATATTTCGCGTCGCCGCTTTCTGATCGGTACGGCCGCTGCCGGCGCCGGTTTGTCGCTGGGGTTTTCCTTGCCGCTGGGAGCCGAGGGAGGCTCTGCCGGTGGCACCACACCTGAGGTCAACGCCTGGGTTGTGATCCAGCCGGATGACACGGTGATCATTCGCATCGCCCGCTCCGAGATGGGCCAGGGCACATTGACCGGCCTGGCGCAAATGGTCGCCGAAGAACTCGAATGCGACTGGTCCAAAGTCATCACGGAATACCCGACGCCGGGCCAGAACCTGGCCCGCAACCGCGTCTGGGGCAGTTTCTCGACCGGTGGCAGCCAGGGCATCCGCGGCAGTCACCAGTATGTGCGCGAAGGCGGCGCCGCTGCCCGCATCATGCTGCTTGAAGCCGCTGCCGAAGCCTGGGATGTCGATATCGAAGAATGCAGTGTCGCGGCGAGCGTCATCACCCACCGCCCGACCGGGCGCACCACAACCTATGGCAAGGTGGCCACGGCCGCGGCGCAAATGATTCCACCGGTACAGGTAACCCTGAAAGATCCCAAGGACTGGAAGCTGATCGGCAAGCCGGTCAAACGACTCGACACCTTTGACAAACTCACCGGCAAACAGGTGTTCGGTGCCGACCTGAAATTACCCGGCATGCTCAATGCCGCGATCAAGGCCTGTCCGGTATTCGGTGGCAAACTCGCGAGCTTTGACGACAGCAATGCGCGACAAATGCCCGGCGTCAAAGCCGTGGTCGGCGTCGAAGGCAATGCGGTTGCCGTGGTGGCGGACACCTGGTGGCAGGCGAAAACCGCGCTGGATGCCGTTCGCATCAAATGGGACAAAGGACCGAATGCCGACCTCGACAGTGCGGCTATCGATGCGATGCTGGATGAAGGCCTCACCGCCAAAGACGCATTTGTCGGCAACCAGGCCGGTGATGCCGCACAGGCTTTGCAAAATGCGGCCAAAACGGTTGAAGCCACCTATGCCTATCCGTACCAGAACCACGCGCCGATGGAGCCGATGAACGCCACGGCGCGCTGGACCGAACAGCGCTGTGAAGTCTGGTGCCCGACCCAGAACGGCGAAGCCGCGCTCGAAGCTGCGGCCGAAGCCGCCGGATTACCCGCTTCGCAGTGTGATGTTTACAAGATACATCTCGGCGGCGGTTTTGGCCGGCGCGGCGCTTTCCATGACTTTGTCAAACAGTCGGTCGCCATTGCCAAACAATTACCCGGCACACCGGTCAAGCTGCTCTGGACGCGTGAAGAGGACATGCAGCACGGTCATTACCATCCGATCACCAAAGCCAAAATGGTCGGTGGACTGGATGAGAACGGCGACCTGAGCGGCCTGCACATCCGTATTTCCGGGCAATCAATTCTGGCCGCGGTCAATCCCAAATGGATGCAGAACGGTGTAGACATGTTCACCTTCCAGGGGCTGTTGCCGGAAGGCGATCACGGCATCAGTTACGGCATACCCGACCTGCTGGTCGAACACGCCATGCGCAACCCGCCGGTGCCGCCGGGTTTCTGGCGCGGCGTGAATGTGAACCAAAACGCGATTTACATGGAAAGCTTCATGGACGAACTGGCGCATGCCGCCGGCAAGGACCCGCTCGCCTTTCGCCAGAAGCTCATGGCCAACCATCCCCAAAGCCTGGCGGTGCTCAATGCCGTTGCCGACAAAGCCGGTTGGGGCAAACCCGCGCCGGCGGGCGTGTATCGCGGCCTGGCCGTGTGCAAGGCATTTGCCAGCCATGTCGCTGCCTGTGCGGAAGTTTCGGTCGATGATGATGGCCTGTTGAAAATCCATCGCATCGTGGCGGCCACCGATCCAGGCTATGCTGTCAACCCGCAACAGATCGAAGCGCAGGTTGAAGGTTCGTTCGTGTTTGGCCTGTCGGCCTTGCTGTACGGCGAATGCACACTGAAGAACGGTTCGGTCGAGCAGGACAACTTCCACGCCTACCCTTCCATGCTGATGTCGGAAATGCCCAAGGTTGAAGTGATTGTCATGCCGTCCGGCGGTTTCTGGGGCGGTATCGGCGAACCGACGATTGCCGTCGCGGCGCCGGCGGTACTGAACGCCATCTTCGCCGCCACCGGCAAACGCATACGCGAGTTCCCGCTGAAACACGCCGATCTGCGCAAAGCCTGAAACGCAGTCGATGTCGATCAAGCTGCAGGCGGATGATGTTGAGGTACTCGACACCGCCTTGAACTGGCTACAGTCCGGTGAAGAGATCGCCCTGGTGACCGTCGTCAAAACCTGGGGCTCTTCACCGCGCCCGCCCGGCTCACTCATGGTGATGAACCGAAGCGGGCAATACACCGGCTCGGTATCCGGTGGCTGTGTCGAGGAGGAACTGCTCAGTCGCTACCGCGAAGGCACACTGGCCGGCCCGTCGCCCACGTTGATTGATTTTGGCGTCGACAGCCAGGAGGCTTCGCGTTTCGGTCTGCCCTGTGGCGGTCGCCTGGAAGTGCTGACCGAGTTTCTGAATAACGCCGCGTCGATCCAGCAACTGTTAGGCCAACTGCAACAAGGGCAGCTGGTGACACGCAAGCTGGATATCGCCTCGGGTAAGGCGAAACTGCTGCCCGGGCAAGCCGGTATCGAGTTTCAGCATTCGGAATCCAGCATCAGCAAGACATTCGGTCCCTCCTGGCAACTACTGCTGGTCGGCGACGGCCAGATCGCCGGCCACCTGGCCCGCATGGCCTTGCAGCTCGACTACCGTGTCATCATCTGCGATCCACGTGATACCTACCAACCCGGCGATGCCATTAGCGATGCGCATTACAGCAAACAAATGCCGGATGATGCGGTCAGCCAGCTTACCGACAAGCAACGCACTGCGGTGGTGGTGCTGGCGCATGATCCACGCCAGGACGATCTGGCCTTGAGCGCCGCGCTGGAATCCGAAGTGTTTTATATCGGCGCGCTGGGTTCCAGGCGTTCTGCCGAAGCCCGACACAAGCGTCTTGAGTCACTCGGCTATTCCGAACCACAGCTGGCACGTATTCACGGCCCCGCCGGACTGCACATCGGCAGCAAACGACCAGCCGAAATCGCCGTTTCCATCCTCGCGCAGATTACCGCGATTCGTAACGGCATTAACGGGTAACAGACTTTGGGTATTACCGGCATATTACTGGCCGCCGGCGCATCCACACGCTTCGGTAGCACCAAACTGCTGCATCCGCTTGCCGATGGTATTCCTATTGGTATTGCCTCCGCGCAAAACCTGTTGCATGCATTACCCGAAAGCATTGCTGTCGTGCGCCCGCAGGATCAGGCATTGATTGATGCTTATGAAGCACTTGGCCTGAAAGTTGTTATCAACACCCAGGCCGAACTGGGCATGGCAACCAGCATCGCCGTCGGCGTGCAAGCCGCCAGCCAAAGTGATGGCTGGCTGATTGCTTTGGCCGATATGCCATGGGTGCAACCAACAACTATAGAGTTAATGAAAGAAGAATTACTCGCCGGCGCATCCATTGCAGCGCCAGTGTATCGTGGCCAGCGCGGTAATCCGGTTGGCTTTTCAGCCAGATGGCGTGATGAGCTATTGGCGTTGCAGGGTGATACGGGTGCCAGGGAATTACTCAGGCAATACGGTCATGAGATTTCATTGCTGGACACTAATGACCGGGGAGTGATGATAGATGTAGATCATCCGAATGATCTGGGCCAAATCTCCACAACCTAAAATAGACCCTTTAGGTGTGAGGCCAGTGGCGCAGTTTTATTGCATCCGCCAGACCGACTTGTTAAATGCGCTCATGGTCCTTTTAGGCCATTAATAATGTTGAAATTTTTTACCCTTTGTCGATTTACCGCTTTTTGACCTCTAGTTGAGTTCAGCAATGTGTTCTCATAGTCCCTTACTGACTTCCACTGCCTATTAGTTAGCTTTGCGATAAACAGCTTTGTTCCTGACTCAAGCAAGGCATCGACTAAATATCTGTAACCGTATGCATATCTTCCGGCCTTGCCTCCAAACTGCTTTGCCTTACCAATGTAAAGGTAGCGATGCCCACTCTTAAAGACGTACAGGCATTTGTTTACGTTCTCAGCGGACTCATATGTCTTATACTGTCTCCATTGCACCATAATCTTTTAACCCTTGAGTATCCATACTCCTCTCGGTGACGTTTCTGCTGATGACAAAATGCCTTGTGTTCGTAATTGGTTTGCAGCCCAACGCATATCATATTGCCAGGTATAGAAAAGATCGCCAGACGCTTTGAGATCGGACTCATGGTGTTGCCAGATATGGCGCGCCACATCAATTAATTTGGCGCGACCACCATTGTCTTTAATGGCATTTTCTACCCAGCCTTGTAAGTCTGTTTTAGTTGCCATGATTATTTCCTAAAAGGATTGAACAACCAAACTCAGCCGACGCGTTAGCGATCGACTAGAGTGCCTTGTTATGTGTTTTTATTGCTTTTGATTTAATTACCCTATGTCCGCTTATGACCAAAAACAGACGCTCAGTATTTGTGGTCTACCCCTTATTGCTCGCGGATCTAATCCCAGCTTCCCCTAATATTAGAAACAATTGGTTTATGATTCCGGTTAAATTGGAAAAGCCTATCTGTAGAACGTTTCTATCCATTCATTTTTGATTAAAGCAAAACTAGCACGGACATCATCGTGATCCCACCCTTCAGGAAGAAAAGCATTCATAACCTCTCCTGCCTGTATGGCAATTCTCCCTAGTTCAGAAACCCCTGCCTCAAGGGTAGTTTCCTCCATGAATGGACCAGTAACAATATCTCCGCCTTTCTCTGGACGCAGCATATGTTGCGAATGCATATTTGGATGTGCTGCAAGCTCAGAGAACATCTTATAGGCTTCTGCCCGTTTCTTAGTATGAAACCCATCGCGTTCATCAAGGGCTTTTCTTACAGCCACCGGTGAAAATTTTTCGCGCTGCGTTTTTTTATCTGCAAAACGCCAACGTTCAATCGCTGTATGGTCGGTTTCGAACAAATCCATGAGGAAGACTGTTTCTAGTATGTCACGCATAACCATGCCACTATTCTGATGATAGCCGGAAAATATGAGTGTCAGACTTGCTCCGAATGCGTTGAACATCCTTATACTGAGCATCTTTACTACCTTAAAATCCTCATCATCGTAAGGATAATCTACTACGACCTTAGCCATGCTCATTCCGCGCTCAATAGCGTGAAGGTGCAATGATAATTTTGGCTTACTATGAATTATCGAAATAGCTTGCTCTCGTAGAAAACACTCTTGTTTATAAAGGCTATCAAGGTTATTTTGAAAGTTAATCTTGGTCATGATGCTAAAGAGTATATATTTTCGCGGGGTGATTTGCTTGAACCGGGTCGGCCCCACGTAACTCTTTTTTATCTGCTAAAAATCAAGAGTACAGAATGTCCGCTCAGGATCTAAACCCGTCATTTATAAAACACATAACGCCTCGCCTCAGCAGAAAATCGCAGCGAAGCGTTGGTTTGTCCGATGAAGGCGTTTGTTATCGGGTTTTATTTTCATCGTTTTCTTTTTTCTTTTGAACCAATTTTTGAAAACGATCTGCAACTGCCCTACCAATATCAGTCAATTTGTACGTTAAGGATCGATCTTCTGTAATTGCGTGACCAATTGCGAGATCTAAACGCAGTAAGTTACCTAGAGCATTTGCGGTTGGAATGGAGAGCATTTTATTCTCACCAATATATCTACGTAAATCTGTTGATTGGCTTGGGGCTAATTTAAAAAGCCCCATTAGCAAATCAAGGTCTCCAGGGGAAAGGTGAGATAAAGATGAAAGAACTCGTGCATCTTCAATAATTTTACGCTCTTTGGCTCGGTCTTCTAACAGTGATTGAATTTCTTCTTTAGCCTTCTTTTGATCTTCAAAATCAATGGTTATGTGAGGAACAGAGCTGGTGTCAAATATCAGAGGATCAGAATCATCTCGTACAAGTAAAACTTCCTCAGAAGTTCTGCAAGCTAATGCTATGCCAACCTCGTAAAGAACATTTGAATTCCTGGCGGGTTTATCACTAAACCGAAGATGATCAATGGTAGAAACATCCGCTAAAAATAGAAAACAATGAGCAATGCCATTAGAGATTTCAGTAAGAATAGATTCCCCCGACCTGGAAAGGTCTACTCTGTATGCTTTTAACTTACGACCACCAATTTCATTCTCTTCTATTGCTGGTTTGATAACGTTTTCAAATCTGGCATTAAACCTATCTTCAAAGCTCATTGCGACAAACACATATGATTCGTACGAGTTGCGCCACATCGATTCAAGGTAGGTATTAGGATTCATGTTTCTCTTTTACCCGCTAACAGTTAATTAGGAAGACACTGCGTTTTCCATGATAGGAGGCGACTTTCTATCTCCATGCTCGTTACCGGCACGTCTCCGGATAATGTAGAAATACCAAAAGATACGGGTCGCGCCAACTCAATAAACACCCAGCGCCTTCCGCATGCTGCCAAGACCTGCAGTATTTCGAGGCGATAGAGGCGTTGTTCCAGAGCCAGCCGACCGTCAGCCTGCAGATTCAGGCGCTAACGAGCTATCATTGCTGGAAACCGATGACCGTGGCGCGGTGTTGGATGTTGGCGTTCCTGTGGGCCTGACCGATATCAGTTCACAACCAGAAAAATTCTAGAACTTTTCCACCCAGGTTCGAACCCCGCGCATGATCATATCGATCGCGATCGTGCCGACGATTAAAGCCGTCACCCGGCCTGCAATCTCCAGATATCTTTGCACGATGGCTTCCTTTCTTGGCAGCACGACATCATGAAGCTTTTTCAACAGCATCAAGGTCAATATGCACACGATTACGGTTGCGATAATAACCAGACAGGCCATGAGCGGGTCATGCTTCTTGCCGATGACCACGCTGGCGCTGACCGTACCGGGCCCGATAAATACCGGCATGGCGATCGCGCCGGCAAGGTGTTTTGATTCACCCTGTAATATCTCAATAGCGGCAGGCCCATGAAAAACAAACTGAAGACCGATCAATAGAAAAACAATCCCGCCAAAAATCTGAAAGGAAGCGAACTCCACCTGCATGAATCTGACGAAAATCGCATCGCCCAGAATGGCAAAGCTGCAAAAAACAACCGAGGAAATCATTCCAGCCCGAAACAGGACCTGGCTGAACTGCTTCTGGTCCAGCTTCTGGACGATGCCGGTCAGGTAAACAATCAGCAGAAAAGGATTCAGCAATACCAGCAATAGCGCTGATGATTTCAGGAGTTCATCCATGGCAATTCATATCTGAGCAATCGTATTACTGCTATTTATCCGGATATCCAGGTTGATGCAAGTATCCGTGTCGTTCAATCACGATACGGATACTTTAAACACCACTAACTATCGATCTTGTTATTCACGGCTGAAGTGACCGCTTCTTCGAGAAGATGTTCGGTCTCCGCATCGGACACCGCCTGCTGCACGGCATTTTCAACATAAAGCTCCTCGGAAAAACCAACATAGAGGGCGTAGACGCCAATCAACAACACCAGCGCAAATGGAAGCCCCGTACTCACCGATGCCGTTTGCAACGTGGTCAAACCACCGCCGATGAGAAGCACGGCGGCAATCAGCCCCTCCATCGTCGCCCAGAAGACCCGCTGAGGTGTCGGAGAATTCAATTTTCCGCCCGAAGTCAGATGATCAACCACGAGTGAACCCGAATCCGATGAAGTAATAAAAAATATGGTCACCAGCAGGATTGCCACAAATGATAAGATTTCTGACAACGGAAAATTATGCAGCATGACAAACATGGCCGTTGCCACATCATCTTTCACGGCAGCCGTGATATCCGCGATTTCATGTGACTGCAGGAAGATGGCCGAGCCACCGAATACCGACATCCAGACGAAGGACAAGAGCGTCGGGATCAAAATCACACCCAGCACAAATTCCTTAACGGTACGACCTTTGGAAATCCTGGCAATGAACATACCGACAAAAGGCGACCAGGAAATCCACCAGGCCCAGTAGAATACGGTCCAGGAACCCTGCCAGTTTGTCTCCCGGAATGTTTCGGTCCAGAGACTGAGTTCGGGAAATATCCGGAAGTAATACCCGAGGTTCTGGGTAAAGCCTCCGAGGATAAAGATGGTCGGGCCAACGAGAAGCAAAAACAGCATGAAGACTGCCGCCATGATCATGTTCAGCTGACTCAGCCGCTTGACGCCACTGTCCAGCCCGGCCATGACGGACATGGTGGCAAACCCGGTAATGACCACAATCAGTGTCACCTGGGTAGTCGTGCTGACCTCGATACCGAAAAGATAATTCAGACCGGCGTTGACCTGTTGAACACCAAGCCCCAGTGAAGTCGCCAGGCCCACCAGCGTGGCCAACACTGAAAGCACATCAATCAGGTTGCCCCAAAATCCATAGATTTTCTCGCCCAGCAGGGGATAGAAAATCGAGCGGATCGTCAGCGGCAGGCCGCGGTTATACGCAAAAAATGCGAGACCGAGCCCGACAATCGCATAGATGGCCCAGGGATGCAGACCCCAGTGAAAATACGTCACCCCCATCGCCGCCTGGGCCGCCTCCGGCGTTGACCCGGCCACATCACCAAACATCGGCGAAGGCGAAGCATAGTGATACATGGGCTCGCCGACGCTCCAGAACATGAGTCCGATACCCATGCCGGCACTGAGCAACATGGCAAACCATGCCGGGGTTGAAAATTCCGGTTTGGCATCCACACCGCCGATGCGAATGTTTCCAAATCGACCTATGGCGAAATAGATCGCCGCCAGAATAAAAATGTTGGACACCAGAATCAGGAACCAGCCTGCGGTAGAGGTAATCCCCGACATGGCCATTTTGAAGAACTCGGTGGCTTCATCATGGAACATCAACGTCAGCAGGATAAAGGCAACCAGCACCATCGTGGATATGAAGGTAACATGAGGATGCACATCAAAACCGAAGCCGGTCCAGTTGGTATCGCCAGGCTCTCTGCCCGCGGCATCATCTTCAATCGAGGCCGTTGGCTTTATCTGAAGCCCTACAAATTGTTCACGCTCGCGGATTGCTTTCTCGCGGGCTTCGTCTTCAATGCGTTTGAGCTTTTTTGCAAAAGCTCTTTTTTCTTGCGCCTTTTTGGACATTTTCACTCCTTCAGATACTCTGTTGCCAGTTTATCCAGACATGTAGATGGAATTATTTGCTTGCTTTACCAGCAGCAGGATTACTGCGTACTGAAGTCATAGCGAACGCCGACGGTAATCACGCTGCCACCCGAGTCCGCCGGGTCATTGAAAGACGGCGAGCCGAGAAACGAGGACTTCTTCTTGTTGGAGATCGCCGCTGTGGTTTCTTCCTGGTAATACTCGGCGAAGACTTTCAGGTCATCGTTGTACTGGTGATCCCAACCAAGATGAAAGACTTCATCACCGTAATCCCAGCCAACATCGGCCACCATTGCTCTTAGGGTGTTTTTGTCATCAATCGCATATTGCACCAGCAAATTACTGACTGAATCGCCGTCATAAACCGATGGCGCGTTGTAGTCGAGCTCTTCATATTTTGCCGCCACATACCATGGTCCGGTTGTGTAAGAGGCAGAGATACCATCAATGGCGTAGCCACCGTTATTCAGGTCATCCCGACCAATGGCGATATTCCAACCGCTATTTGAATAAGAAAGGATGTATTGATCACGGTTATCCGATGCCGTCCCGTTATCCCGGGTCGTCACCAGGGCCAGCTGGAAACCGCTGAATGAAGGCGTGGCATAATAAAACGTGTTTTGACGCCTGAACGTCGTGAATGTCGCCCAACCACTGTAGTAGCTACTGAAATAGTCCAGCGGGTAAGCAATATAATTGTAGAAGGCCAACCAGCCACGACCGTACCAGAGCGTACCCAACGGGCCTGACAACTGCAGCTTGGCAATGCGCAGGTCATCCCTGTCATCATAGGGTGACTGCATTTCCATATTCGCAAGGTCAAATGGCACTTCCAGCTGACCCATCAGCGACCAGTCGTCATTGATCGCATAGGTTGCCTTGGCTCCGAATCTCGAATAGGCATCCCGCAGTGCGGTGTAGCTGCCAAAGTTGCCGGGGTTGTTATCGGGATCGACGGCTTCAACACCCAGCCGCAATGATCCGTATAACTCCCAATCAATGTCCTCGGCATGAATTGCCTTGCCGGCAAATACTGACAAGGACATCGCAGCCAGGCTTAAAAATATATTCTTGTTTTTATCCATCAGACCCACCCTGGTTTAGTAATGGAGATAATTGAAACGACGAAAAAAGAGGCGAGCCATCAGCCTTGATAGCTGATGACAAAAGACAGGATTGTGGGTGGGTCAGATGCCGCCTATCCAGAGGCGGCCAATGAGTGCGGCGAATGTTCGGGTTTGTAAACGACAGGTTTCAAGCAGGGATCCCTGAAACACCGGGGCAGGATTGGTCGGGCGATATAGAGGAACAGCCAGCGTGAAACCCGTTTCAAAAGAAGTATTATTCGCTCGGCTGGACGTCATTAAGAAGGTTCTTGTGGTTAATAAGGCTTGCTGTTGTCGAAGGCTATTCTGAATTAATAACCATAAATTATCAAAAAAACCGCTTTGCAACTGCGTAACCAGGCAATATAACACTCCCGTATTGCCTCCCTGATAGCGGAGAAGCTGTAAAACCTGTCTCCATAAAAATCATCATCGACGAGAAACTGAAAGCGCCATTGATGTCTGGTTGTGCCATTACATCAATGGTATCTAGTATTAATTTAACCAATAGACTAGGTTAATCATATTGTTTAATTAAATAATCAAGAGGCGCGCCATGAGCAAGAAAACCAGCACGGTGTTTTACAAGCAGAACCGCTTGAAACAGCTACGCGCCTTTTGCATGGCCGCCAAGACCGGCAGTATTTCACAGGCGGCGGAGGCATTATTCCAGAGCCAGCCGACCGTCAGCCTGCAGATTCAGGCACTGGAACGTGAACTCAATATCACGGTATTCGAGCGCCGCGGCCCGCACATTTCCCTGACACCCGAAGGCGCGGTGCTGTTGCAGGTTGCCCAGCCTCTGGTGGACGGCATCGATGGCCTGGAAGAAAATTTTCATGCCTACTTTGGCCGGCTGGATCGCGGCAAGATTGATATCGCCGCCGGCGAGTCCACCCTGCTCTACATCATGCCGGAGTTCATCAAGCAGTTTTCCGAAACCTACCCCGGCGTGCAGATCAAACTGCATAACGTAACCGGCCGGGATGGCATGGCGATGCTGCGCTCGGATGAAGCGGACCTGGCGATTGGCTCGATGTTGGATATTCCGGATGACATTGTTTACCGGCCTTCGATTTTCTACAGCTCCACCTTGATCACACCCAAAGGCCACCCACTTGCCAAAAAGAAAAAAATCACGCTGGACGACATCAGCCCGTATGGATTGATTCTTCCCCCCAGACATCTGGCCACCTGGCGCATGCTGGAAATGGTGTTCGAGCAGCATGGCTCGAAGTTCCAGGTTTCGCTGGAAGCCGGTGGCTGGGAAATCATAAAAAAATACGTGGCGATGGATATGGGCATCTCGATTGTCACCGGTGTTTGCCTGGGCGATGAAGACGATCTGTTTCAGTATCCGCTGGATGAGTTCATCCCGAAACGGTCTTACGGCGTGGTGGTACGGCGGGGAAAATTTCTCAGCCCGCAGACACAGGCCTTTATCGACATGATCGACCCGGCGTTTTTCTCAGATAGGGCGAAGCACTAGAGCGCCAACTCGGTTGCGCTGACAACAATGCCATCCCTGTCGGCATACAGATAACTGCCCGGCATGAATTTGACCCCGGCAAAGGTTACCGGCAGGTCAATATCGCCGACATCATTTTTCCGGCTTTTGGCCGGATGCGCCGCCAAAGCCTTCACGCCCAAGGGCATAGCTGATATTTCATCTGCATCCCGAACGCAGCCATACATGACGATGCCCGACCAGCCATGATCAACCGCCAGTTGCGCGAGCTGATCGCCAAGCATGGCGCAACGCAGTGAACCACCGGCATCAACAACCAACACATCACCTTGCACGCTTTGCTGCAACATCTCGCGAACCTTTGAGTTGTCCTCGAAACATTTCAGCGTTCGAATTACTCCGTGAAATGCGGTTGATCCCCCGTAATCCGAAAACATCGGATCACAGACCGACAGTGTATAGCCGTATTCATCAAACAGATCGGCTGTTTTGAAATGACTGGATGGCATAAATCAGACCTGAATCAAGGTGAACACTTCACCGGCTGAAAGCCGGGTTGGTCGACCATTTGACCGAATGCCCCCTCTCCCAAGCCTGGGAGAGGGCCAGGGTGAGGGTTGAGCTGAACAGCCCCCTCACCCCCAACCCTCTCCCCCAGGGAGAGGGAGTTATATTGGTGACTTTAAAAAAAAACGCCTTCCCTGGCGTGCAATGGAGAGTCTCAGGCAAACTGGGCTTCTTCGGTTGAGCCACTCAAGGCGACAACAGAGGAAGCCCCTCCCTGTATCACTGTGGTGATATCGTCAAAATAGCCTGCACCAACTTCCTGTTGATGCGATACAAAGGTGTAACCTTTTTCCCTGGCGGCAAACTCGGGCGCCTGCACCTTTTCCACATAGTGTTTCATGCCCTCGCCGCGCGCGTATTCGTACGCCAGGTCAAACATGTTGAACCACATATTGTGAATGCCGGCCAGGGTGATGAACTGGTATTTGTAACCGTATTCGCTGAGCTTGTCCTGGAACCTGGCAATGGTTTTGTCATCGAGATTCTTCTGCCAGTTAAAGCTCGGTGAACAGTTATAGGCGAGCAACTTGTTCGGGTTTTTCGCCAACACCGCTTCGGCAAATTCACGCGCGAAGCCCAGATCTGGCGTGCCGGTTTCACACCACACCAGGTCGGCATAAGGCGCATACGCCAGTCCACGGCTGATCGCCTGTTCCAGACCGTTTTTGACCTGGTAGAAACCTTCGCTGGTGCGTTTGCCGGTGACAAAGGGCTGGTCGTAAGCATCCACATCCGACGTCAGCAAATTGGCCGCCTCGGCATCCGTACGCGCCAGCAACAAGGTGGGCACTCCCATAACATCCGCAGCCAGCCGTGCGGCCGTGAGTTTTTGCACGGCTTCCTGCGTAGGCACCAGCACCTTGCCACCCATGTGGCCGCATTTCTTGACTGCTGCCAACTGGTCTTCAAAATGCACACCGGAAGCGCCGGCGGCAATCATGTTTTTCATCAATTCAAATGCGTTTAGCACGCCACCGAATCCGGCTTCTGCATCGGCCACGATGGGCAGGAAGTAATCGACATAGTCTTTGTCTTCAGGATCAACTCCCTTGGCCCACTGGATTTCATCAGCGCGCTTGAAGCTGTTGTTGATTCTTCTCACCATCGTTGGCACGGAGTCGTAGGCATACAGCGACTGGTCGGGATACATGGTTTCAGAGGTATTGCCATCAGCGGCAACCTGCCAGCCCGACAGATAGATCGCTTCAATCCCAGCCTTGGCCTGCTGCATGGCCTGGCCGGCCGTGATCGCCCCCATGCAATTGACATAGCCTTTCCTGGCTTCGCCGTCGTGCACCAGCTTCCACAATTTTTCGGCCCCTTGCCGGGCATAAGTGCACTCGGTTTGCATGGAACCGCGCAGGCGCACCACGTCTGCCGCCGTGTAATTTCTCTCCACATCGGTCCATCGCGGGTTTTCCTGCCAGTCTTTTTCCAGTGCCTGTATTTGCTCATGTCTACTCATTGCCAGCCTCCGATGGATTTAAAGTTCACGGTGTTTGTGTTTTTCACTATAGGGGAAGCGCCGGCTCGTTTTTCTAATTTGTTTAAATAGCTTGTATTTAATTAATCAATACTAAGACCGAATAATATCCACTAAAGTTAATACAACAAAAAGTAGTAAAAGCGTTGAAAGGCCCGGGTTCACTCCTCAACCAGGACCACAACATCACACCGGAAAGGAGGTGCAGCGTGGAAAGAGTTCAGAAAGGCACACTACAGGTTGCCAGGGTTTTAGCGGACTTTATCGAACAGGAAGCCCTACCCGGTACGGATGTTCATGTTGAAGGCTTCTGGCAGGGGTTTGAAAAATTAATCGACGAACTGGCGCCAAAAAACAAATCATTGCTGGAAAAAAGAGACCAGCTGCAACTGCTGATCGATAACTGGCATTTGCAAAACAAAGGCGGGCAACAAGACCTTGCCGCCTATAAAACTTTTTTGCAGGAGATTGGTTATCTGTTACCGGAGGTGGAAGATTTCCAGGTATCCACTGAACACGTCGATGCGGAAATTTCTGAAATTGCCGGCCCGCAACTGGTCGTACCGATCAACAACGCACGTTATGCATTAAACGCGGCCAATGCGCGTTGGGGCAGCCTGTTTAATGCCTTGTATGGTACCGATGTCATCGAAGAACAACCCGGTTATGAAAGAGATGTCACCTATAACCCGTCCAGGGGCAGCAAGGTTTTTGAATTTACCAACCGTCTGCTGGACCAGGCAATACCACTGCAAAACGCCAGTCACTCTGACGTTCGTGAGTATCGCCTGGTAGATGCCGATCAAGACAGTAAACAGGTTGAATGCATTCTCTCTAATGGTTCCCGCACCTCATTAAGCAATGCAGAAAGCTTTGTCGGTTATCAACACAGTGAAGGCGCTGTAACAAAACTGCTGTTTCGCCATCATGGCCTGCATCTGGTATTGCGTTTTGATCCCAGTGTTTCCGCCTGCCAACGTCACCCCGCCGGGATTTGCGATGTGATACTGGAATCGGCCGTCACCTCGATCCAGGACTTCGAGGACTCCGTCGCTGCCGTTGATACAGAAGACAAAATCGAGGCGTATCGGAACTGGCTCGGCCTGATGCAAGGCAACCTGACCGCCAGATTTAATAAAGGCTATCGCATCGTTGAGCGCAGCATGCAACCCGACCATAACTACCTGTCACCGACTGGCGAATCCTTTACCTTGCCCGGACGCAGCCTGATGCTGGTGCGAAATGTCGGTCACTTAATGACCAGCGACGCCATCCTGACACAAGACGGCGACGAGGTTCCCGAAGGTATCATGGATGCCATGATCACCAGTTTGATTGCGATACACGATCTGAAGCGCGGCACGCAGGGCAATAGCCGTAGCGGCAGTATCTACATCGTCAAACCCAAAATGCATGGCCCGGAAGAAGTCGCCTTCAGTGTTGAACTGTTCGCCCGCGTCGAGTCCGTACTCGGCCTGCCGCGCAACACCTTGAAGATCGGCATCATGGATGAGGAGCGCCGGACTTCCCTCAATCTCAAGGCCTGTATCGCCGCGGCAAAGGAACGCATCATTTTCATCAACACCGGCTTTCTCGATCGTACCGGCGACGAGATTCACACCAGCATGGAAGCCGGCCCCATGCAGCGCAAGGAAGCCATGAAGCAGCAAACCTGGATCAAGGCATACGAAGATCGTAACGTCGATATCGGACTGCTGACCGGACTGCCCGGCCATGGCCAGATCGGCAAAGGTATGTGGCCGAAACCCGACGATCTGTTTGCCATGCTGGATGAAAAAATCAGCCATCCGCTGGCTGGCGCCAATTGCGCCTGGGTGCCATCGCCCACGGCCGCAACACTGCACGCCATCCACTACCATCAGGTCGATGTGCGCAAGCAACAGCAGCAGCTTGCCGAGCGTACAACTGCCAGCATTGACGACATGCTGACCATTCCGCTGGTTGATCCGGACAGTCTGACCGAGATGGAAATACTCCAGGAAATTGATAACAACGTGCAGGGCATTCTCGGCTATGTCGTGCGCTGGATCGATCAGGGCGTTGGCTGTTCCAAGGTGCCGGACATTCACAACATCGGTCTGATGGAAGACCGGGCCACGTTAAGAATTTCCAGCCAGCATCTGGCAAACTGGCTGCATCATGGCGTTTGCAGCAAAGAGCAGGTCATGTCGAGTCTCAATCGAATGGCCGCCAAGGTTGATAACCAGAACAGTAGCGATACCAGTTACCATCCCATGAGCACCGACCTGGACCATAACATTGCCTTCCAGGCCGCTTGTGACCTGATCTTCAAGGGCAGAGAGCAGCCCAACGGCTATACCGAACCCGTACTGCACCACTACAGAAGGGAAGCCAAAGCCGCACAACAGGCAATCGCGCTGCAGCCATTAAAGGCCTCGCAGTATCGATAAAGGAGCAGGCTGTCCTGCTGGATATACCGGTATTTACGTTAGTGGTAGAGTTCATGAACAGGTGAACCCTGCCACTGGCGTCCAGCTTGCCAGTGCAGTCACCAGGGAAGCAGCTTAAGGTCACACAAAGAATTTGGCATGAACCCAGTATTCGACTTATTAATCGTTGGCGGCGGCATCAGCGGCTCGGCATTGCTGTATCTGACCAGCCGCTACTCCGACATCAAACACATCGGCATGCTGGAGAAATACGCGGCACCGGCCCGGGTCAACTCACTGCACAGCAACAACAGCCAGACCTTGCATTGCGGTGATATCGAGACCAACTACAAACTGGAAAAAGCCCTGAAAGTGCAGCGCGCCGCACGCATGGTGGAAAAATACTCTACCGCGCAACCGGACATTGACCACCTGATTTTCAAATATCCCAAAATGGTGCTGGGTGTTGGCGAAAAAGAATGCCACCAGCTTCGTGAACGCTACACCATGCTTGCGCCGCATTATCCACGGCTGAAGGTTCTGGAAGCACGCGACATTGCCAAAATCGAACCGGTTGTCGCCTATCGCAACGAAAGCCTGCGTCCGGAGGAAATTGTCGCGTTAGGCTCTGAAGACGAATATACTGCCGTCAACTTTGAAGCATTGGCGCGTTCTTTTGTTCGCCAGGCGCAGCGCGTTGCAGACAAGCAGGTCGATGTCGAATACAACCAGCACGTCAAACACATCAAGCACCAGAACGATCTGTTTGTAGTTGAAACCAATCACACCTGTTTCCGCGCCAAAGCCATCGTGGTTTGCGCCGGCGGCCATAGCCTCAAACTGGCTCATGACCTTGGCTATGGCCATCACTACTCGGTATTGCCGGTCGCCGGCAGTTATTACTTCAGCCCCCAGGTACTGAAGGGCAAGGTGTATACGGTACAAAACGACAAGCTGCCGTTTGCCGCCATTCATGGCGACCCGGATGTCATGGTGCCAGGCAAAACCCGCTGGGGACCAACCGCCCTGGTATTGCCGGTACTGGAACGTTACAACTGGGACACCATGAAAGACTTCTTTCGGATCTTCCAGTTTGATCAAAAGGTGGCCAACGTATTGTTCGACCTGGTCAAGGTACCGGACATTCGCAATTACATGTTCAAGAACATGCTGTTCGAGATTCCGCTACTGGGTAAAAGCCTGTTTCTGAAAGACGCCAGAAAAATCGTGCCGGACATGAAATTCAAGGACCTGTGCTTCGCCCATCATGTCGGCGGCATACGCCCACAACTGATCCACAAGGACAAACGCCAGCTACTGATGGGTGAAGCCAAGATCGATACCGGCGCTGGCGCCATCTTCAACATGACACCTTCCCCTGGCGCTACCTGTTGCCTGGAAAATGCAGAGGTCGATTTGCGCTCGGTGGCAAAATTCCTGGATGCCAGGATTGATGAAGAGCTTTTCGCGAATGACCTGTTGGCAGAAGACACACGGCATGAATCAAGCGACTTACCCGCCAGAATCATCACCGGCGATGATGCCGGTTGAGAGGAATTACCCAGGCGGTTTTATCGAACGCCTTCGTTCTCAGGCTTTTTTGTATGACCAGACGCTATCTTGCGGGACTCCCTGGTAAACACGTCGACTGGTAGCGCTCGCCATCCAGACAAAACAACCACCGGCTACCAGAGCCGTCAGGTCGACGCCCAGTGTTGCCGGGCTTTGGTGCGCCCACATACCCATTGAGGGTAATACCCATGCCAGCAGGCTGGTCAGTGGAATGAAGAAGGTAAACGCGGCTGCAACACGCAGTAAATCAATCGAAGCCCTTGCGGCGCCTCGGACAAACGCCCAGGCCACGCTGCCGAAAAACACCGCGTAGTAGACGTATTGGTGCCACGCGGTAAGATCGTCGACATGGCCATTCAACCATTTGGCCGCGGCGATCGTCAGTGAGATACCGCCAATACAGCCGAGACTCACACCCACGGTGAGGTTGGCCATGATCGATACATCTGTGCGTTGCTTCGGTAGTGGCGCAGTTTTACGTTGTTTTTTTCGTCGACTTTCAACCCACAACAGATTGCCGCTGAAGAACAGCCATGCCCCGGCGAGCGCCAGCAGGAAGTAGGCCCAGCGCACGGTGTTGCCGCCATAGTTGGCGAAATGCAAAGCGAAAAAACTGCTGACTGTTGTTGATGCGGCACTTTGTTTGCCCGGTAGAAATTCCGTGCTGAGCACTTCGCCGGTGTAGGGATTGATCGGCACGAAGCCCCCCGGAGCCCTTGGAGCGATCGCCGTTCGATCGTGCCCCCAGACCCGGACAACCGCACGAGGTGTTGTCACAGCCAGATACTGCAACATATGTGGCTCAAAGCCGGGCGATTGCGCTTGCGCGCGCGCCACCAGCTCTGCAGGCGGCAACAGCATGTCCGGATTGGTTGGCTGATCCACTGCGGCAGGCGGCTGTGCGGCACGAAAAATCTCACGCATCTTGCCGTCGTGAATCACGACATCCTGCAAACTGTAAATGCCATCATGATAGGCAAACACGACCGCCGTTAACGCCATAACCAGATGCAGCGGCAGGCTGGCAATACCGACGACATTGTGCGCATCCAGCCACATGCGCTTGAGATTTTTCCCCAGACGCAGCGCGAAAAAATCCTTTACCAGGGTCGGCAACAAAACAATGACGCCGGATACCAGGGCCAGGCTGTACAGGACGGCGACCACGCCCATCACCCAGCGATTGACTTCCGAATCAACCGGCAGGCCGACGACCCGATGCAAGGTGTCGATAAAATCGGCCAGCCGTGAGGGCTTCGCCTGTTCGGTGAGAACCGTACCATCGGTTTGCAGCGAAGCGACCCGATACTGGTTGGATAAAGTGTCATGATCGTCCGCGCCTTCCGGTTGTATTTCCCAGCTTACACGACCCGGCAGATGTTCAGATGGCGTCAGATAGAGATGCAGGCTTTTGGCGGCTTCGGGATTTGTCCTGACGGCATGTGAGATCAGTGCCGGTGTATCCTCCAGCGAAATACTGTCTACCTGTTGCAGGCTCGGCGGCGAAGCCCAGCGGGCGATCGGTTCCTTGAAGACGGTAAGTGCCCCGGCATAAAACGCAATGAACAAGGCAAGACCGCCGATGATGCCGGTCCAGGTATGCACGGATTTGTACAGTCGAATGATGTCAGAGCGCACGGGCCATTCTCCAAAGCGTTAAAATTGGCGCAGCAAAAAATACAGGGAAAAAACCAGCAGGTTGGCCAGTGCAAGCCAGATCCACGCCTGCCGGCCATCCCGAAACAGGAAAGTCATACTGAGCACCGTGAGCCAGACCGGCGCCACCAGCCACATGGCAAGCTGGACTTTAACGTTGGCCATCATCTCCGGCCCCATCAGCATGAACAATCCGCTGCAACCCAGGCCCAATAAAAAACCCAGCAGGCTGCCAGCCAGGGATTTACTCAGCCAATCGCGCTGAATCCTTACCGTATCGCCAGTCATGAAGATTTCTTCCGCATTGAAAAAAGCACACCCAGATAGGGAAAGGACACGAACAACAACATAATCCAGACAAGCCAGACAAACACGGCGGCGGCGCCCTGCATACTGCTCATCAACACAACCAGACCGGCGATCAGCAACAACACGCCACCCCAGACGTTGATACGGGAAGTCCTGCTGTGCGCCAGCCAGCGCTGATGCGGCGAGTCCAGGTAAATCGCAATACAGCCTGCCAATACAATCAATAACCCGCCGGTGAAACTCGCTATCATGTCATGCACCATCAGCTCTCATCGCAGCAACGCTTCCCTTTGGCCTGCCTGTTACAGTCCGAGCAAAACCTTCTCAGAAGGAGTAAGTAACCGAAACACCGACATTGCGCCGCTCCACCACATCCACATAACCGCTCGGGTAACGGGCGCTCGGCGGTTCAACAACACGATAAGCCTTTTCATCGGTCAGGTTGTTGATATAGGCGGAGAGCAACCAGTCGTCGGTTTCGTAGTCCGCGCTCAGCTTGGCGATGGCATAACCGTCGACCTTGCGCTCGGCGGTGTTTTCCAGATCACCGTAATAGTCATCGATGTAATTCACTGCAGCGCTGATGCTTAAGGCGTCGCTCGGGTAATAGGTGCCACCGAGGTTTGCAGTGAAACTGGGCGCTGAGTTCAGCTCATTGCCGGTCGCACTGGCATAACCCGCGCCGGCATCCTTGATTTCCGTGTGCAACAAGCCGAGTCCAGTGGTCAATTGCAGGTCGGGTGTTACCCAGGCGGAAGCTTCCAGTTCGGCGCCGTAGGTGGCGACATCATTCATGTTCACGATGCGCCGTGTGGAACTCAACGCCTGGTAGCCATCGTAATCGTTATAGAAAAGGTTGCCCCTGAGGTTGATGGTATCGCCGGCCAGACTGCTGCGTACGCTGACCTCGAAGGTGTTAACCGTTTCCTCGTCGTAGTAATAGTATTCCGAAGCGGCAACACTGAGCGCACCACCGGCGGAGTTGTAGCCTTTCCTGGCGCTGAAACCAATGGTTGTCTGCTCAGACCAGTCGTATTGGAAGGCGATCTTGGGCAAGACGATGGTGTTGCTTTCATCCAGCGTCTCGGAAATGACCCCGTAGGTAAAATCACGCCGTTGTGATTCGTGCTCGACACGTCCACCACCGGTCACAATCCAGCGATCGCTCAAGGCGTAGTTGACTTCACCGTAGACGGCCTGCGAATCGCTGCTGTCATCGCCGTTGTACAGAACAGCTCCGGTACTGTTGACGTCCTGGTCACGTTCAAAGAATGCCAGACCGATATGGCCATTGAGCTGCCGGTTGCCCTCGCCGAAGTTCAGCTTGGCATCCAGTGATTTGTTGGTTTCGTCAAACACCAGATATTGTTCATCGGCCGGGTCCGCGGTGTAACTGTTAAAACCGAATTTGTAATCCATACTGGCGGCAATGACATCAATGGATGTGCGGTTGTTGAAACGGTAGCCGAGTTTCAGGCTGGTCGTTTCCGATGCTGTATCCATGTTGCGAAAGAAAAGACGGTTATAGGCCCACGGATCGTCGGCCGTGTAATAGGTGCGTCCGGCATCGCCCTGCTCGGTGTTTTTCGAAAATGTCAGCAAGGCATCGAGGTCTTCCGTCAGCTTCCACAACAGCTTGCCTCGGTAACGTTCGGACGTGACCTCATTGAGATCGTAATCCGCCGGATTGGTGGCGAACTCCTGGTCATTCGTAACGGTTTCGGCATCCAGCATTTGTCCGTAGAAACGAAATGCCAGCTTGTCCTCGACAATCGGACCGGACAGCATCACCGCCTTATCCCAGTAATTTTCCTGATTGCGATAACCGACCCGCACCGCCCCTTCCCAATCAAAAGTCGGGTCCTTGGTCTTGATATAAATCGCGCCACCGATGCTGTTACGTCCGTTATTGGTGGACTGCGGACCACGATAGACCTCGACCTGTTCAACATCCCACAACCCCAGGTCGCCGGTGAAATCGGCAACAAAAGGTTCCGTGACGCCATCGGTCAGAACCGACACACGCGGCTTGGCCCCACCGGAGATGGAATTAAAGCCACCGGCGGCTCCGTTACCGTCGACGCCACGAATGCTGGGCACCACACCGGTCTGCGTGATGACGTTCGGCGTGTCCGAGATGGCATCCCGTAATGTCTGGTTCTGGGTTGTACGCAACTCTTCATTGCCAATGACGGAAACCGAGGAAGTCGTTCTTTTCAGCGAGCGTTCCTGTTTTTCGCCACTTACAACAATTGCATCCAGTGATACAACGGGCTGATTGCCCGCAGCGTAGGCCGCTGAACCAGCAATGTTTGAGAATCCTGCGCACATCATCGCAGTGAAAAGTCGTCTATTCATGATTGCGTAAACACAGGGATACAAAACATCCCCGCTCCTATGAAATTTTAAAGAATGCGAATAATAATGATTATTATTTAGATATACAACTATTTCTTTTTGTAATTCGAGGAAACGCGGAAAATACGGTCAGCGATTGCGCATAAAAAAAACCGCATAAGTGCGGTTTTGTGGAATATGTTGGTCGAGAAGTCACGACGAGATGACGAATTCGGGGCATGCCTGATGAGGCTCTGGAGGCGGTTCTATAACTAAGGAGTTTGATTCAACACTTCCCTGTGTCTGGGTTTCGGACTGCATAGAGCAAAGGCCTGTGCTTGCCCATCATGTCAGACGCAACTGATTGACAAGGACAAATGAAGCTATTGGTGATTCGTGGGAGAAGCCAGGATCAGTAGCGGCACCGGCGCCATTTTCAATATGACGCCTTCCCCGGGCTACCTGTTGTCTGGAAAATGCAGAGGATGATGACGCGGCTGAAAATACTTAAGAGTAAATTCCATAAATGTTCAAAATCCCCACCGTCTCCTTCGTTTTTGCTTTTATTAATTCCCCAACAGAAGTGTCAGAATTATTTACACCATTGATGCTCACCAATGTACCTAAGTGCCAAGTCATTGATTTTATTGGCGTGGCATAAGTATTGCTTAGCAACCTGATGTTAATAAAACTTTAACATTTGGGAGTATCTTCTTATGGATATCAGGAAAATTCTGTTTGCGTTGTTTTTTATTGCTTTATTCATTACCCAGAGCGCTGGTGCGGTCGTGCTATTTGAAGAAGACTTTTCAGATAATAGTGCTGGTTGGACTTTGGGAACCGATTGGGAGATTGGTCCCGCAGTGCTTGGCCCAACAGGCGGAGGGGGAACGTCAGGAAGCCATGACCCGGAATTCGATCATACTCCTACCGCAGACAACGGACTGGCAGGTGTGATCATTGGCGGTAACACTTCGAATACTCTGCATCCTTTTTACTATTTGACGAGCCCTGTTATCAATACTGCTGGTGCCGGCGATTTGACTCTCGAATTTTACCGCTGGTTGGCAAGTGATTATACGCCTTACATCCAAAATGCTATCGAAGTATTTGATGGTACTGTCTGGAATACCATCTGGCTGTCTGGCCCATCTCCCGCGATCGTCGATACTAGCTGGTTACTGCAGACATTTGATATTTCCAGCTATGCAAATGCATCCATGCAAGTGCGTTTCGGATACAATGTTGCTAGCAGCGGAAACTGGTCAGTACCGAGTTGGTCATTGGATGACATCTCCATTTTTTCTGCAGAGTCTACAGTTCCTGTACCAGCCCCGCTTGCCCTTTTAGGTCTAGGTATACTCGGACTTGCGTGGAACCAACGCCGCAAAGCCTAATGGTTGATTTAAGATTGCTGTAGCACCAACGCTACCAGCAATTACTATCATCCAGGACAAGAGCCATCTCATTTGAGGTGGCTTTTTGTTTTGTACGACTTTCGCTGCTTTGGTCGATTTGCCAACCAGCGCGAAAAGCTCAAAGCAATATTGCCAAACTCCTTCGTTTTCACCTTCTTTAATGGTCTATAACGAAACAAGCCCACGCGAGGTGGGCTTGTTTCGTTATTGGCGCGCGGCCAGAACGAGCTTGCGAGTTCAGGTCATACTTGATGAAACGCCAAAGGCGGTTCTCAGTACCTGAAGAGATTACTCGGGCATACTGCCCTCGCCCTTCGGGCCAACCTCCGGCTGTTCGAAATTGCTGACACAATTTTGTCGAACTCCTTCGCTCTCATTTCTCTAAGACCCATAAACAAAAAAACCCGCACAAGTGCGGGTTTTCGGAAGTTGGCGCGCCTGAAGAGATTCGAACTCCTGACCGCTCGGTTCGTAGCCGAGTACTCTATCCAGCTGAGCTACAGGCGCATGCTTGCTGAACTTCAGCAAGGTCGCGCATTTTGCGCATATCCGGCGCTGTTGTCAATGCCAATTCCCCCTCCGGCGACCGGCAAATGCCTGTTTTGCCGCGCTAAAGTTTGTTCGCTCGTGTGTCGATAGCAAATCGACAACAAAAGGAATTTTCCAGACAGGAGAACAACATGGCAGCAATTCTGGCGGTAGACGATCAAAAAGTAATGCGTGACCTGGTTAATGCGGTACTGGCCGCTGAAGGCCATCAGGTGACCACGGCCGAGGATGGCGTCGAGGCGCTGGCACTGGCGCGCGAACACAGCTTTGACCTGGTGCTGTCCGACATCAACATGCCGAACATGAATGGCATCAGCCTGGTCAGCAAGCTGCGCCGCCTGGATCACTTCGAGGGCGTGCCGATCATCATGCTGACCACCGAAAGCGGCGATTTCAAGAAGGACAAGGCGAAAAAGCTGGGCGCCAACGGCTGGCTGCTCAAACCATTTGAACCGGAACGTCTCGTCAACGCCGTCAATGTCACCCTGCAAAAAGCCGGTAAAGCCTGATCCGAGCCTTTACAGATTACGCCGAAACCACTGATTCATCGGCGTAATCTGGGATAAACTGGCGTTTATGCCAGACAAAACCCTGAAATCCCGCCGCGAAAAATCCATCGCCGTCGCCCTGTTATTTCTGTTTGTCCTGCTGACCCCCTTTAATCACTGGTGGGCACAGCCGCAAAGCCACTGGTTTGTGCCGTACCTGCTGTGGCTGCTGGCGATTGTGCTGGTGGCGCTGATCCAGTTGCTGACACGCCGTCAATGACATTCGAGCTGAGCATTCTGTTCGCCGCCGGCGTGCTCTACCTGGGCCTGCTGTTCCTGCTTGCCTACGCCACCGAAAGCGGTCAACTACCGAACCGCTGGGTCAGTCACCCGCTGGTCTACACCCTGTCGCTGGGCGTGTACGCGTCGTCCTGGACCTATTACGGCAGTGTCGGCTTTGCCGGTTCGTCCGGTTTCCAGTTCCTGACCATTTACCTCGGCGTGACGCTGGCCTTCATGCTCAGCCCGGTGCTGCTGCAGCCGATCCTGAACCTGACGCGCGAACACCAGCTGACCTCGCTGGCCGACCTGTTCGCTTTTCGCTACCGCAGCCAGACGGTTGGCGTGCTGGTAACCCTGTTCATGCTGATCGGCACCCTGCCCTACATCGCCTTGCAGATACGCGCCGTGACGCAATCGCTGCATGTGCTGACGCAGGAAGCCACACCGGAAATCCTGGCACTGGGCTTTTGCACTACCCTGATGTTGTTCGCCATCCTGTTCGGCGCCCGGCATGTCTCGCCGCGCGAAAAGCACCGCGGTCTGGTGGCAGCGATTGCGTTTGAATCGTTGATCAAATTGCTGGCGCTGCTGGTGGTCGGCTTTTATGCGTTGTTCGGTATTTTCGGCGGCCCGGCGCAGCT
>JASFVP010000056.1:0-22916 GCA_050049775.1 Chromatiales bacterium
CTATAAACAGGTTATAGTTGTGACAGGATGCTGGTAAAAAGCGGATACTTTTTGTTGGGGGTAGTTTGTCTGGTGCTGGGCATCATCGGTGCCTTTTTGCCGGTCATGCCGACAACCGTGTTCATCCTGATCGCCGCCTGGGCGTTTGCCAATTCATCCCAACGCCTGCACCAGGCATTGCTCAATCATCCACGCACCGGCCCGGCGATCCGTGCCTGGCGACAGAACCACTGCATCCCGAAATCGGCCAAGCTGGCCGCCGGTGTATCCATGTTAATCAGCTGGATCATCGTCTGGTTCACTACAGATGCGCTGGTGTCCGGCATCGTCGCCGCCGTGTTGCTGCTGGTACTGGCCTATATCCTCACTCGGCCATCTGAAGCCGGACCGTTGCCGCCGCAAGAACACGCCTGATCCGGGCCCAATTCAGACCACCAGGTCCAATTGCTGCACCGTGCTGGCGCTGCCGTCTTCACCGATATAGATACCGGTCTGGCGCACCTGGCCAAGCTGCTGGTTCTCCGCATCATTCAAGGAAAACTGTGTAGCGGTACTGCCCAGGTAAATAGCGCCGACGTTGCGATCCGCCAGCGCGACCAGGTAGTCGTTGCCATCAGCGTCCTTGCTCCAGATACGCAGCTTGTCGTAGATACTGTCGTTTGCGTCAATCCAGCGATTGCCATCTTCATCATAAGCGGACAATTCAGCAAATCCGTCGCCACTGCTGGCGCCAAACAACTCGCTGCCGTCGTTGATCTGACCATCGTCGTTTTTATCATAGGCGAGAAAACCGCTGCCCGGACGCACGAAGGAAATCTCGTCGGCTTCACCATCGCTGTCGATGTCAAAGCTGAACTTGTGTTGCGTCAGCTCAGCCGCACTGCCGCTGTAGTTGATCACCAGCGGATCCTTGAGCGCATCGCCAGCCTGCAGGCTGATGGATTCTTCGCTGTAGAACTCACGCGACATGTTCAGTTCGAGATCCAGTTCTATCTGCTGGCCATCGGCGGTGTTCACAATGGCACTGGCCCGAAAGCTGACTTTTTCCGATTCAAAATGGGATTCGTGATACTGGTAACGCAGGCCCCAGCCGAATTCCTGTTCGCTTTCGGCCGGTTTCGGTTCTGCATCCGCATCGGTGGCCTGCTGCTCGATGTCCTGCTTTTTCTCCTGCAACTCGCGCGGATCAAATAACTGCATCTTGCGGCCGGTAAAACGCTCCACCAACATGCGCACCAGGGACACTTCCAGTTCGACCTTGTTCTCTGCATTGGCTTCGCTGGTTTCGTCAGCAGCCTGCGCCTGTTCGCTGGCCGCCTTTTCCTGTAAATGCCTGGCTTTTTCGGACAAATCGAGTGTGACCGATCGAGTCTGTTGCCGGGATGCGCTGAAACTGGCCTGAAAGCGTTGGTAATGCAGGCGTAAAGCGCCTTTTCCGGCGCGATCGCCTTCGGCCGTCATGGTCTGTCCCGGCCGATCCCGCTCCCAATAGGTCAGGGATTCTTTCTGCTGGTGGCGACTGACCGCTTCACGCGAAGCCCGTAACACCACCTGACTGTCCGATACGATCATATGCCAGCCCTCAAAAACTGCTTCAGCCATACCCTGTTTAGCGGCTGAAATCGGGGCTACTGCAACAATTCAGTCGTTATTTTCGGGTGCTTTGGTGTGTGAATCCGCGCCAATCTGCTGCGGCCAATCGAGCAAGGCATCGACAATCTGGCGCTGCTGCTCATCCAGTTGCGGATCGATGCTCAGTTTCGCCAGTTTCTGGCCATAGCTTTTCAGGTCGATGCCGATCACATGGTCTTTATCGAGCAAGCGCTGCCGGGCAAATTCATGCCACTGCTGTCGTTCGCTGGCATTGAGTGTCTCGGGCCAGTTACGTGCGCGGTATCGAAACAGCAATGGCGTCAGACGCTCATCCTGGAAGGCCGGCGACATGCTCACCAGTTGTTCCGGGGTGGCGCGCGACACCTGATCACACAGGCGTCGATCGGCATTGCCAATGAAGCCATCGTACAGCATCGCGTCCGGATCGGTTTCCGGTGCGAATCGCTGCGCGGAAAACAATTCAGTAATGCGCTGTGGCAAGTCTGTTGACGCCTGGATCATCTGCCAGTGTTGTTCCACTTGAGTACGATCGATTTGCCATTCGCTGGCCGCTTCGCCTGACAGTGTATTCATCGGCGACAACACCGGCGTCTTGTTCAGGTGCACTTCCTTGAGCGCGATGCGTTGCGTACCCTCCGGCAAATCCTGCTGGCTGACGAACAGACGCGCCGCCAGTTCATCCGCGGACAAGGCCAGCAGATCGCTCGGGTCATAGCGCAGGTCATACACAACAATCGAGTTTTTATTCACCGGATGCGCGGCCACAGGCAACACCGGGCTGATGCAACCCAGTTGCGCCGGGATCATTCTGGAGACATGCAGTACCGGTTTGGGCTGTTGCAGGTTCAACAGTTTTGCGGCGTTGTTTTTAAAGCGTAAATCCAGGCAATACTCGAACAGCTTGGGCTGTTTGTCGCGAATCAGGCGCGCCATGGCGATGGTGGCATATACGTCGGACAAGGCATCGTGCGCCGCGGCATGTTCGATGCCGTTGGCGGCGGTCAACAGCTCGAGGCGAAAACTCGGCACACCGGGTTCGCGTTCCGGCCACTCGACACCTTCGGGACGCAACGCGCGCGTCAGGCGCACCACATCAATCAGGTCCCAGCGGGAATTGCCGTTCTGCCACTCGCGCGCGTAGGGATCGATGAAATTGCGGTAAAAACCGTAACGCGTGAATTCATCGTCAAAACGCAGGCTGTTGTAACCGGCACCGCAAGTACCTGGCCGGCTGAATTCCTGGTGGATTTCGCGAAAGAAATCGGCTTCACACAGACCTTCGGCGCGGGCCTTCTGCGGGGTGATGCCGGTAATCAGACAGGCTTCCGGGTGTGGCAACATGTCGTCGGCCGGCTGGCAATAACTGACCAGTGGTTTGCCGATGACATTGAGCTGCCAGTCGGTGCGAATGCCAGCGAACTGCGAGGCGCGGTCCCATTTCGGCGAGGTGCCCCAGGTTTCGTAATCGTGCCAGAAAAAGGTCGGCTCAGTCACACTACCCCCAAAACAAAAACACCCCGCAGCGCGAGGTGTTTTATTGTCGTTACCGCTGTGTAGATCAGCCCAGTTTTTCCTTGATACGAGCCGCCTTGCCGGTCAGGCCGCGCAGGTAGTACAACTTGGCGCGACGCACATCACCACGACGCTTGACTTCAATTGCGTCGACCAGCGGGCTGTAAGTCTGGAATACGCGCTCGACACCTTCACCGTGGGAAATCTTGCGCACGGTGAATGAGGAATTCAGGCCGCGGTTTTTCTTCGCCAGGCAGATGCCTTCAAAAGCCTGCAGACGCTCGCGGTTGCCTTCCTTAACCTTGACCTGGACAACCAGGGTATCACCCGGACCAAAATCAGGTATGTCTTTATTCATCTGCTCGTTTTCGAGCTCCTGAATGATATTACTCATGGTTGTTACTCCCGTTATCCGGCGCCTCTTGCGCCAAGTCATGTTGTTCAAGTAAGTCGCGTTCCTGCTCTGTCAGCTCTCTGCTGGCTAACAGATCGGGTCGGCGTTGTCGGGTCCTGAGCAGTGCCTGCTGCAGTCGCCATTGTTCAATTGCCGCATGGTTGCCGCTGAGCAGCACCTGTGGCACCTGTTTCCCGTTTAGCACTTCCGGCCGGGTGTAATGCGGACAATCCAGCAGGCCTTTGCTAAACGAGTCCTGCTCGGCCGAATCCTCATGCCCAAGCACACCCGGGATCAGGCGGCTGACCGCATCTATCAACACCATTGCCGGCAGCTCACCGCCGGACAGGACATAGTCGCCAATCGAGATTTCCTCATCAACCATGTCTTCAATCAGGCGTTCATCAACGCCTTCATAACGTCCGCACAGCAGCACCAGTCCTTTTTCTGCGGCATATTCAGCCAGCATGTCCTGCTTTAACGGCTGTCCCTGCGGACTCAGGTAAACCACCCGCGCGCCTGGATTTTGTTGCCTGGCCTGTTCCAGCGCTGCCTGCAAAGGCGCGACTTTCATGACCATGCCCGGTCCGCCACCGTAGGGGCGATCATCCACCGTGCGGTGCACGTCTTCCGTGTAATCGCGTGGATTCCACAGATTCAGCGAGACCTGGCCACGCTGCTGTGCCCTGCCAATCACTCCCTGCGACAAGGCTTTGAACATTTCGGGAAACAGGCTCACCACATCAAAACGCATTCGCCACCGCTTCCCGTCAGTCGTTAAAAATCCGGATCCCAGTCCACCGTAACGATGCCGTTTTCCAGATCGACCTGCTTTACCACCTGCTCCCACAGAAACGGGATAAAACGCTCCCGCCCATTTGTCACGACCATAACGTCGTTGGAGCCAGTCTCAAATAGATGGGAAATAACTCCCATTTCAAAACCGTCCAGACCGATCACCTGCAAACCTTCGAGATCCGTCCAGTAAAACTCGCCTTCCTGTGACGCCGGCAATTGGCTGCGCGTCACAGCAATCCGGGCACCTTTAAGGCTCTCCGCCTGATCCCGGTCGGCAATACCTTCCAGTTGCGCAATAACGCCTTTTCCATGGCGCTTGCCCTGTAGTGGCATCAGCTTCGTCCAGCGATGGTCGATTTCGACGTACCACGGACGGTATTTCACAATGTTTTCCAACGGGTCGGTTTCGGAATAAATCTTCAACCAGCCCTTCACACCGAAAACACCGGCGATGTGCCCGAGCTGTATCAGGCGCTCGCCGTTTATCTTATCTTCCGCGCTGTCCTGTCCTGCGTTTTCCGTTCCCATGCCACTCACCGGGATACAGAATCAGGATCGCTTACAGTACTCAGGCAGCAGCCTGTTTGATCAGCGACTGAACCCGCTCGGAAGCCTGTGCACCCTGTGAAACCCAGTAGTTAATGCGCTCGAGATCAAGACGCAGGGTTTCTTCACCGCCTTTGGCGATCGGGTTGAAAAAGCCCAGACGCTCGATATAACGACCATCACGCGCCTTACGGCTGTCGGCTGCGACAATGTGGTAGAAAGGACGCTTTTTGGAACCGCCTCTCGACAAACGAATGCTTACCATTAGATATATCCTAATAAACTGGAAACGCAAAAATTTCCCGAAGCTTCACAGGCCCGGAAAAAGTAAACGGCGAATTATAAGGAATTTGTCCCAAATGTGAAGATTTTTCTGCTTGATTTGCCGTCAGGCGGATTATTTTCAGCCGCAGTCACAAATGAGGCAGTCTGACGGCTGGAAAGCCGTCCCAAACCACTCAGAACGGCATCCCGCCGCCCGGTGGCATCCCGGGAAATTTGCCCTGCATGCCGCGCAGCATTTTGGCCATGCCGCCGCCTTTCATTTTCTTCATCATTTTCTGCATCTGGGCGAATTGCTTGAGCAGCTTGTTGATGTCCTGCACCTGGGTGCCAGAGCCGGTGGCGATACGGCGTTTTCTTGAGCCTTTGATGACGGCCGGAAATTCACGCTCGTGTGGCGTCATCGAGTTGACAATGGCGATGAGACGGCCGATCTCCTTATCGTTGACCTGATTTTTCACCTTGTCAGGAATCTGATTCATGCCGGGTAATTTGTCCATGAGTCCGCCGATGCCACCCATGGCGGACATCTGCTGCATCTGTTCCTTGAAATCCTCAAGCGTGAAGGTCTTGCCCTTGCTGATTTTCTTGGCCAGCTTGGCGGCTTTCTGCTGATCGATTTTCTGCGTGACTTCCTCAACCAAGCTGAGTACATCACCCATGCCAAGAATACGCGAGGCCACCCGATCCGGATGGAAAGCTTCCAGCGCCGTGGATTTTTCGCCGACACCGAGGAATTTGATCGGCTTGCCGGTGATCTGGCGAATCGACAGCGCCGCACCGCCACGCGCATCACCATCTGTCTTGGTTAGCACCACGCCGGTCAATTCGAGACTTTCGTTAAATGCCTGTGCCGTATTGGCAGCATCCTGACCGGTCATGGCATCGACCACAAACAGGGTCTCGACCGGTTTGACTTCGGCATGCAGCTGCTGGATTTCCTGCATCATGTCCTGGTCGACATGCAGGCGACCGGCGGTATCGACGATCAGCACATCCATGAAACGCTTGCGCGCTTCAGCCAACGCCGACCGTGCAATCGCTACCGGCTTCTGGTCCGGCGTACTCGGGAAAAACTCGGCTTCAACTTCCCTGGAAAGCGTCTGTAACTGGTCAATGGCGGCAGGCCGATACACGTCACAACTGACGACCATTACTTTTTTCTTGTCGCGTTCACGCAGCAGTCGCGCCAGTTTAGCGACACTGGTGGTTTTACCCGAACCTTGCAGACCGGCCATGAGAATGACAGCCGGTGGCTGTGCCGCCAGATTGAGGCTCTCGTTGGCCTGGCCCATCATGGCGACCAGCTCGTCGTTAACAACCTTGATCAGCACCTGGCCGGGCGTGAGGCTTTTCATGACCTCTTCACCGACGGCTTTCTCACGAATCTGCTCGATGAACTGCTTGACGACCGGCAGCGCTACATCCGCCTCGAGCAGCGCCATGCGCACTTCACGCAAGGTGTCCTTGATATTGTCTTCAGTGATGCGCCCCTGCCCTCGCAGGTTTTGCACCACCTTACCCAAACGATCGGAAAGATTATCAAACATGATTTGTGGTTTTCGGGTTCAACTTGGCCTAATGTTGGCGGCTATTATATCGGTGTCAGTATTATTTGACAGGCTCATCCGACAAATAATCGTTTGCCGGGTTCACAGTCTGCCGGCATATCTTTTACCTGCAGAATTCTTATGACATGATAAGGCGATGAATCAAAGCTTATTTCCGCTGTCCGCTGCCATAATCTATATGATCAGCGGCTTTCTCACCGGTAACCGCCTGTTCGGCTCCACCCCGGCCCGCTACTCCAGAAAACTGCCACTTGCATTGGGTTTCCTCGGCCTGATACTGCATGGCATAGCGCTGGAGCAAAGCATCATTCTGGATTTCGGTTTCAACCTCGGCTTTTTCAATGCGATTTCCCTGGTCAGCTGGACGGTAGTCTGCATCCTGCTGCTGTCTTCACTGAACAAGCCGGTCGAAAATCTCGGCATTTTGTTGTTGCCGCTGGCGGCGATCACGCTGGTGTTGCAAATGCGATACCCAGGCCTGCATCTGCTTGGCGCCAACGCCAGCTGGGGCCTGAAAATTCACGTCCTGATTTCCCTGTTGGCCTACAGCCTGCTGACACTGGCCAGCGTCCAGGCTATTTTGCTGGCGGTGCAGGACAAGCAATTGCATAACCGCAAACCAGGGGGCTTCGTACGCGCCCTGCCACCCTTGCAAACCATGGAACAGCTGCTGTTTGAAATGATCGGCATCGGTTTTTTGCTGCTCACCGGCGCGCTGATATCGGGTTTTGTCTACCTGGAAAACATGTTCGCCCAGCATCTGGTGCACAAGACCATTCTGTCGATCACATCCTGGATTGTATTTCTGGTGCTGCTGTGGGGGCGTTTTAAATTTGGCTGGAGAGGCCGCATCGCCATTCGCTGGACGCTGGCCGGTTTTGTCGTATTGATGCTGGCTTACTTCGGCAGCAAGGCCGTGCTGGAACTGCTGCTGCAATAAGCTATTGACTGGCGATATACGCCTTGGCGGCCGTCCTTACCTTGTTCAGTTGCAGTAAATCTTCCCGGACCGACTCACGCGCCTGTTGCAGCAATTGCTGGATCTCCCGATCCAGTTTGATGATTTCCTGAATGCGCAAACCGTCACTGCTGCCGGCTGCAATCTGCGCCTGTTGTAGATTCGGAGGCAAGGATTTCTGTCGCTGCGATTCAAGATCGGCAACTTTTTGCCACTCACCCAGTTTGGCCGAGGCCAGCATTTGCCGGCTGAAGTCGACTGCATGTTCCAGGGAGGGTTGCAGATTCTGTGTCATCAAAATTTCCGGATCGTTGGAGAAATTGGGTTTAACCGCCCAGATTGGCAGAAGGTTGGCCACCGGACTTGATGTCCTCCGGCATGGCATCCCAAGCCGATTTGATCTCACCCATCAATGAAGTGACTTCATCGAGTGCGGCAACATCATTGTTGGTGTTGGCATCAATCAAACGACCGGTCATGTAGCCGTACAGGTCGTCCAGATTCACGGCAATAGCGCCACCGGCATTCATATCCAGACTGCCTTTCAACGCAGCGATAATCGACATCGCCATTGTGATTTGTTCACTCTTGCCAGCGAAATTTTTTCGGTTGATATGACCTTTGGCGGTGGCAATCTTGGTAAGCACCCCTTCCATGAGCATCTGTACCAGACGATGCGGTGATGCTACCGAGGCTTCAGTACTGACCGAGGTCTGGCCGTAAGCATTCAAAGCATTTTTCTTGTTCGAGTAGCTCATATAAATGTTCCGTTTATGGTCAGTTCAACAGCTGTATCGTCACCGACACAAAAAAATTTAGATTTAATAAACCAGGGCACTGGCCAAATAGCTTGAGGTCGACTGCAACGAACCGATCAAACTGTCCAGCGTGGCAAATTCACGTCGTAACGACGTTTCTTTCAGGTCCAGCCGGTACTCCATCTGGGTTTGCTGGTTCTGATTGTATTTGATGCGCGCATTGATGCCATCTTCGCGACTGTCAATCAAACCATCAGCATCCAGAAACGATTCGGCCAGGCTGGCCAGCCTTGCGGCATACCCCTCATCCTCAAGTCCAAACAATTCAGCAACGTTGTTGAAGTCCGAAGTCAATGCCGCTTCCAGCTTGGTGGAATCCAGTGACAAGGTACCAGTTTTCGCGTCGGTGGAAATACCGATTTCCGCCAGGGAGGTGTAAGTTGAGGTGGTCAATCCACTGGGTGCGGTGTTGAACACGCCGCGAATCAGGTTTTGCATGCTCAACGGCGTACTGTCCGCCTCCAGGCTGCTGTCAAGCAGGCTGTCGGTGGTGGTCTGCAAATTATTGAATGCACTGATGAAGCTCTGCACAGTCGCCACAATACCATCGGTATCACGGTTTACCGTGACCGTGGACGTACCCAGTTGCTTGAAATCAAACGTCAGGCCATCAATCACACTGGTGGGATTGTTGCTGGCAGACGTTACGGCATAGCCATCAACACTGAAAGCTGCATCCAGCTCCATCAGGTCCGCCAGTACGACATCGCTCGCGTCAGTGTTGATGGTGGCCAGGTTCAGCGACGTGGCAATGCTGCCGCTGAACTGCAATCTTTTTTCATAACCTTCTTCGTCGGAAGTCAGAACCAGGCGCTGCTGGTTGCTGCCAACATTGATGATCGAGGCAGTCACACCCGGATTAGTCTCATCGTTGTTGATCAGGTCTCGGATTTCTTCCAGCGTATTGCCGGCCGGATTGATCACCAGAGAATCGGAACCGATCGTGATGGTCAGGTCACCCGTGAAAGTATCGGTATCGGCTACCGCGTCCGAACCCACCTTGTGGCGCTGAGCCAGGCGGGTAACCTCGATATCATAGGTACCCTTGGCCGCGGCGCTGTCTGCAGTTACCGTGACCACATCCTCATCGGATGACGTGGTAGAAAACAGTTTAAATTTGTCGATGGTGCCCAATGCTTCCATCGAAGTCTGGAAAGTGGAAAGCGCACTTTTCAACTGACCGTAGGCGCTGAGCTGGGCCTTCAGCTCGTCTTCCTTGTCCTGTAAAAGATATAGAGGTCGGCTCTCCAGTTGCATCAACTGGCTGACAATATTTTCAACATCCAGCCCCGAACCCACTCCTGCTGCGGTTAAAGCCATAGCCGACCCCTACTAAATTAGAAACAGTTACGCAAAATATGCGAGTTTTATGCCAAAAGCTCTCAGGCGGAACCTTTAAAGATGACGCCTTTCATATCTTCCATACTTTTGCGCAGCTCAAGCACTTCCTGAGACGGAATCTGACGAATCACTTCGTCATTCTGCTCATCGAGCACTTTCACAACCACCTCGCCACTCTGCTCATCCACGGCCAGTTGCAATTCACGCCGTAAAAACTGGGCAACACTGTTGAGTTCGGAAACCGCCTCATCAAGCTCCCGCAGCTCGACAACATCTGCGACAGTCTTGACCGAACCTTCCCTTTCCTGGTCTACAGCACCCGATTGTGCCGGCCTGACTTCAGCCTTTTGCACTGCTTCTGCCTGCTTTTTGGCATTGGCCTGAGGAGCATCACGGGCTGAAATTGGTGCCAGCTGCAAGTTTTTCACTTCGCTAACCATAACAATTTCTCCTTGCTGGGATTATAGTTAACTGCCTGAATTTCTTCAGGCAGTTAATTCACCAGCCCTCTTACCTGATTAACGAAAGCGCGTTCTGCGGTAACTGGTTCGCCTGCGCCAACATCGCAATACCGGCCTGCTGCAGAATCTGGGTTCTGGTCAGGTTGGCTGTTTCCATTGCAAAGTCGGTGTCACGAACACGACTACGCGCAGCACTCTGGTTTTCAATAATACTGGAGTTATTACGCAGTGTTGATTCGAGACGGTTCTGCTTGGCACCGAAGTCGGCACGTCTTTTACTCACAGCGTTGATCGCCTTGTCCATGAGACTGATCGCCTGACTGGCCTTGGCATCGGTACTGATCAGGGTAGCTGTAGCAATTGCAGAACGAATACCACCACTGGTGAAGTTAGCAGTGGACAGATTCAAGGTAGAGACCTTGATCTGGTTGTTGGTACCGTTCTGGAAACCGACCTGGAACGCGACACTGCCATTCGTGCCCAGCAGGTTGGTGCCGTTGAACTCGGTCACGTCTGTGGTACGAATGATTTCAGCTTTCAACTGCTTGAACTCTTCGTTCAGGGAAGCCTTGTCAGCAGAACTGACGGTGCCGTTACGAGCCTGGATGGCCAGCTCACGCATACGCTGCAAACTGTTGGCCACTTCCTGCAAAGCACCCTCACCGGTCTGCAACAGTGAAATACCGTCGTTGGCATTTCGGTTGGCCTGTTCCAGACCACGGATCTGGGCAGTAAAACGCTCGGTCAATGCCAGACCGGCTGCATCGTCTTTTGCACGGTTGATGCGGAAACCGGATGACAGACGTTCCAGGGAAGTCTGCAACTGGCCATCCACAGTGTTCAAGGCGCGCTGCGCGTTCAAGGAATACACATTGGTATTAATAAATGAAGCCATTTGGAATCTCCTCGACCATGGGCGGACGGACGCCGGCCATAATCTTTTACTGCGGATATGCTGGGCCAATCCCTGCATTTACCGCTTACGCCCAGTTTTACGACTGACTGCGGCTTTTCTTTAATACTTTCCTTCTCCAATTAGCGTCTTTTTTTGCCGATCCCGATCGCCGTCCAGCCGCGAAAATATTTGCGGTATCCCGGCAACACTGATTAAATGCGCCCTGAAACCGGATAAATACAGGTTTCATAAAAAGAATTAACCGTAAAGCGGAGGTAAAATGGAGTACAACACCAGCGGTAAAGCCCAGAATATCAGTGTCGAAAAAACCCTGACCTTTCCCAACGGCATTCCCGGTTTTGAAGATTTCAAGGAATTTCTGCTGTTGCAAAATGATGGCGACAAGCGGCTTTTCTGGCTGCGCGCTACCGATAACGGCCTGGAGCTTGCGGTAGCCACCCCCGACACTCTTGGTGTCAATTACGAAATCAAGCTTTCCGATGATGAACTGGCCTTGCTGGAATTCTCGGACAACGATGAAATCGTGGTGCTGGTTACGCTGAGCAATACCGACGACGGTTCAGTCGGTGTACACGGTAACTTTCTCGGCCCGATTCTGATCAACACCAATTCCCGTAAAGCTTTCCAGAAAGTGCTCAACAAGGCCCAGGGCTCAATCACAATCAAAGCCGAATAACCCGACAGGGCGGCAAACCCGACACCCCGATGCGGCAAAGCCTTGCCGTTCGGTCAAATCCCCCACATGGGCTCTGCGTTGATTGACCGCAGAGCCATTAAATTCCCTCAACCCTCCAATCAAAACCTGAATATTTGTTTATTTTCAATAGGTTACAAGCACACGACGGACAGATTACAAGTACCAGACCAACACTTCGAAGCGCCTATTCTGGCTGAAAAATAATTTTGGCACCGCTCTTGCAGTGAGCAGACCGGAATCTCGACTTCTCCCACAACCAGGGGGTTACAGATAGTCCGGAGCAAACAAGAGGGGATAAGAAAATGCCACAAATTATTAACACCAACATGATGTCGCTGAACACTCAGCGGCACTTGAATTCGTCTCAGGCGTCAATGCAGACAGCCCTCGAAAGGCTTTCATCCGGCTTGAGAATCAACCGCGCCAAAGACGACGCCGCCGGCCTGGCCATCAGTGAACGACTGACTGCACAGATTCGCGGTCTGGAACAGGCTAACCGCAACGCCAATGACGCCATCTCCATGATGCAGACCGCTGAAGGCGCCATGCAGGAAATCGCCAACAGTCTGCAGCGTATGCGCGAACTGGCCATCCAGGCGAGAAACGGCACTGTCAGTTCAACAGACAAAGCCTCTCTGGATGCGGAGTTCCAGCAACTCAAAACGGAAATCATCCGTATTACCGACACCGCGGAATTCAACAACACCAATCTGCTTGGCACTAACGCCAGTCTTGATTTTCAGGTTGGTTTTGAAAACGGTGCGAACAACCAGATCACGCTGAGTACCATCAACCTGTCGACTGCCAACTTCGTCAGTGGCGGTATTCGCTCGGCAATTACCACCGCCACCGGTGTATCGACCGTGGCCAAGGCCAGCCAGGCAATGAGTCTGATGTCAAAAGCCCTGGATGCGATCAGCGCCAAGCGCGCGGATTTCGGCGCCAAGCAAAACCGCATTGACGCCACCATCCGTAACAACGCCAACATCGTCGAAAACCAGAGCGCTGCTCGCGCCCGTATCCGCGACACCGACTTCGCCGCGGAAACCGCAGAACTGACCAGAACCCAGATTCTGCAGCAGGCTGGCACCGCAATGCTGGCACAGGCGAACCAGTTGCCGTCGAACGTACTGACGTTACTCGGCTAGAGCGCCTGAATCACCCTCTTGAAATCAGCTTTACGGAAACCTTGGCCAGACACTTCGGGTTTCCGTAAAGCTTTTTTTTAATTATGCTCAAAGCACAATATAAAAAATGACATAACACCAAAGGATTCAGAATGGTTAAGCAAGATTTGCCTGATCAGCCATACAACGGCGAGCAACAACCCGGGCTGCAATACATGGTGAATCAATTCGGTGATCACTATCTCTATGAGGTAAACCGCAACACCTTTGACCAGACTGACGCCAACAGTGTCTTGCAACGTCAATTTGGTAAACAGCTGTGGCAGGAAGACAGCCTGTTCATCATCATCGGTTCTGACTCCGGCCTGTTAATCCGCTACCTGCTCACCGAAGAACTGCCACCCGGCAGCCGCTATGTCTTCATCGAACCGCCACATCTGATACCGGTGATCCGTGATCACCTGGCCGACCTGGATTTCAACGAGCAAATCAGCATCAGAAGCACCGGCGACTGGCTGGAACTGCGCGAACCCTGGTTTTTCGAGGACTACGCCTTCATTAACCGTTTCAGCATGCTGCAATCGATTGGCGCCAGTGACGCCTATGTCAGCGACTATCGCAGCCTGGCGGTTGAAATCAAAGCGCAAATGGATGACCTGCTCTGGACCATCCGGGCACAAATGGGCAACCAGGCCTTCACCATCGAACAGATTCGTAACCTGATGCTCAATCGCACACCGGCCATTCGCCTGCAGAACAAATTTGCCGGGAAAAGCTGCATCATTCTCGGTGGTGGCCCGTCACTCGATGACAGCATCGACTGGCTGCTGGAAAACCACGACCGTGTCGTCATCATCGCCGTATCGCGCATTTGCCGCCGACTGCTGGAAACCGGCATCAAACCACACATCATCATCTCGATTGATCCGCATGACCTGAGCTTTGATGTCAGCAAGGAAATGCTGCTGTTTGACAAACCCACGCTGTTCGTCAACATGTATCATGTGAATCACAAACTGCTCGCGCAGTGGCCCGGTAAAAGTCTGTATATCGGCGATCTATTTCCGTGGCAAAGCAAGGCATCACCGCTCAATATTCCACCGGTCGGCGGCCCCACCGTCACCAACATCGCCATCACGCTGGCGTTGAACATGCAGTTCAGCCAGATCCTGTTATCCGGCGTCGACCTGTGCCACAGCAAGGACGGTAACAGTCACGCCCGCGGCAGCAACGAACACAACAACGGCCCACAGCTTGGCCTGGTCGGCCTGCAGGTGGAAACCAATGCCGGCTGGCTGGCCGAAACCACACCGGATTTTTACAATGGCATCAAATCACTGCAAAGCCAGGCGGCATCGACGCTCAACAGTCCCAGTCGATTGATCAATATCGCACCGGGCGCAGCCAAAATCGAGCATATCGATTTCATCGAACTGGATAAGGTTCAGTTACCCACCGCCAATGACAATATCACCGACACCTTGTACAAGGCGTTTGCCGATGAGACTGCTGACAGCGGTGAGCAACACTTCCGGTTGGTTAAAAAAGAACTCGCCAAGGCACATGGCAAACTGATCGACATCAAGAAGCTGGCCAAGGAAGCGCTCGAATGCAACGATGGCCTGTTTGGCCGCAATGGCAAGACCGCCGATTTCAAATACAAAATCCGAATGGACAAGATCGAGAAAAAACTTGATCGTGAATACAAGGACATCTCACCACTGGTGCGCAATTTCGGCGCTGCCGAGTTTCTCAAAATGCCGCCGCGCGACCGCGAGTGGAGTGACGCGGAAATCGAACGGGCCGGCGACACCTATTACAATGCCTATTATCACAGTGCCGACCGTTTGCTCGAACTGATCAAACAGGCGCAGGACAAGCTCGACATTTTCCAGCAGGAAAACAGTGCACAACCAGATATCGAGCAACTGCTGGATTACTGGCGCGAACAACAAATACCGCACCGCGCGACACTCTGGAAAAAAGCTTTCGAACGGCACGGACAGAATATTCCGCAACAGTTTGTAGAAGAATTTGAGAAACTCGAGCATGAATTCCGCGAGCAGATCGCCTTTACCGAAACGGCCCACGCGCAGCGATGCAAACGCAACACGGCACTTGGCCCGATTCGCAGCAAATTGGCCGTGCTGTTCAAGCAGCACAATACGGAAGCAATTGAGAATATCAGTACTGCGCTGCAGGACGATGAGCGCGTCGAAGCACAGGACCTGTATCAGCTGGCCAGTGGTTATGTGTCTGAATTGCAAAACCAACCAGATGCCGCCCTGGCCGCCTATAGCGACATCGTCAATCGCTCGGTCGCACAACTCAGCGACCAGCAGACTGACCTGAAAAACAATCCCCGGCTTGAAGATGCCTTGCGGCGCATGTCATACATATATCTGTCTGCCGACCTGTTCGACAGTGCCCTCATGGTCATGGACACACTGGCGGCCATTTCGTCGGCACATGAACCCATGTACGCCGACCTGCTGCGCCTGACCGGCGACTTCCAGAAAGCACTAGATATCTATACCGATTACCTGAAACGTTCACCGTACGATTTGCTGGTCATGATCAAGCTCGGCAAGTTATACCGCCAGCTTGGCGTTGATGAATCGGCGCGTTGGGTATTCAACCACATTATCGAGCAAGACCCGGCCAACAAGATTGCCCGGCAACAGCTGGCTGAACTTGGCGGTTAAGAGCACACTCATATGCCTAGTAATGAAATAACACAGCCTGCAATGAATAGCTCCTCTGCGATTGATGAAATCCTTCAGGCAATTGCCGAGGTCGTACCGCACCAGCGCCCGGTGTCGCCACACGAACCGGAATTTTCTCCGCTTGAAACCGATTTGATTCAGGACTGCCTGAACAGCGGTTGGGTGTCATCGGTCGGGCAGTACGTCGATCGCTTCGAACAACAACTGATCAACTACACCGGCATCGAACATGCCATCGCTACGGTCAACGGAACGTCGGCCCTGCATGCTGCCCTGCACTGCCTCGGCATCCAGGCCAATGATGAGGTGCTGGCACCGTCGCTGACCTTTGTCGGCACCATCAATCCGATCCGCTATCTCGGCGCCATACCGCATTTTGTTGATTGCGACAGCAGCACGCTCGGCGTGGACCCGGACAAACTTGAACAATATCTGCAGCAATATGCGCGCGTCGTCGATGGCCAATGCATCAACCAAAGCAGCGGACGGCGCATCAGCGCCCTGGTTGTGGTACACATTCTCGGTATACCGGCACAAATGCCCAAGCTGGCCGACCTGGCACGGCGCTGGCAGCTTGAATTGATTGAAGATGCCGCCGAGTCACTCGGCTCCTGGATTGGTGACCAGCACACCGGTAGCTGGGGCAAGATCAGCACGCTGAGTTTCAACGGCAACAAAATTGTCACCACTGGTGGCGGTGGTGCCCTGCTGACGCGTGATAAAGACATTGCCAAACGACTCAGGCACCAGACCACGACCGGCAAGCTCTCTCATCCGTGGCTATTCGCACACGATGAGGTAGCATTCAACTACCGCATGCCGAATCTCAATGCTGCACTCGGTTGCGCACAACTACAGCGCCTGGAATCTTTCTTGCTGCGCAAACAGCAATTGCATCAGCAATATGTGCAAGCATTTGCCTCCCTTTCCCATGCCAACATCCTGTCGACCGAAAACGACCAGCGCAGTAATCATTGGCTTAACCTGTTACTGGTTGAAAATTCGGATGTACGTGACCAATTGCTGGAGCAGGCACATGCCAGCAAGATTCTGCTCAGGCCATTCTGGACACCCATGCACCAGCTGCCAATGTACCGTGACTGCCCGGCCATGGATTTAAGCACCACCGAGAACATGTTCGAACGCGGTGTCTGTCTGCCTTCTTCACCACGACTGGCCGAGCATGACAGATAGTGCACCTCGCAAAATTTGTATGGTCACCGGCTCGCGCGCTGACTGGGGACTGCTCAAACCGGTGGCAGATGCCATTGCAAAAGACGCTTCACTACAGTTGCAACTCATCGCCACCGGCAGTCATCTTGAAGCACAATATGGCAACAGTATTGAGCACATTCGTGCCGATGGTCATGAGCCGGATGTCGAAATTCCGCTGAAACTGCAGACCGACAGCCCGGCCTCCATCACCCACGCCATGGCGCGCGCGCTGCATGGCATGGCCGATGCTTATGAGCAACTGCAGCCGCAACTGATTCTGCTGCTCGGCGACCGCTATGAAATTCTTGCTGCCGCCCAGGCCGCGCTGATCGCAAAAATCCCGGTAGCGCATATCGCCGGTGGCGATGTCACCGAAGGTGCATTTGATGATGCCATTCGCCACGCTATCAGCAAGCTGTCACACATTCACTTTGCTACCAACCAGGCAGCCCAGAAACGTTTGTTGCAAATGGGTGAAAATCCTGCACATGTGCACCTGACCGGCAGCCCAGCGCTTGATCAGATTCGGGACATGGAATTGTTGTCGCAAGCACAACTGCAACAATCGCTTGGCATGTCCCTGAACAAGCCGCTGTTGCTGGTGACCTACCACCCGGTCACATTAGCTAAACAAACAGGCGCCAATGAACTCGAAGCCTTGCTCAGCGCACTGGACCATTTCAGTGACAAGGTCAGTTACGTGATTACCGGCAGCAATGCCGACACCCATGGCCAGAGCATCAACCAGCGGCTGCAACAATATACCGAACAGCATGACAACTGTGGCTTTTTCATGCACCTGGGCCAGCAGCGCTATTACAGCCTGATGCAACTGGCCGATGCCGTGGTCGGCAATTCATCCAGCGGTCTATATGAGGCACCCAGTTTCAACACACCCACCGTCAACATCGGCGACCGCCAGAAAGGCCGGGAGATGGCTGACTCGGTGATCAACTGTGACAACAGCACCGATGCCATCGTCACCGCCATTAAGCAGGCTCTGGACAGAGGCAAACAGGCGGCCATTAATCCCTACGGTGATGGTCATGCGGTTGAAAAAATCATGGCCGTGCTCAAGAAACCCATCAAGGCGGCCGACTTGATCAGAAAGCCTTTTTTTGAAATCAGCAGCTAACATGAACCAGCATGTCTTCATCATTGCAGAAGCCGGCGTTAACCATAACGGCGACATCGGCCGTGCGCTGGAAATGATCGAAGTGGCAGCTGCTGCCGGCGTCGATGCCATCAAATTCCAGACCTTTGTACCGGAATTGCTGGCCAGCGCCACAGCACCACAGGCCGACTACCAGAGCCGCAACAATCCTGGCCACAGCAACCAGTTGGCCATGCTGCAAGGTTTGAGCCTGGACTTCGACGCACATCACCAGCTACAGCAACACTGCAAGCAGCATGGCATTGCCTTTATGTCGTCGCCGTTTGATCTGCAAAGCGCTGATTTTTTAATCGAGCAGATGCAGCTCGAACGTCTCAAGCTCGGTTCCGGTGAAATCACCAACGCCCCACTATTGCTGCGCATCGCACAAAGCCACAAGCCCGTGATTCTATCGACCGGCATGTCGACGCTGCAGGATACTGAGAACGCACTCGCCGTACTCGCCTATGGCTACCAACATGCTGGCGAGCCACAAAACCTGCAACAATGCCTGCAGTATTATCAGACATCCGATGAAGCGCGCTCCGTACTGAATAAACAGGTGGCACTATTGCACTGCACCACCGAGTATCCGTGCCCGTTTGAGGACGTCAATCTCAATGCCATGGACAGCCTGGCGCAGCACTTTGGTCTGCCGGTCGGTTACTCTGACCATACCGATGGCATCGCCATCAGCATTGCCGCTGTCGCCAAAGGCGCTTGCATCATCGAAAAACATTTCACGCTGGACCGTGCCCTGCCCGGCCCGGATCATCAGGCTTCGATCGAACCGGAGCAGTTACGCGAACTGGTGACCTCGATTCGCCAGGTCAGCGCTGCGCTGGGTTTGGCCGAAAAGCAGCCGGCTGCTTCCGAGCAAAAAAATATCGCCGTGGCCCGCAAAAGCCTGACCGCCTTGAGCACAATAATGCGCGGTGAACCATTCAGCCCGAATAACCTCGGTTGCAAACGTCCTGGCAGCGGCCTGTCGCCGATGTTGTACTGGGACTTGCTCGGCCAGACCGCCAAGCGGGACTATCAGGCCGATGAGATGATTGGGGAGATGACCGAGTCATGAACCCGCCGATTATCATGCTTGGCAATGGCGGACATGCGGCAGTGCTGCAGGAAATCCTGCTGGCCCAGTCACAACCGTTCGCCGGCTTTACCGCTCCGGACAAACAACAGCGCTTCAGCCGCACGCTCAATTATCTGGGCGAGGACAGTGTCGTTGAAGATTATGCAGCGGATGAGGTTCGCCTGGTCAATGGCATCGGCTCGGTGGGTTCCACTTCCACCAAGGCGCGTCTGTTTGAGGAATTCAGCCAGAAAAATTATCAGTTTGCCGATGTGATCCACCCGACGGCTATTGTTTCCGACAGCGCCACACTCGGCAAAGGTGTGCAGTTACTGGCTGGTTCAGTGGTAAACACCGGTGCTGTCATCAGTGACAATGTGCTGCTCAACAGCCGTGCCGTGGTCGAACACCATTGCCGCATCGGCAAGCACTGCCACATCGCCAGCTCCGCCACGGTGTGTGGCGACTGCGTTGTGGGTGACAATGTACACATCGGCGCCGGCGCCATTGTGCTGCAAGGCGTCACGATCGGCGCTGGCGCGGTTATTGCTGCGGGTTCTGTTGTGATCAAAGACGTCGAAAGTCTGACACTGGTGGCGGGTGTGCCCGCCTCATTTCGTAAACAGGTGGGTTCATGACCAAGTGGCAGGACATTAGTGTAACGCCGGATACCGCAATGACCGATGTCATGCAGGTGATTGACCGCGGTGCGATACAGATCGCGCTGGTCATGGACCCGGATCAGTGCCACTTGCTCGGCACGGTCACCGATGGTGACCTGCGCCGCGCTCTACTCAATGGCAAAGGCATGGACACGCCGGCCATCGAATTCATGAATGCCAACCCGACCACCGGTCTGCTCGAGGAAGGTCGCAGCAGCTGGCAACGCACCATGCAACGCCACACTCTCAAACACCTGCCCTTACTCAACGCCAATGGCTGTGTCGTGGACCTGGCGCGCTATGAACTGCCGAGCGAACCGGAACGCGCCAATCCGGTGGTACTCATGGCCGGTGGCCTTGGCACGCGTTTGCGGCCGCTGACCAATGACCTGCCCAAACCGCTGATCCAGGTCGGCAGCAAGCCGGTACTGGAAACCATCGTCGAAAATTTCGCCGAACAGGGCTTTCGTGACATTTACCTGTGCATCAATTACAAGGGCGACATGATTCGCGAGTATTTCGGTGATGGCAGCCAGTGGGAAGTCAATATCCAGTACCTCACCGAAAAACAACGCCTCGGCACCGCCGGCGCGCTGAGCCTGTTGCCCCAGCGGCCGCAGCAACCACTGATTGTCATGAACGGTGACCTGTTGACCAAGGTCGATTTTGTACGCCTGCTCGATTTTCACAAGCGACAGAACTTCACCGCCACCATGACCATGCGCGAATACCGCCACCAGGTACCGTACGGCGTCATGCAAACTGATGAGAACTACCAAATCATCCAACTGGAGGAAAAGCCGATTGAGCGTTACCAGGTCAGCGCCGGTATTTATGTATTAAACCCGGAAACGCTCGAGCGCATTCCACAGCATGAATATTTTGACATGCCGACGCTCTACCAGCAGCTGATCGATGCTGGTTTATCGGTCGGCAGCTTTCCGTTGCGCGACTACTGGATCGACATCGGCCGCCTCGAAGACCTGGAACAGGCGCACGCCGATTTCGCTGAAATTTTCTCATGATCAATGGCCTGCACGTACTTGGCATCATTACCGCACGTGGCGGCTCCAAGGGCTTGCCCGGCAAAAACATCAAGCCCTTGGCCGGCAAACCTCTGATCAACTGGACCATCGACGCCGCGCTGGCATCGAAATATCTGGATCGCACCATCTTGTCCTCCGATGACCAGAGCATCATCGAGGTGGCACAGGCCGCCGGCTGTGATGTGCCTTTTGTCCGGCCGGCACAACTGGCCACTGATGAAGCTGGTAGCATGGACGTGCTGTTGCATGCCGTCAATGAACTGCCCGACTATGACATCATTGTCGTATTGCAACCGACTTCACCATTGCGCCGCACACAAGACATCGATGTAGCACTGGAATTGATGCTGCAGGAAAACGCCAGCTCCTGCGTTTCGGTGACACTGGTGAGCAAATCGCCGCACTGGAGCTACTCGATGAATGCCGACCTGACGCTACGACCACTACTGTCGGCGGCTGAACAGCAACACCAGCGCCAACAGCTGCCTGATGCCTATGCGCTCAACGGTGCGGTCTATGCCATCACCCGTGCACACTTGCTCGAGCAGCAGGCACTGGTCAACGAAGACACCGTCGCCTATGTCATGCCCAAGCAGCAGTCCATCGATATCGACGATGAAATCGATTTCCGCTGCGCCGAAGCCCTGCTGTCCCGCTAACAACATCATCCGAAAGCCTTCCATGTCGGAACCGGCCGCGTAACCCTACCGGTCTCGAAGCCCTCCTGTTTAACTGGCGCTAAGCTTCTGACTGGTATAGGATTTCACTGCAGCATCAGAAGTCCCGAATAACCCGTAATGGCGATTTGCTGATCATGAAAAACACTGACCTGCTCACAAGGATCTGGAACGGCGCAGTTAATTGCAGAAAGTGCGGCATCCGCGAGCTGGTGCTGTTCTCCAAACTCGATGCAGATGACTTCAACCACATTCATCTGCCGATTTACGATTATTTTTATCCACAATCGCACCAGATCTATCAGGCCGGTGAAGTCGGCAAGCATGTTTACACCATCCGTTCCGGCATCGTGAAACTCGAAGTGGAAAATGACAGCGGCGAAAAACGCATCGTTCGCCTGCTCGGCAAAGGCGATGCCATCGGCCTGGAAGCCATTATCGGGGAACCTTACCGGCACTTCGCCAGCGTACTCGGTCCCGGTGATTTCTGTGAGATACCGGTTGAAGTCATCGAAAACCTGCGCCACCACTCGCCGCACCTGTGCGAGGAACTGCTGCTGCGCTGGGACAGATCCCTGCAACTCGCGGATGAATGGCTGGCCAGCATGCATACCGGTAACGCCCGGCAGAAAGTCCTGAAACTGATCCAGCACCTGGCAGAAAACACCGATGATTCATCCGAGTTTATATTACCGTCTCGCGATGAGATGTCTTCGATCCTGGTGTTATCGAGCGAAACGGTCAGTCGCATTGTCGCCGACCTGAAACGGGAAAACATCATCTGGGATCTGGGCAATGGCTTTTACGAATTTCGCCATAACCCAACAAGCCAGTAACGTCCGGCTATTTCTGCGCCATGGCTTGCGGCACTACATAAACCGCATTCTCAGCAAGACAAACAAAATCATGCCACTGGCTGACAACAGGATTCGTTTCGGGTTAGGTCCTCTGCTCGATACATACGCAAGCAGCAGCAAAATCAAAACGAGAAACAGCACTTGCCAGAACAAGGTGGGAAAAACCGGCCAGGTCATTAACACCAGCAATAGTGCAAACAGGCTGAACAATAATAATGAAACCCGGCCTGTGGTTTGTTTGCCATAACGCACGGCAAACGAATGCTTGCCAGCGGCACGGTCGGTTTCGATCTGCCTGGGCTGATGCGATAACAACAAGGCGGTCGCCAGTGCCGCAAAAGCGAGCATGCCTAACATAGCGGTCGTGTCGGGTGCGTTACCGGCAACCAGCCACAAACAGCCGAACACACCGCCGTAACAGATGCCGGTCACCCACTCGCCCATCCAGGTATAGGACAACGGCCGTT
>JASFVP010000057.1:0-22860 GCA_050049775.1 Chromatiales bacterium
TTGTAACCACCGTTTCCGACCGCCTGTTTCTGCTTGATGATGTCGGCATTGATGGTCGCCGCCAGATGATTGGCCTGGCCGGTCAGATCCGCCGCCGTGTGATAATCCACACCATCCACCTTGAAGGCCGAATTACGCAAATAGGCCCACAGGATGGTGATCATGCCGAGATCGTGGGCACGTTCAAAGGCTTCGCTGATTTCCTGGATCTGGCGGCGTGATTCCTCGGAGCCGTAATACACGGTTGCACCGACCGCGACAGCACCCATGTCAAACGCCTGCTCCACCGAGGCAAACAGCGTCTGGTCATAAAAATTCGGGTAACTGAGAATTTCGTTGTGGTTGATTTTGACGATGAACGGAATCTTGTGCGCGTAACGATTGGCCACCGAATGCAGTACACCCAGTGTGGACGCGACGCCGTTGCAGCCGCCTTCAATGGCAAGCTCGACAATCTGTTCCGGGTCAAAGTAGATCGGATTCGGCGCGAACGAGGCGCCACCCGAATGTTCAACGCCCTGGTCCACCGGCAACAGGGAAAGGTAACCACTGCCGGCCAGACGGCCGGTATTGAACAGGGTCTGGAACGACTGCGCCACGCGTGGCTTGAGCGATTTGCTTGTGACAACACGGTCGATGTAATCAGAACCAGGCAAGTGCAACATCGACTTGTCGATGGTTTCGCTGTGGTAATTGAGCAGGTATTCGGCTTCCTCGCCGAGAAGGGATTCTATATCAGACATGGCTCGCACTCCTGATGAAGTCCTGAAGACAGACGGATCGGATTAAAATAATCCGCCGATGTGACTGCAAGATTACAACTTGGCGGGATTTATTGTTGCACTTTTTTGTCTTTTTTGCCGGTGGCATTTGCTGATGCGAAACAGCCTGCCAGCTCTATTTAATATGAGTGGAAGTGGGAGTCAGCCGATAAGCCGGATTCTGTCGTGGATGGTCATTCATCTGGGATGTCCGTCACCGAACACCTCATGCAACCTACCCGGAAACTCCTGCGGACCACAGGTGCGACCCGAAAGTCACATGTTTCCCTATTTGGTTTTGCTTCGGATGGGGTTTACCACGCCGCTTGCTGTTACCAGAAGCGCGGTGCGCTCTTACCGCACCATTTCACCCTTACCGGCGGAAAATTCCGCTGGCGGTATACTTTCTGTTGCACTGCCGTAGGCTCGCGCCCCCCAGGCGTTACCTGGCATCCTGTCCTGCGAAGTCCGGACTTTCCTCTGTCTGTAAAACAGACAGCGACCATCTGGCCGACTCCCGGCGCGGACGATAGCAAAGCGCCAGTCAATAGTCGATGCTTGTCGGCTGCCAGCTGCCACTCACTCGTCAGCGGATTTCAGTTGCAACGCACGCTGGTAGAGCTCGTTCTTTTTGCTGCCGCTGATCCTGGCCGCCAGTGACACCGCCTGTTTAAGCGGCAACTCCTGCAGCAACACAGCCAGCAGATCATCCACGCTGATACCGGCGGAGTCAGCCTGCGACTCGACACCGGCCAACATCACCACGAACTCGCCCTTGCGCTGGTTATCATCCGCCGCCAGCCAGTCGACCGCCTCTGCCAGTGAACCGCTGAACACGGTTTCAAACAGCTTGGTCAGCTCGCGCGCAACCACAGCTGGACGCTGCTGGCCAAAAACCTCGACCATGTCACGTACAGATTCGAGGATTCGATGCGATGCTTCGTAAAACACCAGGGTGGCGTTTTCATGTTTGAACTGATCAAAAAAAGCCCGACGCTTACCGACCTGACGCGGCGGGAAGCCGCAAAAGCGGAAACTGTCGGTCGGCAAACCCGATATCGACAATGCCGCGATGATGGCGCTCGGCCCGGGCACCGCCACCACCGGCAGTCCCGCAACCCGGCAAGCACTGACCAATGGGTAGCCGGGATCGCTGATCAACGGCGTGCCGGCATCGCTGATCAGGGCAATCGACTGGCCTTGTTGCAATCGCTCGATGATCGCGCTGCTCTTTTCCTTTTCATTGTGTTCGTGCAATGCCAGCATCGGCCGGTCGATACCGAAATGCGCCAGCAGCTTGCGGCTGTGGCGGGTATCCTCGGCGGCAATCACATCAACGCCGGCCAGCACATCCAGCGCGCGCTGGCTGATGTCGGCCAGATTACCGATTGGCGTTGCCACCACATACAAGCTGCCAGCCTCAATTGACACCTATTCACCCACCCCTGATACTTATGCGAATTTTTCCGAACATTGCGGGATGCCAGCGATGCCGTTCCGTTGATCCAAACCCCGTTGATCCAAACATAGTGCCTATCACTCACCCATGAAGCAACTCCACTGGACCTTATTCGCCGTACTGTCACTGGCCCTGGTGACCGCCTGCGCGCCACCGCCCACCGTCAAGCCGGGAGACAGCCAGCTGCCAGAGGCAACCGACGCGCAAAGCCTGGAAGCCTTGCAACTGTATCAAAGTGGCGAATACCTGCTGGCCGCACCGCTGCTGGAACAAATCGCTGCCGGCAAATCACCCCCAGCCAGCTGGCAATGGCTGTTACAGGCCGCCGATGCCTATCTGCAATACGGTGACAAGGCCAAGGCCGCCGAGCTGCTCGGACAATTGCCGGAACAACTGCCGGACGTCAACCTGTCCCTGCTGGCGCGCATACTGCAGGCCGAACTGCTGTTGCAGGAATACCGTCCCGATGAAGCCTTGATGCTGCTGCACCGGGAGCCGCAAGCCGACGTTGCCGAGTATTTGCGCCAACGTTATTACCGCATGATCGCCGAAGCCTACCGCCTCAGCGGTAACCTACTGGAAAGCGCCAATGCCTTGCAGCAGCTCGACGCCATGTTGCCGGCTGAACCTGAAGCGCGCCTGGAAAACCAGCTCGCCATCATCCGCACGCTGGCGACCCTGACCGACAATGCCTTGAGCCTGCTGCAGCCCAGCCCGCCCGGCATCCAGGGCGGCTGGATGGAACTGGCGCGCCTGATCAAACTCTACGGCCAGACACCGGACAACCTGCAGCCCAGACTGCAGCAATGGCGCCAGCAATTTCCGCAGCACCCGGCCATGCAGGAACTGCTCGACGGTTACTTCCAGAAACTCGAGGCACAATATCAGCAGGCTTCCCACATCGCTGTATTGCTGCCGGAAAGCGGCCGTTACCGCAATGCCGCCAACGCCATTCGCCAAGGTCTGCTGGCAGCCTGGTATAACCATCCGCAAGCCAGCCGTCCGGTGCTGCGTTTTTACGACAGCACCAATCCTGAACAGGCCTGGCCGTTGTACATCGAGGCCACCGAACGCGGCGCCGACTTTGTCATCGGCCCGCTGCAGAAACAGGCCGTCAACCAGTTAATCCATGCCGGTGAATTGCCGGTACCGGTACTGGCGTTAAACCAGGTGGCCAGCAATGTCAGCCCACCGCAGAATTTTTACCAATACGCCCTGTCACCGGAAGACGAAGCCCGTCAGGTCGCTGAACGCGCCTGGATTGACGGTTACCGCATGCCGGTGACGCTGACACCGGACAGCCCGTGGGGCGCACGCGTGCTGGCTGCCTTTGAACAGCGCTGGCAACAACTCGGCGGTCTATTGACCGAATCCCAGACCTATAACCCGCGTGACAATGATTTCGGCCAGCCGATCCAGGCACTGCTCGACATCGACCAGAGCAAGCAACGGCGCAACCAGATCCAGCGACTGATTGGAGAAGGTGTTGAGTTCGAACCGCGCCGGCGCGCCGATACCGATTTCATTTTTGTTGCCGCACAACCGGTCAATGCGCGTCAGATCCGGCCACAGCTGCAGTTTCACCATGCGCTCAACCTGCCGATCTACACCACTTCGCATGCCTGGCAGGGTTTTGTCGAGAAAGACAAGGATCGCGACATCGAAGGCATCCTGTTTCCCGACATTCCCTGGCTGCTGGCCGATGAAGGTGACCAGCCGCTGTCGTTCAGTCGCTTGAACCAACGCCTGCAACTGACCCGCTCCAGCAGCCTGCGCCTGACGGCGATGGGTATCGACAGCTATCAGTTGCTCGGTCACCTGGCGCGCCTGCAAACCAGTGAAAATGAAGCACTCGATGGCAAGACCGGTCAGCTTTATATGGACCGGCTCAACATCCTGCATCGCCAACTGGTGTGGGCGCGCATGAAAAACAGCACGCCGCGTGTCATCGGTTATGCGCCGCGCCTGATCGACAACACGTTGAATGAAGAAGTGGAAATCGAACCGGCAGCACCGGTCATTGATCTGAGCAGCGATGCTTCCGCTGCGACGCTTGATGCCGCCAGGCCATGAGCCGCCACAAGGGCAATCAATTCGAAGAGCTCGCGCTGGATTATCTGCAACGACAAGGTCTGCAACTGGTGGCCCGCAATTATCATGCTACGCGTGGCGAGATCGACCTGATCATGCAGGACAAAAAAACACTTTCATTTATTGAAGTCCGCTACAGAAAAGCAGATGATTACGGCAGCGCGGCTGAGTCGGTCGATTACCGCAAACAACAACACCTGATTGTATCGGCGCAGACTTTTCTGCAACAAAACCGCCAGTACGACGACTGGCCCTGCCGCTTCGACGTACTGGCGATCAGTGGTACTGGCGGCGCCAACATCGACTGGATCAAAAACGCATTTGAACTGACTTAAAGGCACGTCGCTTTACAAAACCCGGCCCATGAACCTGCAGCAACTGACCAAACAACATTTCCAGAACAGCATTGAAACCAAAATGCTGTCCATGGAAGCGCTGATCGAACCGATCACCACGGCGGGCGAATACATTGTTTCGCGCCTCATGCAGGGCAGCAAGGTGATGAGCTGTGGCAACGGCGGCTCGGCCGGCGACGCCCAGCATTTTTCTTCGGAAATGCTCAACCGTTTCGAACGTGAACGCCCGGGGCTACCAGCCATCGCCCTGACCACCGACACCTCGACGCTGACCTCGATTGCCAACGACTACAGCTACCAGGAAGTCTTCGCCAAGCAGGTGCGCGCCCTGAGCCATCCCGGCGATATCCTGCTGGCGATCAGCACCAGCGGCGATTCGGAAAACATCATCGCCGCTATCGAAGCCGCTCATGAACAGGACGTCAGCATCATTGCCTTGACCGGCAAGGGCGGCGGCCGCATCCGGCCGATGCTGCGCGAAATCGACATTGAAATCTGTGTGCCTTCCGACAATACCGCCCGTATCCAGGAAGTGCATTTGCTCGTTATCCATTGCCTGTGTGACCTGATCGACAACCAGTTACTGGGTAGCGCCTGAACCGAGGATTTTTTGCATGAACAAACTGACTGTACTTGTCCTTTCATCTGTTTTGTTTACCGCCCTGCTCAGCAGTGGCTGTACAACGGTACTGGTTGGCGGCGCGGCCACCGGCGCAGCGGTCGTGCATGACCGGCGCAGCACCGGCGTGGTCATCGACGACCAGGAAATCGAACTGCGAGCGCTCAAGCTCAAGAGCGATCATCCGGAAATCACCCAGCACAGCAACATCTCGGTGACCAGCTATAACCTGGTGGCGCTGCTGACCGGCCAGGCCGAGTCACAACAGATCTCCGGCCAGTTCGCGGATCTGGTCAGCCGCCTGCCACGCGTCAAGAAAGTCGTCAACGAAGTGGTCATCGGCGCGGAACGCTCCTTTACCGAAAGCACCAGCGACACCTATCTGACCAGCCGCGCCAAACTGGCGTTGTTTGACCTTGGCATCGAGGACTTTGACCCGACCCGCATCAAGGTGGTCACTTCACAAGGCACCGTTTATCTCATGGGCCTGGTGACCCACCGGGAAGCCGAGGCCGCCTCCGACAAGGTGCGTTTTATCAGCGGCGTCAAACGCGTGGTGAAGGTGTTTGAATACATCAACTGAGACAGCGCCTCTCAGTGACGAGGTACTGGCCAGACTGCGCGACATTGTCGATGCGCCACAACTGCTGACGTCCAGCGCCGATCGTATCGCCTACGGTTACGACAACAGCCGCCGCCAGGCCATGCCGCAAGCCGTCGTATTGCCGGACGACAAGCAACAGATTCAGCAAGTCGTACAACTGTGTCACGAGCAACAGATACCCTTGATTGCACGCGGTCGCGGCACCGGCACCACCGGCGCTACCGTGCCGGATCATGGCGGCATCGTGATGTCGCTGGAACGCATGAACCGCATCCTCGAAATCGATACCGACAACCGCCTTGCCCGCGTCGAACCCGGCGTCATCAATCAGCAACTGCAACAGGCGCTGGCCGAGCGCGGATTTTTCTGGGCGCCCGACCCAACCAGCGCCAGCAGCTGCACCATTGGCGGCAACCTGGCCTACAATACCGCCGGCCCCCGCGCGGTCAAATACGGCACACCGCGGGAGAACACGCTCGGCCTGAGCGCCATCACCGGCGATGGCCGTGAAATCCGCACCGGCGTCATGACCAGCAAGGGCGTGGTCGGCTATGACCTGACACGATTGATCATCGGTTCAGAAGGCACGTTGGCGGTCATCACCGAAGCCACGCTCAAACTCTTGCCCTTGCCACAAGGCAAGCGCACCCTGCAGGCCAGCTTCACATCGATAAACGCGGCTGCCAAAGCCGTTTCCGCCATCATGGCGCAACCGACCACACCCTGCGCGCTGGAATTCATGGACGAACAGGCCATCGAGACGGTGCGCAATTATTCCGACCTCGGCCTGGCGGAGAACGTCCGCGCCATCCTCATGATCGAAGTCGATGGCGCCGAATCCTTCCTGGCCCAAGCGGTTGAGGACATTCAACAAGCCTGCCGCATCGACGGACTGTTGGGCATTGAAGTCGCCAACGACCCGGCCACCGTCGAACGCCTGTGGAAAACCCGCAAGGCGCTGTCGCCGGCGTTGCGCAACATCGCGCCGAAAAAAATCAACGAGGACGTGGTGGTGCCGGTGTCCAACATCCCGGCGCTGGTCAGTGGCTTGCAGCAACTGTCGGAAAAATACGCCATTCCGATCGTCAACTTCGGCCATGCCGGCAACGGCAATCTGCACGTCAACATGCTGATCAATCCGGATGACCCGCAACAGGCCGGCAATGCCCAGGACTGCCTGCTGGCTATCTTCAGGCTGGTGCTGGAACTCAACGGCACCCTGTCCGGCGAACATGGCGTCGGCCTGGAAAAACGCGACTATATTGATATGGAGCTCGACCCGGTGGCGCTGGACCTGATGCGCCGTATCAAGCAACAGTTTGATCCGCACAACATACTCAACCCGGGCAAGACCCTGCCACTGCCCCGTTGATAGCGTCCGGGCCAGACGGTAAAAAAATTAAATTAAACTAGTCTGCTGCCGTTATCTGCTAGCGTATGCAAACTTATGTAAATCATAAAGATAAAGGGAGATTAACATGCTGAAACTGTCCGGAATTGTGACATTCCTGCTGTTTGGCCTGCCAGGGATAGCGCTGGCCGCAGCGACCGGTGATGGCAACCATATTGACCTGACCGAGCATTGGGTCGGTTTCACCGCGATTGGCATTTTCGCGGTCGCCTATGGCTTTGTCATGGCCGAAGAATTCACTCATTTACGAAAATCCAAACCGGTGATTCTTGCCGCCGGCGTCATCTGGGCGCTGATTGCCTGGATCTACCAGACGCATGGTTTCACCCATGCCGCCGAACAGGCGGTGCGCCATAACCTGCTCGAATACGCCGAACTGATGCTGTTCCTGCTGGTCGCCATGACTTACATCAACGCCATGGATGAGCGCAACGTATTCGAGGCACTGCGCTCCTGGCTGGTGCGCAAGGGTTTTGGTTTCCGCCAGCTGTTCTGGATTACCGGTGTGTTGTCGTTCTTTATCTCACCGATCGCCGACAACCTCACCACCGCGCTGTTGATGTGCGCCGTGGTGCTGGCCGTCGCCGGTGACAACACCAAATTCATTCTGATCGCCTGCATCAACATCGTCGTTGCCGCCAATGCCGGCGGCGCGTTCAGCCCGTTTGGCGACATCACCACGCTGATGGTGTGGCAAAAAAATGTGCAGACTGTGCAAGGGCCGGTGGCATTTGGCACCTTCTTCCTGCTGTTTGTCCCGGCGGTCGTCAACTGGCTGGTGCCGGCCGTGATCATGAGCCTGGCGGTACCAAACCAGAAACCCGATGGCGGTGGTAACGGTATCGCGATGAAACGTGGCGCCAAGCGCATTATCGTTTTATTCATCGCTACCATCGTTACCGCGGTCAGCTTCCACAACTTCATTCACATGCCACCGGTCGTCGGCATGTTGACCGGCCTCGCCTATTTGCAAATCTTTGGTTACTACCTGAAAAAGACCGCGCACATCGATCACCACAAGGTCGAGGACCCGGAACACGAAGGCCAGATGGGCGACCCGGTCGCCTTTGATATCTTCAACAAGGTGGCGCGTGCCGAATGGGATACCTTGCTGTTTTTCTACGGTGTGGTTTTGTGTGTCGGCGGCCTGGGCTTCATCGGTTATCTGTCGCTAGCTTCCAGTGTCATGTATCTCGACTGGGGCGCCACCAACGCCAACATCATGGTCGGCATCCTGTCCGCCATCGTGGATAACATTCCGGTCATGTTCGCCGTGCTGACCATGATGCCGGACATGTCGATGGGCCAGTGGCTGCTGGTGACACTGACCGCAGGCGTCGGTGGCTCCATGCTGTCGATCGGCTCGGCCGCCGGTGTCGCGCTGATGGGCCAGGCACCGGGCAAATACACCTTCTTCGGCCATCTCAAATGGACGCCGGTCATCGCGCTGGGCTATGCCGCCAGCATTGCGGTGCACATGTGGATAAATGCTTCGCTGTTTTAACACGGACGCCCATTGCTGCTTTACCAGGAAGCCGGACCCTGCTTGCAGGATCCGGCTTTTTGCTATTATTGGCTATCAGTACAAAACAATTTCTGCTCAGCAGCTTAACCTGCAGGCGGGCAAAATCAAATAACAACAAAAATGTCTGATTTGACTTCATTGAGCGCCGACAACATCAATTTCGCGATTGTGCTGATCTTCTGCATCGCCTTGCTGTTGGCGATGGCCGAGGAGTTTCTCGACCTGAAGAAATCCAAACCGGTCGTGCTCGCCGCCGGCATGATCTGGGTGTTGATCTTCCTTGCTGCCGCCAACGAAAACACCTTGCCGCAGGCGGAAGTGGCGTTGCGCGCCAATTTGCTGCAATACGCCGAACTGATGCTGTTCCTGATCGTCATCATGACCTACATCAACGCGCTGGACGAACGTCATGCTTTCAAGGCACTGCGCTGCCGCCTGACCAACCGCGCCCTGACTTACCGGCAACTGTTCTGGATTTACGGCGGCATGGCATTTTTCCTGTCGCCGGTTATCGGCAATCTGCCGACCGCCCTGTTGCTCGGCGCCATCGCCGTACATACCTTTATGCAAAACCGTAAAACCATCGGCCTTGTTTGCATCAATATCGTGGTGGCCGCCAACGCCGGTGGCGTCTTCAGTCCGTTTGGCGATATCACCTCTTTGCTGGTCTGGCAACAACACATTCAAACGCCACAAGGCATACTGGGTTTCAGCAACTTCCTGCAACTGTTCGGGCCGGCGCTGCTCAGTTACCTGCTGCCGGCCTGGCTGCTCAGCCGCGGCATTGCCGATGAACGCATCTCGCCACAGCCGGGTTCCGAGCAAATGCGCCGTGGCGTACCGATGATCTTGCTGCTGTTTTTCGCCACCCTGGTCATCACGGTCATCATGCGCGACCTGCTGTATCTGCCCGCTGTCATCGGCATGATGACCGGCCTGTCCTTCCTGCAGTTTTTCGGTTACTACCTGAAAAAAACCCACGCCCAATACATGGACGACTCCGGCAATGAGGAGCGCATGGGTGGCCCGGTACCGCTGGAAAGCAAAAAGCCGTTTGATATTTTCCACCGCATCGCCGCTTCCGAATGGGATACGCTGTTTTTCCTCTATGGTGTCGCCATGTGTGTCGGCGGCCTCGCCCACGCCGGTTTGCTGGGACAACTGGCCGATCTGGTTTATGGCAATTTGTCGGCAACACTGGCCAACATCAGCATCGGCGCGATGTCGCCGTTCATCGAAAACACGCCGGCGATCATGATGGTGCTGGCCATGAACCCTGAACTTTCCATGCAGCAGTGGCTGTTTCTGACTTACCTGACCGGCACCGGCGGTTCGGTACTGGCAATAGGTTCGGCCGCCGGTGTCAGTCTCATGGGTCAGGCCAAGCCCCATTACACCTTTTTTGTGCATCTGACCTGGGCGCCTGTCATCATATTAGGCATCGCCGCCGGCGGACTGTTCCACCTGTTACTCTGATCATTTCTGCCACTGCAACTGTTTGCAGAAACAGTGGCTTATTCAAGAAAAACGACTTTAATGCCGTAACAGGCAATAACTGATTAAAAGACGGGAACATCACATTGCAGGTCCCTGGCTGGTTGTTGATATTGTTGATTGAAGTGCTGGTGATCATTTTTGCGTTGCTCGCTCTGGTGATTTTCCTGACTGTGCGCTCCCGCAACAAGTACCGCCAATCCTGTTCCATCGCCCGGGTGAAAATCCAGCAACTGCAAGCACGACAGGCGGAAACTGAAAAAGCGCTGGCACAAAGTGACTCGCATCAGCAGGAGATCGAGCGCCTGCAACAGCAAATCAAGCCGCTGCAAGAAGAAATCGAACGCCTGCAATTGGCGCTGGAACAGGAAAAGAATAATCCTTACCTGCAGGAAAAAATCGACACGCTGCTGGCCGAGATGGAAGAACTGCACGAGATCGCCGACCAGGTCGAGCCCTTGCAAGCGGAACTGGAACAATTGCGCCAGCAAAACCAGTAAAGCCGCCAGCAAGCCAGATTTCTCTTCACACTAAACCACTGATTTTAAAGCCAACCACTTTTGCCAATCCGGGGAAACCCTGAGTTTGTTGCGCCACGTCAAGACGCAAGCCCATAAAAGCTGTGATATAGTCGCGCGTCACGGTTTACACCGACAAGAATTTTAAGTCGAAAATCAAGGGGATCTTTATGTCCAAACAACATCCTGTAATTGCGATTACCGGTTCATCCGGCGCCGGGACAACCACGGTCAAACGCGCTTTCGAACACATTTTCTATCGTGACGGCATCAAGGCCGCCGTTGTGGAAGGCGACAGCTACCATCGTTATGACCGCGTTGAAATGCGCAGCAAAATGTCCGAAGAAGGCTTGAGTCATTTTGGCCCGCAGGCCAACCGTTTTGACAAGCTGGAAGAACTGTTTGAGACATACGGCAAAACCGGCAGCGGTGAAAAACGTTATTACCTGCACAGCGAGGAAGAAGCCGCCGAGCACAACGCCCGCCTTGGCACCGACAAGAAACCCGGCGAATTCACCCCGTGGGAACCACTGGAAGAAAACACCGATGTGCTGTTCTACGAAGGTCTGCACGGCCTGGTGAAAACCGACGAACACGATGTCTCCGCCCACGTTGACCTCGGCATCGGTGTGGTACCCAACGTCAACCTCGAGTGGATCCAGAAAATCCATCGTGACAACGCCGAGCGCGGTTACTCCGCCCAGGCCACCGTCGACACCATCCTGCGTCGTATGCCGGACTACATCAACCATATCACACCGCAGTTCTCACGCACCGACATCAACTTCCAGCGTATCGCGACGGTGGATACCTCCAACCCATTCATCGCGCGCGACATTCCGACACCGGATGAAAGCTTTGTCGTGATCCGTTTCAAGGACCCGAAAAAGTTCGATATCGATTTCCCATACCTGCAAAGCATGCTGAACGGCTCGTTCATGTCTCGCCGCAACACCATTGTGGTGCCGGGCGGCAAAATGGGCTTCGCCATGGAAATCATTCTGGCGCCGATCATCGAATTCATGATGGAGCAACGCTGATCGCATCCGACTGACGCCATAAGCCGGTCTGGTTATGGCCGATACAAAAAAGCCCGGCTCCCCGCAAAAGGGAGCCGGGCTTTTTATTGCGTCGCATTAAAACTCGTCAAAGCCGGCCTTGCGATACCACTCACGCCCGCGTTCTTCATCCTTGTCAACGCCGCGACCTTCAAAGTAAATCATGCCCAGTGTCGTCATTGAGCCGATCAGTCCCAGCTCGGCGGCTTTCTCAAACCATTCGATCGCCTTGCCGGTATCCTGATCCACACACTCGCCTTCCAGATACATAAAACCCAGGCCATGCATGGCAAGACCAAGACCGGCCTCGGCCGCTGCTTTCATGTACTTGTACGCCATCAGCGGATTTTCCACCATGCTCAGACCGTTCTGCGCCATGATCGCCATGCGATATTGCGCTTCCGGATTACCCTGTTCGGCCAAAGGCGCAAGAAACATTTTGGCGGTGGTAAAACTTTTTGTTTCAAAAGCAGCAATGCCGCTGCTCAGATCCATTTCAACAGAATTGTCCTGATCACTCATGGCTGGTTGTTCCGGCTATTCAACAGTAAAACGAATTCTACACAACTGAAAAAAATTAGCTCCGGGAAAATAGTAAGGAAAAAAATCTGGCATTCGCGGTATAAAAAAACGTTTAAGGGAAATTCCCGATTGCAGTTCCCAAAGGCAGCACATAGGCTTATAGAGTATGTTCTCAGCAGGTTATACACGGATGCATCTACGAGTTCTGGCGCGGCTGTTAGTGGCTTTTACCATCTCACTGGCTGTTTGCGCACACGCCGATACTTCACTTGAGTCACAACGCGAGCAATTCCTACAAGCCGAACAGGCATTGCAAAACGGCAAGATCACCACTTTCAACAAACTTAAAAGCAAACTCGGCAACTATGTGCTGTATCCGTATCTGGAGTTTGAGCAACTGCGCAAGGACCTGCATCGACGCAAACCGCAACAAATCCAGACTTTTCTGGAGCAGTATCACGACACGCCATTGGCCAGACGCCTGCGCATCTCCTGGTTATTGCGTCTGGCCAGACAGGGTCGCTGGCAACAGTATCTGGATTTTTATCAGGACGGCCTGGGCACCACGCTGAAATGTCACCAGCTCAATGCCCTGCTACACACCGGCCAGGCGGAGTTCGCCTGGAATGACATCACCGCGACCTGGCTGCACGGCAGATCCCGCCCCAAGGCCTGCGATGCGGTGTTCAAACAATGGCAGGACGCCGGCCACCAGACTACCGAGCTGGTCTGGCAGCGCATCAATCTAGCCTTGCAAGCCAACCAGATTCGGCTGGCCCGCTATCTGGGCAAGTCTTTGCCCGAAAGCGATCAGCAGCAGTTCCAGCTGTGGCTGAAAATACGCCGCTATCCGCATAAAACCCGGCTCGCCGCCGTACCGCCCAACCATCCCTACCGCGCGGAAGTGCTGGCGCAAGGCATCCAGAAGCTATCCAGCAAGGATCTGCCCGAAGCGATCAGCCGCTGGGAGCAGCTTAAGCTGGAGGTCAGTTTCACACCGCAACAATTGTCCGCGACCGAACGCGCACTGTCGCTGCGTTTTCTCGACAAGCCCTCCCAGGAAAACTTTGACTACCTAGTGTTCACCGAGCCCTGTCACGAAGACAGCAAGCTGCAGGAGATCCGCATTCGTGCAGCACTGTTACACCAGAAATGGGACGATTTATTGCTCTGGTTAAATGCCCTGCCGGAGCAATATCAGGCAGAAGACCGCTGGCTGTACTGGAAAGCGCGTGCACTGCAGGCAACCGGACAGAGCGAACAGGCAGCACAACTGCTGGAAAGCCTGTCGACACAACGCAGCTATTACGGTTTTCTTGCCGCCGACTGGCTGGAGAAAGATTACCAGCTCAATCACACCGAGCTGGAAGTAGACGCCAATGTGCTGGCCAAAGTGCAAGAGCTGGGGGGGATGCAACGCAGCCGGGAATTGCTGGCGCTGGATCGCAATATCGATGCGCGGCGTGAATGGTTTTACATGTCAGCGAATTTTGACCGCGACCAGCTCATGGCTGCCGCCAAACTGGCGCATGACTGGGGCTGGCACGACCGCGCCATTCTCACCATTGCGCAGGCGGAATACTGGGACGACCTGACCATCCGTTTCCCGCTGGAGCATCAGGAACACATTTTCAGTGAAGCAGAAGACCAGAATGTGGACCCTGCCTGGATTTATGCCATGGTGCGCCAGGAAAGTGCTTTCATGCAGGATGCGCAGTCTTCTGTCGGCGCGCTCGGCCTGATGCAACTCATGCCGCGCACCGCCAAAAGTGTCGCGCGCAAACTGCGCCAACGCCGCCCTGGCAAGCACGATCTGTTCAAACCGGAAAAGAACATCGAACTGGGCACCGCCTACCTGCGCCAGATCTATGACCGGCTGGACCGAAATCCGGTGCTGGCGATTGCCGCCTACAATGCCGGTCCGCACCGGGTGAAACGCTGGCTGCCTGAACAGGAAATGCCGGCGGACATCTGGATCGAGCTGGTGCCGTTCAAGGAAACCCGCAACTATCTAAAGAGTGTGCTGGCCTATACCGTCATCTACGAACACAAGCTCGGCCACCGCAATCGTCGCATGTCCGACAGGATGCCGCCGGTGGTAGCCGAAGCAAAACCTGACGAGCGAAGAGTCGCGGCAACAGATCGTTAACAGAAACGGGAAAGTATTGCGCGCTGCGTGCGCAGCGGGATTTAAATCGAATCAGGCCGCCAGCAAAGCACTGACCAACTGGTCTTCAACATCAATACGAGTAGCGATCTCTTCACCGAGCTTGCACAAATCATCACTCAGCTCGTCAAGCGGCTGGTCGTGAGTCAAAGCGTCATACTTGTCGTTAAAGTCAACGGCGAACTGGGTGGCTTCGGCAATCTGCGGGTAAATACGGTTGGCGACGTCGAGTACACGCTGGCGGCGTTCCTCCCCACTGAGAATGCGATTGTAGATTTCAAAATGGCCAAACGCTGAATAGTCCACCAGCAGCTGACAGAATTCCTCGATCAAATCCTTGACCGGTTTACCCGGCGTGTAAGGCTCCAGTCCCGCCACCTGGCAGAACATGACCAGCATGTCCTGGCGTTCCTTGAGCAGCTTCCTGACAATATCTTCTGTTCTGGATCTTGGTTTTGTACTATCGTTGTCGCCCATAGATTGCAACCTGTGTAATTATCATTATTTAACAACAGGCGTAACTTTCCATATTCTGTAACAATTGGCAAGGATTTCGTCACTGTTGAACGGGCATTACCCCTGTAAAACCAGTGTATTGATGCGCATACGCAACCCCGCTGCTCTGTAACAAACGATACGACCGCGGTTCAACCAGGTGCAACACCCTAGAAAATTACTTGCGGCAATCCGGATATTTATGACAGTTAAACGGAAGTCAGTCCTCGTAAAATGCGCAAGCCTGCTGGTTGTGCTGATGCTCAACCAGCCACTGACTGCTGCGAATTTCAACATGAATTATCGCGGCAACCTGTTTCTCGAAATGATGTTGACCATGATGGAAATGATGGGCTTCATCGACCGCGACAATTATTATTCCAACCAGCCCTACCCGAACTACAACACCTTTGCCCCCAATCTGTACGGTTACGGTTTCAGCAATCCGTGGCAAGGCGGCATGCCAGGCGCGGGCTGGAACAGCCTGCCCGGGCTGACCCCGTTGAACAGCATGAATGCGTTCGGCAACCCCTGGGATGTCAGCTCACTGCAGCCCGGCCAGACACACTGGATCGAAGGTCGCTGGCAGGCCGCCGACGGTATGCTGTTCGTCGTGCAGCAGGGACAGTTCCGCATGTTCTACCCGCAGTGGCCACAAGAGACACGCTCCGGCCTGATTCGCATCAAGGATCGCTGGCTGGCAATCTACGAGCAGCAGTCGCACAGCAGCCAGCAGTTTGAGTTCGCCTATCAGGATGAATATCTGGTGCTAAGCGATGAATACGACAACATGATGTTGTTTCGCAAACTGTTTGACTGGCCGATGCCCTAAAACAGATTCAGCAGCTTGATGCCGATCACCACCAGCAACACCGCAAACACACGCTTCAACTGGTGTACCGGCAAGCTGTGCGCAAGTCTGGCGCCAAACGGTGCTGACAACACACTCATCAGGGCGATCATCATGACGGCCGGCCAGTAAACAAAACCGCTGCTGTATGCCGGCAACAGCTTACTCGACCAGCCAGACAGGATAAAGCCCACAGCGCCGGCCAATGCAATCGGAACACCGCAGGCACTGGAAGTGGCGACCGCCTGGCGCATGTCGACACTGCGCCAGGTCAGAAACGGCACCGTCATCGACCCACCGGCGATACCAACCAGCCCCGACACCAGGCCAATCAGATAGCCGACCAGGTTCATGCCAGCCAGAGCGGGCAAGGAACGCGTCGGCTGCATGCGCACACTGAAAAACATTTGTGCACTGACCACGATGGCAAAAACACCAAAGCTGCGTTGCAGCCAGATGGAATCCATTCCTTTGGCCATCCAGGAACCGGACAAGGCGCCAAGCAACAGACCGGCCGACAACTGCCATACCAACGGCCAGCGCACCGCCCGGCGCCGATGGTGCGCCAGGCTTGATGAAACCGAGGTGGCGACAATCGATGCCAGTGAAGAACCGATGGCGACATGCATGATGATGGCCGCATCAAAACCCTGCAGAGCAAACAGCCACACCAGGGTCGGTACAATCACCAGGCCACCACCGACACCCAACAGACCGGCCATGACGCCGGTGACGCTGCCTACAGCGGCATAAGCCAGCAGGTACCACCACTCAATCATTAATCGGCCCCCGTATTCATGTGCACTACAGAATCAGGCCAACTGCCTCTGCCAGTACCAAGAAATGTAATAAAGTTCATCCAGTCTCTACCTGCCGGGATAGATCAGCAATTGCTTATATCTGCTGTGAAGCAAACAACATATTGAAAATTGCAAACTTATCTGGCTAGATATGCCCACTGAAATGCAAACCCTATATTAATCATGAATGTACGCAGTGTATGTATTCTCGGCGGCAGCGGTTTTGTCGGTCGTCATCTGGTAGCAAAACTTGCCGCCCACGGCATCCAGTGTCGGGTACCCACCCGCCACGCCCAACGTCATCGCCAGCTGGCGGTCAATCCGGGGTGCCGCGTTTACGAAGCCGATATCTTTGATAAGGACCAACTGGTGCGTTTGTTCGACAACTGCGACGCCGTCATCAATCTGGTTGGCATTCTCAACGAACGCAAGAAAAATGACTTCCGCCGCGTACACGTCGACCTGGTCGACAAGATCAGCACGGCCTGCCGTCAGGCCGGCGTCAAACGCCTGCTGCACATGAGCGCATTAAATGCCGATGCCGGCAGCGGTGGCAGCCTGTATCTGCGCACCAAGGGCGAAGGCGAAAACCGTGCTCACACCGGTGGCAAACCCGACATTGCCGTCACCAGTTTCAAGCCGTCCGTCATCTATGGTGCCGACGACAGTTTCATCAACCGCTTCGCCGGACTATTGAACATACCCGGACCCATGCCGCTGGCCTGCCCCAACACCAGATTTGCGCCAGTGTATGTTGAAGACGTGTGTAACGCCATGCTCAACAGCATCAACAATCGCCATACCTATGGACAAAGATACGAACTCTGTGGTCCCGAGGTCTATTCGTTACGCGACATCGTGAAATACATTGCCAAACAGCTCGACCGCAAGAAAACCATAATCAATCTTCCCAATGCCCTGGCCAAACTGCAGGCCGCCGTTCTGGAACATCTGCCGGGTAAGTTGTTCACCATGGACAACTATCTGTCGCTGCAACTCGACAGCGTCTGCTCCAGGACCAACAGCAACCTGCAGGCGCTGGGCGTCAAGCCGACGCACATGGACACCGTGGTACCGGTGTTTCTCAAACACGGTAATGAGAAGCAGCGCTACAACCAGCTTCGCACGGTCAGCGAATAACAATCCTGAGCTTCAGATCGGCAGGAACACCAGGCGCACCACACCCTGTAACACGTTCTTGATGGTACGGTTGGTCTTGTCCGCAATGATCTGCGCACTGCTGTCCTGGATTGCAATCAGCTTGCCGAACAGGCGCTCAAAGCTGAGGTTCTTGATCTGGCCACGGGTTTCGTTGCTGATCAAAAACAGGCGACCATCCGTTCTGCGATCATTGGACAGCTTCCACACCGCCACCTCGATGTTGCGCGCCGCATTGTAAAGTTTTTGCGGGTCGAGCTGATCGAGCACATAAAACTCGCGTTTCCCTTCATGCGCCTGCTCCAGCATGCTGTGCAGGCCATAAATGAACGCCAGCACCCGGTCACCCTGGAAGTTTTCATCAAACGCCAGCTGAATACTGTTTACCGAACTCGCACCCGACAAACGCGCCGCCAACTCGGCTTCATCATAGGTAAAAGCCTGCTCAACGGCAGCATCAACACTGGTGAACCCCTGGGTGCGCCACTGCGCCGGATTGCGTAAATACAGCTTGCGCATCAATTCACGCAAATACGACTCCGCCAGACGCGCGTGTATGTCCAGCACCATATCGATGTCGCTTTTGACCAGCGTTCGCATACTGAATTCGTCGCCAGCAACCGCCTCCTGCTGTTGTGGCGCGGAATCCTTGGTCAAGCCCTTCTGGCAACCGACCAACAGCAGCAACATCAGCGCTACGAGTACGCGCTTATAAACGATCACTGAAATCCCTCATCGAAAAACCGGACAGCCTGGCATCCATATCACGCGTAAATGCAATCACCTTGAAACGCTCCCCCATTTCGGACGGCATCATCAGCACCTTGACCGCCTGACTGGTGCGCAGAAAGTTTTGCGTATCGTTCGGGTCGAGTTGCGCCAGTAATTGCTCCAGACCATTGCCGAGCAGGAAGGCCGATTGCGTCGTGTAACCGGCCAACTGCAGCCCGGCGGCCTCGCCAGCGCGTTTGACGGCGGAAAAATCGACGTTGGCGGTGATGTCCTGCAGGCCAATGAATTTGAATACATCATCATGCGCACGGTGCCGGTAATGACAGATGAGTGTGCCCATGCTGCGTTCGGCATGGTAATACTCATGCTGGGCATAACCGTAGTCGATCAACAGCACTGCGCCCTGCTGCAAGCAGTCCGCCAGCGATTGCAGCCAGCCGTCCAGGGACAGATTGATTTCCGATTCATAACCCACAGGCAAAGGTGCGCCCAGCCGGATTTCCAGTTGCGTGACGGCATCGGTGATCTGAGAATTCACCGCTTGCCAGCTGGCAACGATCTGCCCTTCGTCTTCAAGCTCAACAAACTTTTCCTGCAAACCCGTTTCAGTCTTGCGAAATACCGACACCGGCATCGCATCCAGCACTTCATTGCCCAGCATGACACCACGAAAGCCGGCAGCCGGCAGTGACTCGATCCACTGCACCCGCTCGAGCAGATGCGGCACCTGTTCGGCAATGGTCTGCTGCTGACGCTGTTTGAGATCCGGGCTCAGGTCCAGGATCAAATAGCTGTCCGGCAATTGGCCGATTTGCTCCAGGTGCTGCAGCAAATCGGCCGCCATGCGACCGGAACCGGCACCGAACTCGAGGATCGAGCCGCCGCTTTGCGCCAGTACTTCGGCACATTGATTGGCCAGACACTGCGAAAACAACGGCGAAATTTCCGGTGCGGTGACAAAGTCGCCGGCCGCGCCGAACTTGTGGCTGCCGGCCGTGTAATAACCCAGTCCCGGCGCATACAGAGCGAGCTGCATGAAGCGCTCGAACGGCATGGCGCCCTTGTTCTTGATTTCATCCCTGATCAACTGCTGCAGGCGCTCGCTGTGCTGTAACGCGACAGCCTCCGGCGCTGGAATATCATCGTCGAGTGGCAGCATATGGCCGTTTGAATTCGGTTGTGACATGGCTTTTTTACAGATTTACGGTAGTCTTGCTGGCTACGTTCCAAGCAAGTGTACCGAGGATGCCATGAGCAGACCATCTGAAAATGCGGTGTTGATTACCGGTGCAGCCGATCGCATTGGCGCCCAGATCGCGCGCCGCCTGCATCAGGCCGGCATGGATATCGCATTGCATTACCGCAATTCAAAGCAAAAAGCCGAGGCTTTGCGCGATGAACTGCTGGAAGGACGCAGCAACTCGGTGGCTCTGTTTCAGGCCGACCTGCTGGAAATGGATCAAATACAACCGCTGATTGATCAGGTAGTACAACATTTTGGCGGTCTGACAGCCCTGATCAACAACGCCTCCAGCTTTTATCCGACGCCCGTCGGCGAGATCACCCAGGAACATTGGCGTGACCTGGTTGGCAGCAACATGCAGGCGCCGCTGTTTCTGTCCCAGGCAGCCGCGCTGCATTTACAGCAAAGCAACGGTTGTATTGTTAACATCGTCGACGTGCATGCCTTTCGTCCCATGCACAAACACACCCTGTACTGCATGGCCAAGGCCGCCAACGCCATGCTGGTGAAATCGCTGGCGCGCGAGCTCGCGCCGCAGGTGCGTGTCAATGGTGTTGCGCCCGGACTGATCGCCTGGCCGGCAGACGAACCCGACGAAGCTACCAAGCAACACATCATGGCGCGGGTGCCGTTGCAGCGGCAGGGCGAATTTGACGACATCGCCAAAACCGTACAATTCCTGATTCAGGATGCGCCCTACGTCACCGGCCAGATCATTGCCGTTGACGGTGGACGTATGACACAGCAATAACTGCAAAGCGGTCGACCCGCGCAACTCTTGAAGATAAACTAGCGCTCCAAATACTCGAGGAGGTAACCATGAGCATCCCTACCAGACTGTTTGCATTGACACTGTTGCTGCTGGCCGGCAGCGCCCAGGCCCATCAGGGCGGTGACGTTGGCGGCTTTATGTCCGGCTTCAGCCATCCGATCAACGGCTGGGACCATGTCGTCGCCATGCTGGCGGTTGGCCTGTGGGGCGCGTTTCTAGGCAGCCCGGCAATCTGGCTGCTGCCAGTGGTGTTCCCTCTGGTCATGGCCTTTGGTGGTGCGCTTGGTGTAGTCGGTGTACCACTGCCCGGTATTGAAATCGGCATCGCCGTCTCCGCCATTGTGCTCGGCGCCATGGTAGCGTTCGCCGCACGCCCGCCGGTCTGGGTCGCCGCCGTGCTGGTTGGCCTGTTCGCCATTTTCCACGGCCATGCCCACGGCACCGAGTTGCCGGACGCCACCAGCCCGCTGACGTACAGCATCGGTTTTGTCATTGCCACCGGCATGCTGCATCTGTTCGGCATCAGCTTTGGCCTGCTGGTACGCTGGCCGATCGGTAAAATCGCCGTGCGGCTTGGCGGCGGCGCCATCTCTGCGGCGGGCCTGGTGTTCCTGAACGGAGCCGTGTGATAAGTCTGCGCCGCTACGCCAGCGTTCCGGCGTTGGCGGCATTGCCGGCTACATCCTGGGCGCACAGCCCGATCAAGGGCATCGGCAGTTTCTACAACGGCATATTGCACCCACTGCTGGAGCCAGCCCATCTGTTGGCGCTGCTAACGTTGGGTTTGTTGCTCGGCATGCAGCGGGGCCGTCACATTAAAACAGGCATTCCCTTATTCATGCTGACACTCGCCGCCACTCTGTTGGCGGTGCGTTTTGGTATCACCCATGACACCCAGGCATGGTTGTTGTCGGCGACCCTGCTGGTCGGCTTGCTGGTTGTGGTCGCACGCCCGTTGCCGGACCCGGCCTATCTGCTGCTGGCCGCCTGTTTCGCGGTACTGCTTGGCCTCGACTCGGGACAGCCGAGCATGTCATCCGGGCAGTTGACCGGCGCACTCTACGGCAGTGGCCTTGGCGCCAGCCTGTTGCTGATTTATGCCGCCGGCCTGGCCGAATACCTGCAAAAACCCTGGCAACAGATTCTGACGCGTGTACTGGCTTCATGGAGCAGCGCCAGCGCCTTGCTGGTGTTGGCCTTTTTGCTCACCGCCAGCCGACAGCCTGTCAGCTAACCAACCATTCGTTAAGGCAACATTCCCGCCGGCGCGTTGCGGTCTGAATAATCAGGCATGACCGGGCGGTCCACACTGCCGACATCATCACTGAAACAATGACAGCGTCCGCGTGCGCCAAAGCGTTCGCGATTGAGTTGTTCACAGTCATTGGCATCGCCCACGGCGGGCAATACCAGCGGCTGTTTGCTGAAACTTTTGATATCAGACGGCGCGTGCAAATGACAGGACTGCGGCGGCTCGGCTTTGACGGCGCCGAATGACAGCAGACAACACAGTAGCAACAGTATGCGCTGTATCATTCGTAGGGCGTTACGTCTTCGGCTTCAAGATGATAACCAGCCGTGGCCAGATCGTTCTTGAATGTCTTGGTATGCATGGTGCCAGTCACCCAAACGGTGTCAAAAGCCCTACGGATACTCGCCTCACCCTTTGGCACGGTAACCAGTACCGTCTGGTTGGCCGGCGGTGGCGGCACGTGAATGCAGGCGCCATAATAAGGCACCAGCAGAAACTCGCTGACTTTTTTACCATCACTCTCAAGCGGCACGACAAAACCCGGCAGCTTGACCTTTTTGCCTTCCAGTGTCTGCACAATCGGCGCTTCGCTCCAGGCTTTTTCGAGTGCCTTCATGAGCTCTTCGGTGCGCGGGTCATCATCTTCCAGTTCATCGATGTTGCCGAACTGTTCAAAAATCTTTTCAGCACGGTAGTCTTCCGGAATCAGCGTGTCCCAGTCGATTTCCTGGACGGCATCGGCCGCCATCAATGCCGTGCCAAACAACAATACCAGCACAGCAGTTGTCGATATCCACTTCTTCATCAATCTTCCTCAGATACTTTGCTCATGCCATCGGCCGGTGAATTGCAACAGATCCGGTGGCCACCCGGTATCAGACCAATCAGAAAGCCGGAAATTCCAACCAGCACCATCACCGGCTATTCACAACACCGCCAGCAGACCAGTCAGCATCAGCTTGCCGCGACATCC
>JASFVP010000008.1:0-89066 GCA_050049775.1 Chromatiales bacterium
GTCATCGTGCATTTTGTGATCATGCACGTCGGCGATGTAAACGTCTATACCCTGCTCCAGTGCCAATGAGAATACATTTTTGCTGCTGTCGAGCGTGACCTTGAAATCATTAAGCACTTCCTTGATGTCCTCGCCAAAACCCAGTCGTGCCGTATAACTCGGGCCACTGAGCAGGCAGAGTAAAACGCGGCGGAATTCCATGCCGCGATACAGTGTCTCCAGCACGGTATTGAACACCTGGCTGACGTTGCCCGATTCCAGCAGGATATTGGTGGCTTCCTGCAGGCCGCGGCTGAGAATGTCCTCGGCATTGAGTTCTTCGGCCTCTTCGGCTTCCGCCTGTTCCATCACCGCTTCCAGACTGATGGAACTGCCCGCTTCCTCTTCCTCCGCTGCAGGTTTCACCAGACGCCCCTGCAACTGCATCAGATACGGGTCTTCCGGTTTTCCCTTGACCAGTTTCTCCGCCATCATGGCAAAGTCGCTGCGTGCGCGTTCAACGATGTTGTCGATCTTACTGGTATCGATGCGGATCACGTCTTTGTAGCGCTGCATGGCTTTCTTGGCATCTTCCAGCGAGCCGCCTTCGGCCAGCAGACGCGTCACACTGTCCGACAAATGCGTCACCAGCCGGTAACTGTCCTCGATGCTGTGCGGTTTGGGCGGCTTGCCGGGTTCGGGCTTGCGCATGCAGTTGGCGATCATATCGGGGAAATTCCACTGGCCGGCGACAAAGGCACCGATGTCCTCAAACACCACACCCATCACCTGCATGGCCGCCTCGGTCTCGGTCAGCTCACCCTGCCCGAGCAGACGCTCGATTTCCTGGTCCTCGTCCGGCAGGTAATAGGTCACCAGCACCTTGCCGAGCTGATAAAACATGGCGCACAAAAACGCTTCTTCACTGCCTTCGAGGTCGGCCGATTTGCTGACTTCCTGGGCGAACACGGCGCGAAACATGGATGCCGCCATCTCACGTTTGAGTTTACGCGCCACCGAGCGGTTACTGACGTGTTCGAAAAAAATCAGTGACGCCGCCATGGCGCGTATGCCGTCAATGCCGAGCACCACGATCGCGCGCGAGATGGTGCTGATCTTGCCGGAAAAACTGCCGTAATAGGCCGAGTTGACCACCTTTAGAATCTTGTTGGTCAGGGCGAAGTCATTGACGATGACCGCCGCAAGTTTTTCGGCGTCTTTTTCGCTGTTGGATTGCAGTTCGTTGATCGAGCGAATCGATTCGGCCAGCGCCGGGAAGTCCTTCTTGCGCTGCATGCGCCGATACAGAAATTCCAGCGTGGCCTTGCCATGACTGTCGCCAAGCACCGTATCCTGATGGTTCTTTTTGTAGTCCGACAGCATGTCCTGCAGGCGTCTGGCATCCTCATACCGGTCCGCCGGGTTGGCCGCCAGCGCCTTGAGGCAAATGCCGTCGATCACATCATCGGCCATTTCATTCATGGCCGACGGCCGTTTCGGCGGGCCGATCAGCACACGCGTCAGTACATCGGCGGTGGACTTGCCGCCAAACGCCGGGTTGCCGGTCAGCATTTCGTAAAAGATCGCGCCCAGCGCAAACACATCAATTGCCGGGCTAACCACTTTCTTGCGGATGTATTCCGGCGCCATATAGCGCGGCGTACCGACCAGCACATCGGTGGTCGCCTGCTCCTCAAGCAACAGCGCGATGCCAAAATCCATGATCTTGGGCACGCCATCCTTGTTGATCATGATGTTCTGCGGTTTCAGGTCGCGATGGATCACGTCGGCCTTGTGTGCCTGCGCCACACCATCGACGATACCACTGAACAGCTCGATGATTTCCGCCAGCTCCATGTTCTTGTCGCGAATGTGATCAGACAACAACTCACCCTCGACAAACTCGAACACAATGTACGGACGCTCGCGAAATGTGCCGACGTCATAGACCGAGACGATGTTCTGGTGCTGGAAACGCCCCAGTGCCTCGGCTTCCTGCTCAAATGCCTCGGCGTCTTTTTTGCCTCCCAGCAGCGGCTTGTTGAGCAGCTTGATGGCGACTTTGCGCTTGAGTTGCGGGTCGGTACACAGATAGACACTTCCCTGATTGCCTGAGCCGATTTTTTTTCTGGGCTGGTAACGTCCGATAGTTTGCATTGTGTCCCGTAAATAGTGCTGAATGTGGTTGCAAAGTGCTATCCGGGCTATCGGCCAGCCGGCAATTTTCTTCACCAAATTTATTAAAGAAAATCCTGCTGTGGCCGAAAATTGTCGCAAGCACAAGCAGATAAAACCGAAAGATAATGTACAAACTCGTCATCGTTCATCGCGGCAGAATCGAGAAAAACATCCCGCTGCGTCACGACAGCATGATCATCGGCCGCAAGAGCGAATCCGATATTCGCCTTGACGAAAACCTCGTCAGCGCCCGCCATGCGCGCATATTCCAGAAAAACGGCCGGGTTTATATCGATGACATGTCCAGCACCAATGGCACGCGCGTCAATGGCGAACGCATCAATGAAGCCCGGCTGCAAACCGGCGACCAGATCAGTATCGGCAATTACAAGCTGGTATTTGTCACCGAACACGGCGACACAAACGATCCCGACGCCACCGTCATCGTCAGTTCACAACGACGCGGTCCCGACGCCAGTCAGCAACTCTCACCATCCGACACCCAGAAAATTCCCGGCATCAGCAAACCCCGACTGGCGTTGTACGCCCTGCTCCTCTCCATCGTCGTGGTCGCCGGCATGTTGTTGCTGACGGTCTAGCCAGACGATATCCGCGATGTCCTGACGGCATGTTTTTCGGCAAAAAGCACAAACGCAAGGCCGCAACAATCAAGATCAGGGAAAGCCACCACGAGACCATCCCGGTGGATGATCTCGTGCCAGGCATGTTTATTACCGAACTCGATATCCCATGGGAACAGAGCCCTTTCCTGTTTCAGGGTTTCCGGCTGGAAAACTTGCAGGATGTCGAAGCGGTAAAAAACTGCTGCAAACAGGTCACCATCGACGTCACCCAGACCCGCAAGATATCGCTGCCACGCCACGCCGTTGATGAGCGCGGCTTCACGCACACAACGCACATCCAGCGCAGCTCGACGACACGGCTGGAAATCAGCCGTGCCACCAATGTTTATCGACAGACCAGCACGCTGGTCAACGACATCATCGATGACGTGCGCTTGGGTAAAGCAATTGATTCAAAAAACGCCAAGGAGGCGGTTTCCGGTGCGGTCGACAGCATCATCCGCACGCCGGACGCCATGCTGATGCTGACGCGCATCAAACATCGTGATGCCTATACGGCCGAACACAGCCTCAATGTCGCCATCCTGACCATCGCTTTTGGCCGTGCACTGGGGCTGGAGCGTGACAAGCTCGAACAAATCGGCGTCTGCGGCTTGTTGCACGACATGGGCAAGATCGTGATACCGAATGAAGTATTGAACAAGCAAGGCCAGCTCAGCCCGGAAGAATTCGAAATCATGAAGCAGCACACCACCAACGGGCGAGACATAATCGCCGCCAGCGGCGGTGAGTTCCCCGGCGCTATGGATGTCGCCCATGCGCATCATGAGCGTCTCGACGGTAGTGGTTATCCGCGTGGCCTGTACGGACACCAGACCACGTTATGGACCAAAATCGTGGCCATCGCCGATACCTTTGACGCCATGACCAGTGACCGCGTCTATAAGGAAGGCCGCACCAATATGGATGCTTTTCGCGTCCTCAACGAAGGCCGCGGCAAGTTGTTCGACACCAATCTGGTGATGCGTTTCATCGGCAGTATCGGTATTTATTCGCCTGGCAGTCTGGTGCTGCTCAATTCGGGCGAAATCGGCCTGGTGGTGGAATCCAACCCGAAAGCCGCGTTGTTGCCGCAAATCCTGTTATTGCGTAATCCGCAGCAACAGGAAATCGAGCCGCGCATGATTGACCTGGCCGATCAGGTGAAAATTCCCGGCAGCGGCATTTTCTACAAAATCACCAAAATGCTGCGCGCCAGCGAACACGGTATCGATCTACCCCAACTGCGTGAGCAGGGTTTCCTGCTCAACCAGCTCTGAGCGAGGCTGCAAAAACAACCCCGCCCAATTTATCAGGCACCTCTGGTTCAGCCTTTGGCGAAGCTCAATCCAGCATCGCTGACATCCACGACGATTTTGTCATCCGGGCCAAACTCCCCGGCCAGGATTTTTTGCGCCAGCGGATTTTCCAACTGCTGCTGAATGGCACGCTTGAGCGGGCGTGCGCCATAGACCGGATCAAAGCCGGCTTCGCCGAGCCGATCCAGCGCGGCGTCGGAGATCTGCATGGACATTTCGCGCTCCTGCAAACGTTTCTGCAGGTAGCCGATCTGGATGGTGCTGATTGCACGGATCTGCTCGCGGCCCAGCGGATGAAATACCACCGTCTCATCAACGCGGTTGATGAACTCCGGACGGAAATGATGGCCGACCACCTCCATGACCGCAGATTTCATGGCGTCGTAATTTTCCTCACCGGCCATGCTCTGGATCACATCGGAACCGAGGTTCGAGGTCATGACGATCACGGTGTTGCGGAAGTCCACGGTGCGGCCCTGGCCATCGGTCAGGCGACCGTCATCCAGCACCTGCAACAGCACGTTGAACACATCCGGGTGCGCCTTTTCGACTTCATCCATGAGGATCACGCTGTACGGGCGACGCCGCACCGCCTCGGTTAAATAACCGCCCTCCTCGTAGCCGACATAACCCGGCGGCGCGCCGATGAGCCGCGCCACGGAATGTTTCTCCATGAACTCGGACATATCGATGCGCACCATGGCTTCGTCGGTGTCAAACAGGAATTCCGCCAGGGATTTACACAATTCGGTTTTACCAACACCGGTCGGACCGAGAAACAGGAACGAACCGTTGGGGCGATTCGGATCAGCCAGGCCGGCGCGCGAACGGCGGATCGCATTGGAAACGGCACTGACCGCTTCCTGCTGGCCGATCACACGCTTGCCGATGGCTTGTTCCATGCGCAGCAGCTTGTCCTTTTCACCTTCCAGCATCTTGGACACCGGGATACCGGTCCACTTGGACACCACGGTGGCGATTTCCTCGTCGCTGACCTTGTTGCGCAGCAAACGGGTTTCCTGCATTTCTGCCTGCGCCGCCATATCGAGCTGGCGTTCCAGTTCGGGAATCTGGCCGTGTTGCAATTCAGCCATGCGCTGCAGGTCACCGGCACGGCGTGCGGTTTCGAAATCGAGACGCGCACGCTCCAGTGCTTCCTTGATGTGCGTAGTGCCCTGCATGGCGGCTTTTTCCGACTTCCAGATTTCCTCCATGTCGGCAAACTGCTTTTCCAGCTCGTCGATTTGTTGCTGCAGCAGGTCGAGGCGTTTTTTCGAGGCCTCGTCGGATTCCTTCTTCAACGCCTCGCGTTCGATCTTGAGCTGTACCAGACGCCGGTCGAGCTTGTCCATTTCCTCCGGCATGGAGTCGATTTCCATGCGGATTTGCGAGGCTGCCTCGTCGATCAGGTCAATCGCCTTGTCCGGCAACTGCCGGTCGGTGATGTAGCGGTGCGACAGGGTGGCCGCGGCGACGATCGCCGGGTCGGTGATCTCGACGCCGTGGTGCACTTCATAGCGTTCCTTGAGGCCGCGCAGGATCGCCACGGTGTCCTCGACGGTCGGCTCCAGCACCATGACTTTCTGGAAACGCCGCTCCAGCGCCGCGTCCTTTTCTATGTACTGGCGGTATTCGTCCAGCGTGGTCGCGCCGATGCAGTGCAGTTCGCCGCGCGCCAGTGCCGGTTTGAGCATATTGCCAGCATCCATCGCCCCTTCGGCCTTGCCGGCGCCAACCATGGTGTGAATTTCGTCGATGAACAGGATGATCTGGCCTTCCTGCTTGGCGAGATCGTTGAGCACCGCCTTGAGGCGTTCCTCAAATTCACCGCGGAATTTGGCGCCCGCAATCAGGCTGCCCATATCGAGTGACAGCAGGCGTTTGTTTTTCAGACCTTCCGGCACTTCACCGTTGATAATACGGCTGGCCAGGCCTTCGGCGATCGCGGTCTTGCCGACGCCAGGCTCACCGATCAGTACCGGGTTATTCTTGGTGCGGCGTTGCAACACCTGGATGGCGCGGCGGATTTCGTCGTCGCGGCCAATCACCGGATCGAGCTTGCCCTGCTCGGCTTTTTCAGTCAGGTCGACGGTGTATTTCTCCAGCGCCTGGCGTTGTTCCTCGGCATTGGGGTCGTCCACCGACTGGCCACCGCGTACGTTTTCTATGGATTTTTCCAGCGCACCCTTGCTGGCGCCGACTTTTTTCAATAAATCGCCGAGCTGGCCGCTATCCTCTACAGCGGCAAGCACAAACAGCTCGGACGAGATGTACTGGTCCTTGCGTTGCTGGGCGAGCTTGTCGGTTTTGTTGAGCAGACGACCGAGATCGTTGGAAATGTGTAAATCACCGGAGGCGCCTTCGATGCTGGGCAGCTTGTCGAGCGCTTCGCCGAGACCGGAGCGTAACTGGTTTACATTGACATCGGACTGGGCCAGCAGATGCCGCACCGAACCACCTTCCTGATCCAGCAGCGCTGTCATCAGATGGACGGGTTCGATAAACTGATGATCACGCCCCACGGCGAGACTCTGGGCATCGGCCAGCGCCATCTGGAACTTACTGGTTAAACGGTCCATACGCATGGTTTTGTCTCTCTTGAAAAATTTCGATAGGGGAAATGTGGGTATTGCCGGGCCGATTTCAATAGCCGGACAGGATTCCACCGCAATCTACAAAACGGAAAAAAATAATGCAGTCTCTTGAGTTCAGCCGTAAATACCGCTGGTTTGTTTTCGCCCTGCTGGCCTACGCCTTTTTCTACCAACTGGCCTACCCGATCGTCATGGGCGATACCGACATGTGGTATCACCTCAACGGCGGGCGCTACTTCTGGGACCACTTCCAGGTGCCTACCACCACCTTTTTCTCGTTTATCACGCCGGAACGTGAATGGATCAACTACTTCTGGGGCTTTCAGGCGCTGATCTACGCCATTTATGAAGTAAGTGGTTACTACGGCCTGATTGCCTTACGCGCATTGGTTTTTTTCGCCACACTGCTGGTGATTTATCAATATCTGAAAAAAGAACTGTCCGGCCCGGACCACATTTTTTATCTGTGCCTGCTGCTGGTGTTGTATTTCATCCTGCTTGATGGGCGCAACTTTCAGGTGCGGCCGCACATGTTTTCGTACTTTTTCATCGTGTTTTATCTGTTCGTGCTGGAATACCGCAAACAGCTCGCCCCAGTGCTGCCATTGACCACCATCTTGTGGGTCAACCTGCACGGTGTTGAATATGTCATAGGCGCCCTGATCTGCGGCGCCTATGGCCTGGAATTTCTCTATAAGCACGTTTACCGGAAAGTTTCGATGCAGCGGGAGGACAAAGTCTATCTGGCTTCACTGCTTGGTTGCGGCCTGACGTTGTTTAACAACCCGTATTTTTTCGACATTCTCAAGGCACCGTTTGCCTTGCCGCAAAATCTTGAATTATTCATTCTTGAACTGGCGCCATTGACCACAGCACATTTCACCCAGCTGATCTTTACGGAGCTGCGCTTTTCATCCCAGACGGCTTTTGCGCTGATGTGCTTTATCCTGCTGATCGGCCTTCTCAAGGCTTTACTGTTGCACAAAATACGCCTGAGTCATTTAGTTCTATCGATTGCCTCTGTGATACTGTTGCTTAAGGGCACGCGCTTTATCTGGGAATTCGCCCTGCTCAACCTGCCACTCATCAACACCGTATCGAAAAGCTTTTATGTGCCCGAATTCAGCCCCGCAACTCGTTCAAGACAAATCACACGCCCGCTGTTGTTTATCATTCTGGTGGCCATCCCGATCGCATCAACGTCGCAGCGGATCGAGAACACCAACAGATATCCATTCGATGGAGCAGGCTTGCCCCTGGGTACGACCGAATTTCTGCGCCACACCGGTGCTACTGGCAATCTCTTGATCTCACCGTCTTTCGCCGGCTATTCACAATGGCAGTTGTATCCACAGATACTGGTTTACATGGACATGGAATTCCCTCCATTTAATGACCTCGACTATTTCCGTGCGGCACAGGCCTATTCCACAACTCGAGGTCTGGAACAAATTACCACCACCTATCCAATTGATTTCATTTCCGTGCCTGTCTCGGCTGAAAAGTTCAAAACAGAAGTGGACAAACAGAACCAATGGGCACCCGTGTTTTTTGATGACAATCAGGTGTTATATGCAAACCGCAAGCGGCAACAACCATTGATTGACGCATGGGAACTACAAACCAATAATGCGCACAAACTGGATTCTGACAAAGAGCACCCTGAACAGCAGGAACAGGAGTTGCGTCGCATATTAAAAGTGCATACTCGAGGTGAACGAGCCAGCCTGACACTGTACAAAATCCTGTTTGACCAGCAACGTTATGCTGACGCCCTGCAGCTTGCACAGCAATACCATGCCCTGCGACCGGACAGCGCCAACGGCCTGTTTATGATCGGCAACGTTTACGAAAATACCGAACACTGTGAGGAAGCGATCAATTATTTCAAACAAGCGTTGTCACTGGCCGACAATGAGTTTCAGGCAACATTACACAAACACTTGGGCAGTTGCTATTACATCCTGAAAGATTTCAACCAGGCTTATGTCCATCACGCACAAGCACTTAACCCATTCAAGAAAATTGAAGCGATTGAAGATTTGTATCAATATGCCTTCAGCGCCTATATTCTTAATAAAAAACAACATGCCACTACGCTGTTAACCATGATCCTGCTCCAGGCCAACGAAGAATCGGACACTAACACCGTTGAAAGAAGCCAATCATTACTCGCTCAGATCGAGCAGGAACGGAATGAATCCCAACCTGGCCTGTTCAGCTGGCTGGCACATCTGACCGGGCTTGGCCCAAAGCGATAACCATCTTGATCATTGAAACCCCAAGACAGCATTACCCGGTTGTCATTGTCGGTGGCGGACCAGCCGGAATCAGTGTTGCCACAAGGCTCGCTGAACTAGGTCAGCATGACATCCTGCTGCTCGAATCCGGCCGCGTCGAATATGACCAGAAACAAAACGCACTTGGCAAAATCGAGGCAGAGGGCGATCTCACTTCCGAGTATTTTCAACAACACAACCTGCGTCTGTTCGGCGGTGCTACGGCTGTCTGGGGTGGCTTTTGTGCAACTTTGGAACAACGCGCTTTTCAGACCGGGCAATGGCCGATTGCTTACGATGAACTGGCGCGTTTTTATCCGCATGCTGCCCGCATTCTTGAATTGCCCGACAGCGCCTGGCAACGACCAGTCATTCCGATCGACGGTACGGATGAACTTGTTTACCGACCTTTTTACCTGAGTCCACCGGTACGTTTTGGCAAAAAATTCCTGCCGATAATCCGCAATAACAAACAGATATCACTGCTGCCTGGCCACACTCTGACCAAAATCAGGCACAGCAATGGCAGGGCCGAATCATTGCTGGTGAACGATGCGGACGGCCGGAGCCGCGAGATACGTGCAGATCAGATCGTCATCGCTGCCGGCGGCATCCAGAATGCCCGACTGTTACAACTGTCGGGACTCGAAAGCCCGGCCACCGGTCGATACCTCATGGAGCATCCTCATCTATACGCCTATGGCAAAATCATGCTGGCCAAGCCAGTCATCGATGCCAGCAGAAAAAGCAGCGGAAGGCGTGTCGATGCACTGCAGCTGAGCGATGTATTGTGTGAAAATCTCGGTTTGCTGTCCTTCAGCGTCGGTCTCAACGATGGCCGTGATGAGCATGGACTGCCAGACAGTGACGGCGGCATGTTACAGCTTGGTGTCACCATCCGCGCCGAAATGTCACCACTCGCCAGCAATCGTGTTTCACTGGCTCAACGGCATGATCATTTTGACCAGCCAGAGACAAAAATCAATTTTCACTTTGATTACGACGCTATACTAAAAAAATCATGGCAACAATTCGGAGAAAGCCTGTTGCGCAACGGTCTCGGCCGAATTAGCAGTTATCACACCGATTATGACATCACCGGCGGTGGCCACATGATCGGCACAACCCGCATGGGACTGTCATCAGCAGACAGCGTCGTTGATAGCGATTGCCGTCTGCATCAGCTCGATAATCTTTATTTGGCCGGTTCATCGGTTTTCCCAGCCGGCGCCGCCGCCAACCCGACATTCTCCATTGTCGCATTGGCATTACGCCTTGCCGAGCATCTTTCCGGGCGACTGACAGCATGAAACGCCGCCAGCTTCTGATCGGCACAGCCTTGTTCGCAGTCGGCGCCGCGGTAAGCCCGCTGTTGAATCGACTGTTATACATAGACAGTTCTTTTCAGCCCGGTGATGCCGAAAAAACCTTGCTGGGTTTTTACGAACCCGCCTTTGCAGACCTGCAGCAACTGTTTCCTGAAATATCAAGCTATACCGACGCATTACTCGCCTTGCAACAGCGCAACTTGTTGGTTCGAGGCCTGCTTGATCTAGGCCAACTGGAACAGTTGGCCAAAACCGATCCGATCATGGATTTCAAGGGCTGGCAGCATTTGCAATCCGAGCTGTTAATCTACCTGGCGGCCTATCTACTGGTTAGCGAAGCACTGTGCGACGGCGAATGTGACAGTCCTCCGCAACTGCAGACTCACGACCACATGCAACTACTGAGTGATATTGATTTTTACGGCCAGGACATCAAAGCCGTGAAAATCGAGCAGGCTGATGACAGACAGGCTGCAACTCAATGCGCAGAACTTTGCCAACAGGAAAAAGACTGTGAATTTTTCACGCTGGCCACGCATTCTCATCCAGTGGTTGCCAAACAGCACAACTGCTGGCTGAAGGGCCCAGGAGTAGCTGTCAGGAAAAACCCTCACTACATTTCGGGAATCAAACAGCGTCGATGACCATGAATAACATTTCGGCAGACATACTACGAGAGCTCGACATCGCCGTGCTCATCCCCTGTTACAACGAAGCTACTACCATCGAAAAGGTGATCAACGACTTTCGGGCAGCATTGCCCGATGCCGACATCTATGTCTACGACAACAATTCCAGTGACGCCACGATGGATGTCGCTGCCAGGGCCGGCGCCATCGTGCGCAGTGAGCGTAACCAGGGTAAAGGTCATGTCGTGCGACGTATGTTTGCCGATATTGATGCGGACCTCTATGTCATGACTGATGGTGATGCCACTTATGATGCCGGCAGCGTCAAACGTATGCTCAAGGAGTTGATCGACAATCACCTTGACATGGTTTGCGGCAAACGCGTCAGCAGTAACAACGAGGCCTACCGCACCGGCCATGCCTTTGGTAACCGTCTTTTGACAGGCATGGTCGCCCAGACATTCGGCAACAGCTTCCAGGACATGTTGACCGGATATCGCGCTTTTTCACGCCGTTTTGTCAAATCGTTCCCGATATTGTCCACCGGTTTCGAGATTGAAACCGAATTGACGATCCACGCCTTGTCATTGAGCATGCCGGTGGCGGAAATCGATACCCCCTATCATGCCCGTCCTGAAGGCAGCGAGAGCAAGCTCAGCACGGTCCGCGATGGCGCCCGCATCCTGGTCACCATTGTAGAAATGACCAAGGAAGAACGTCCGCTGTTTTTCTTTTCCATCATTTTTGCCGTACTTGCCGCGCTATCCCTGATACTGGCGTATCCTGTATTCACTGAGTGGTTGCAAACCGGGCTGGTACCCCGTTTCCCGACAGCGATTCTGTCGGCAGCCATCATGCTCTTGGCGTTCATCAGCATGGCGGTTGGCTTCATGCTGAGCTCAATCACCCGAGCCCGGCGCGAAGCCAAGCGGTTGCAATACCTGAGCCTGAACTGGTTGAAAAACGCTATCAGGTAACATGACAAGACCGCACATTCGCTTCGGCAAATTTTTCATCGCTGGCGGCATTGGCTTTGTCGTGGATGGCGGCCTACTGGCCATACTGGTCTATCTATTCAGTCTCGGGCCATTGCCGGCGCGCTGCCTGTCGTTTCCGACAGCACTGACTGTGACTTGGTGGATCAACCGCAACTTCGCCTTTCACGACAAAAAGTCCCTCAACAAGCTACATGAATGGAGCCGGTACGCCATAGCCAATGGCTTCGGCGCTCTCGTCAATTTCGGCATTTATGCCGGACTGATACAGTATGGCTACGGGTTACTGGCCTTGCCACTGGCGGCTTTTACTATTGCGTCGGCGATCGCAATGCTGATCAATTTCTCACTTAATAACAGCGCGGTTTTTCGCGGCTGATATGCAGACGACAAAACCGACTCACCATGACTGCAACTGCAGCCAGGTTGTCTTGCTATGCATATAATCATCCAGGGCATATAGAGACTTATCCTTGCTGCCGTTACCGGACTGTTTGTAACCGCCGAATGGCGCTGTGATATCGCCGCCACCGTAGTTATTGATGTATACCGAGCCGACCCGCAAACGCCGGGCAAACTGATGGGCTAGGCTGATATCATCCGTCCAGACGGCGGCAGCAAGGCCGTAGCGACTGTCATTCGCTTTCGCCAGCGCATCTTCAGCGTTTTCTGCCAGGATCACGCTTAGCACCGGACCAAAAATTTCCTCTTGAGCAATGTGCATGGCGTTGTCCACCCGGTCAAAAATGGTCGGTTGCAGATAAGCGCCGCCACGGACCGGCTCGACGCGCTCTCCGCCGGTAAGCAGACGTGCACCCTGTTCCTGTGCGGCTTGCAGATTAGCTTCGATGCGTGACAGGTCATCATGGCTGACCAGGGCGCCCACATTTGTTTGCGGATTGAGAGGATCACCCGGCTGCCACTGCTGGGTTGCCTCGAGCAACAAGGGCATGAACTGTTCGTACAGTCTATTATCAATAATCAATCGCGATGGTGCACTGCACGTTTGTCCCTGATTGCTAAACATATGCTGCGCCAGCGTTCGCGCCGCCAGGGGTAGATCGCCGTAGCCCTGCAGCAGCACAAAAGCACTTTTGCCACCGGTTTCCAGCGCAACTCGTTTCATATTAGAGCGGCCGGCATATTGCTGCATCAGCTTGCCAACCTCTGTGGAACCGGTGAAAAACACACCATCCACGTCATTGTGCAATGCCAGCGCCTTGCCGGTGATTTCGCCAGGACCGGGCAAAATATTGAGCACGCCGTCCGGAATACCAGCCTGCTGCGCCAAACCGCCTAACAACAAGGCGCTGTAACTGGCCTGCTCTGCCGGCTTGAGCACCACCGAATTGCCGGCTGCCAACGCTGGTGCCAGTTTCCAGGCAACATTCTCGACCGGGTAGTTCCAGGGTGAAATCGCTGCAACGACACCCAGTGGCTCACGCGTCACGAAACCCAGACTATCCGGTTGCATTGGCAGACTCTCGTCATACAGCTTGTCGATGGCTTCAGCAAACCACGCATAACAGCGCAACGCTAGCGGAATATCCGTGGCAAGGCAATTGTTGATCGCCTTGCCCATGCTCAGTGTGTCAAGCAATGCCAGTTGTTGCGCATGCTGCTGCAGCAGTTCCGCAAAATCCAGCAGGATCTGCTTGCGCTCAACCGGCGGCAGCCGATGCCAGCGGCCGTCCGCAAATGATTTGCGCGCCGCAGTGACAGCGGCATCCACATCCTGTTCGCCGCCACCGTGAATGACCGGCAGGCTTCTGCCATCAACCGGGCTGTTGCGCACAATCCGCTGCCCTGGCGACAATTCCCGATACGCGCCATTGATGAAAGCGCGGACTTCCGGCTGGATTATTGCGGCCCGTTCCCACCAGTCAGCGGTTGTTGTCATGTTATCTCCAGAACCATTTCCAGCTGGCGCACCAGCTCGGCTTTTTGCAGTTTCCCAATCGGCGTCCGCGGTAACTCTACCAGGGTTATGACACGATCCGGACGTTCATGCTCGGCAAGCTGGTCGCGCAGATACCGCATCAGCTGCTCCAGCTCAAACGACTGCTCCGTATCGGTGACAATACAGGCGACAATCTGCTCGCCCCAGAAATCATGCGGCTGGCCCAGCACAGCACAATCCAGAATCGCCGGAAAGCCACTGAGCACAATTTCGATACGCTGCGGCGAAATATTGATGCCACCCCGAATGATAATATCCTTTTTACGCCCGGCGATGTGGATATCGCGACCAGCAAGGTCTGCGAGATCACCGGTATCCATAAAACCGGCCGCATCAAACGGCCTGTTCAAGCTACCGCGGTCGAGGTAACCCAGCATCATGAACGGCGATTTGAGCCAGAGTTCGCCGGGCGAACGCGCGTCGGGCTGGTGGCGAATTTCCACCTCCAGCTCATCGGCAAGTCGACTCCAGTCACGTAACTGCCTGGCATCGTGTTCCGACTGAAAGCTGAGCGGGCCACAGATTTCGGTCATGCCATAACAATTCTGTAATGGCTTTTGGAAGTGTTGCAAAAAAGCCCGTGCCAGGTCATGGCGAATCGGCGCTGAAGTGCACTGCACCTGAGTAATGCTACCGGCAATTTGGGCGAGCGTCTGCGAATCCCGGGTAAAGCGTAATAATGCCTTGGCAATGGTCGGCGTCAGGCTCAGTACATTCACACCGTGTTGCAATGGCCTTTCCCAGAAATCGACTGCGGACAAAGGCGAAAACATGGGACCTTCAACAATGCAACCAGCTGCCACCAGCGGAGCGAAAAACGCATTGAGAATGCCGGCCATATAGGCCATGGGCAAGACATGGTACAAACGGGTCCGTGATGACATACCGGTGAGCCGGGCAAAGGATTGTGCACTGCCGATGATATTGCGCAAACTGTGCAGCATTGCCTTGGGTAGGCCGGTCGAACCGGAGGTGAATAAAATCAGGAAAGGGCTATCAACGTCACCCTGTAGTTCATAAGATGGTTCAAGCTGCTTACTGGCAGACAGCGAAAGTGGCCCTATTTCTGTCACCACTAGATCGGCGCCTGCCAACGCGATCAAGGCATCGGTCATGTCATCCGTGTAACTGGCAATGATCGGACAGGCAACAAAACCACCAATAGCACAGGCCAGATAGCAACACGGCAAGGCGGCACTGTTGGGCAACACAAAAGCGATCACCTGCCCCGGCTTAATACCACGCTCGCCCCATTGCTCCGCCAGCAGTTGAGCGTTTGCCCAGAACTCCGCATAGCTAAATTGCCGGTCATCGCTGTCAATCAACAGAATCCGCCCGGCATTTTCTAGAAACAGAGTGGATAACCCGCCAACGGCGCCTGAACTCATAACAGGTATAGTAAGTAAGACAGAAACCCAGACATCATCCAGTGTTTTCCGTCTGACCAGCACCTTCTTGCTTGTCGAGAACTAATGCGCATAATCCATTGATGGTACGAAATTGCGGCTGCTTGAAGTCCTGATCGGAAAACCGGATGGCAAATTTTTCTTCTAAGGCATCAATCAATTCAATGATGCCAAAAGAATCAATGAGGCGCTTTTCATAGTAGTCCACAGCACTGTCAATTTGAGCACCCGGATTGCGATGCATAAACCAGTTTACAATCCAGTCATTGATTTGATATGTCATATGCTTGAATCTGCTACGTTGCAAATGAATCGGTCAGATGAAATTGTCATAGTCATCGATCACTTCATCGCTAAATTTCCCCACAATCATGTCTTCCAGCATCAGATTCGAGTCATGTCGGATACAATGCATTTTGCAATCAACCGAAGGGTTGAGTCTGCCCATAACGGCTGCGCGCTGCTGGCCATGCCACATTTCCTTGAAAGACCGCTTTCTGACATCGCCGATATTTTTATCGTCACGACCACGAAAATACGGGCAGACATAGGTGCCGGATGGCGTCACCAGCGTGCGCAACTGGGAAACGGCACAGCGTGTGTAGTCCTTGGGTTCGAGATTGCCTTCGCAGTCGATAATGTGATGCAGCTTGGTCGCCTGCAGCACCCTGAAATGTTCATCCTGCAAGGCCATGGCGCGCTCACTTTGCTCGCGTGCGATTTCCATGAGGTTGCGGTTTTGCACAATCGAATAGTGGTTGATGTCGTACATCGGCTTGATTTCGTAATAATCACAACCGATGTCCTTGGCGATTTCAGCACCACGGTAAATCTCGGTAACATTCGAAAAGGTTTCCTGATTGATGGAAACGCAATCGCCCTGACTGTCAAACCGACCCTCGGAATAAATCATGAAAGAGTAACCTAGCGTGCCTTTTTTGACCTCGGCTAGCTTTCTCATGTTCTCGATAGCCTTATCAAACATTGGTTTCCCCGAGACACTCGGCCTAATACGATGAAAGGTTTCAGATGTCGCCGCATCCATAGACACACGCACCCAGTCGCAATGCTCGGCAATGCTGTCGAGATAACGGTGCATAAGCAGGCCGTTAGTCGTCAAACCGATGGATACGCCATGCTCACCAAGGTAGTCGATGACCCAGCCGATTTCTGGATGCGCCAGCGGTTCACCGCCACCGATCAGAACAACCGCGCGCACGCCTGCGTCCACCATTTCCCGGGTCAAATCACGTATACGGTCACGGGAAAAAAAGCCCTGATTTAGCAGGTCACGGCTAATGCAGTCAGGGCATGCCAGGTTACAGGCAGTCGTTGGGTCAAACTCGACCACCAGCGGCGCATCAGAGCCCTTTTCCCAGTCAATAGCATCGACGTGGTGACGAATGGAACGTTGCAATAACTTGGTTTTCAGATTGAGCTGGCTTTTGTCCGATGGCGGGGTCGGAGTTTTACCTTGTTTCAGTGCCTGGGACGACATACATGTTTCCTCTCAAACGCGTCTCTATCAAATACTTTTATAGCAGCGCAGAATATGATTAAAAGAGACCAATCTCTCATTCCGATACCTCAAAAACTGCGGTTTTATGCATTTTCATCACTCCGGTAAACCTGTTTAACGACGGTATACGGCCGGTCTTTAACTTCCTCGAGCACTTTTTTCAGATAAATGCCCACAGTACCAATTGACAACATCAACAAACCGCCGACAGCCCAGATGGATGCAATCAGACTGGTCCAGCCCGGCGTGATTGAAACCAACAGCCATTTCAAAACGACATAAACCAGAATGGCCAATGCACCCAACGACACCAGCATGCCGATCCAGAAAATTATCGCCAGCGGCAACGTGGAAAACGAGGTAATGGCATTCACAAGCAGAACCAGCTTGCGTCGCAAGGTATAGGTTGTATCTGAATGGCTTTGCTTCTCCACCGCCAAAGGCAGCTGGGCAAAACCGACAACCTCATATATTCCACCGAGAAACAATTGCTTGTCGCGGTGACGCAGAAGCGCGTCAACATACCTGCGGCTCATGATACGCATAGTGATATGATTCTCCGGCATCTGGACATCGGAAAATAGGTTGAACAGTTTGTAAAACAAGGCACCGGAAAAGCGCTCAAAAACACCGCCCTTGCGCTGCTTCTGCACACCATAAATCACATCCACTTCCGGATTTTCGCTCAACTTGCCGTAGAAATCCGGCATCCACTCGGGCTGCTCTTCCAGATCGATCTCAATTAAAAACACATAATCACCACGTGCATGCTGCAACCCGGTCATCATCGCCTTATGCTGGCCAAAATTTCTGGACAGATCCACGACCACAACCCGCTCGTCCTTTCGGTGCAACTGTATGGCTTCGGCCAAGGCATTGTCCGGGGAACAATCATTTACAAGGATAATTTCGTAGCGTGAACTGATTTCACCCAAAGACTGGCTGACTCTGTGGTGGAATTCGGCGACGTAGGGAGCCGAGTTGTAGAGAGAGGTTACAACGCTGATCAGCGGGGCATTATTGTCGTTCATTGAGTCACTGCTTCAGAATCTGTCTGGGGCAATCTCATGTCAGCCGGTTCGCCAGGGTAACAAGCCCGATGCCACGATTGACCACCAACGACCCCTTGTCGAGTTTCTGATTGATCACACAGTTGATACCAACACTGACATCATGTTCAATCTGCACGCCGGGCATAATCGTACATCCCGAACCGACGATGGAGCGCTCACCAATAAAAACATCACCTGTCAGTTTATCCGCACCTACCACCGCATCGCTGTAATCATCGGATTTGGTGAAAACACTGACATGCGTGGACAGACCTGCATGGTCCTGCATTTCGATAACTCCACCAGTCCCTCCCAGAAAACAGAACGGAGAGATATGCACCGAATTACCCAATACGATGTGCCCGGTCAGAATAGCATAAGCATCAATACGTACACTATCGCCAAGTCTGCCATTGATGGCAAACAGCCTTGCATCACACGAAACCCTGACATCTTTTCCGACCTGTTCAAACCCAAGCTCAATCAATTGCTCACGCGAGTAAAGAGACTGCATACTGCTCCTTAGATATAGTGGCGCTACTTAAATTTTCCTGCCGGCAAACCCTGCTTGTGCTAATTTGCGTTCAGTGTAGATTTTTAATTCTTCAACAGCTAAAGATAACAGAAGCTATGCCGATTTGAAGAGCAAAACGGTCTGGGGACCCAAAAACAGCCAATCTTGAGTTGACGCAGATGAAATATTTACCCGGAAAATTCATCCCAACCACTGAACTACCAAACATTGAGATGGCATCTGATTCGCAAACCGCAGAATCCATGTCGCCCAAGCCAATCCCTTTCAACCGCCCCTGCCTGGGCGGCAATGAGCTGAGAAATATTCGCCGTGCCATTGAGAACGGCCATATTTCCGGCGGCGGGCAATTCACTGACCGGGTTGAAAAAACGCTACTCAAACGCATACGGGGCAGCAAACGTGTGCTCCTGACCACTTCCTGCACACATGCACTGGAAATGTCCGCGATTCTCAGCGGTATTTCACCCGGTGATGAAGTCATTGTGCCATCGTTCACATTTGTCTCTTCGGCCCTAGCTTTCGTAATGCAGGGAGCGGTACCGGTTTTTGCCGACATTCGCCCCGACACCCTCAATATCGACGAAACCCGACTTGAGGAGTTAATTACAAAAAGAACCAAGGCCATTGTTGTGGTCCATTATGCGGGTGTCGCTTGCGAAATGGATCAAATCCTGGAAATCTGCAGGCAGTACAACTTGATACTGATCGAAGACAATGCCCATGGCCTGTTTGGCAGCTATCGTGGACGCTTCCTCGGCAGTATCGGCGATTTTGCCACCCAAAGCTTTCATGAAACCAAAAATCTTTATTGCGGCGAGGGTGGCGCACTGATCGTCAATGATTCAAACCTGATTAAACGTGCTGAAATCATCCGGGAAAAAGGCACAAACCGCTCCCAGTTTTTCAGAGGTGAAATCGACAAGTACAGTTGGGTCGACAAGGGCTCGAGCTATGTCATCTCAGACATGCTGGCAGCATTTCTGGATGCCCAGCTTGAATTCGCCGACACGATTCAACAACGGCGCAAAAGAATCTGGGATACCTATGACAACGCCTTGAAATCATGGTCCGCCAAGAATGACATTGCCACCCCTTACGTACCTGAATATTGTGATCAGGCATTCCATATGTACTATCTGATCTTACCTGACCAGAATTCGCGGGATCGCTTTATCGATCACCTAAAAAAATATGCAATCCATGCTGTATTTCATTACCTACCACTTCACAGCTCAAAAATGGGCCAGAAGCTAGGGCTTGCTCCTGATGGCTGCAAGGTCACCCAAGATCTTGCATACAGACTGGTTCGACTGCCGTTTTTCCATGGACTTTCACATGAGGAACAATCAAGAATTATTGACAGCACAATGGAATTTGAATGTTAAAAATCGAGACGCAAAGAAATCACCACTTCAACCTGCTCTCACTGATTCTCACCCAACGTTAATGACAGACAAGAATCGCATGATCATAAGGCACTCTCAACATGTCATTTCGATGAAAAATTTCAACATCATCAAAAACCTTACGCGCTAATTCTTCATATTCATCAAAGCGACGCACATTCTGCCCACGGTCATAGCCAACCAACAGCTTGGAAAGCCATGATTGACCAGATACAAAACAGGGATCAATAGAGCAGAACCTGGCACCGCATTCCATTACATCTCTGGCCTGCATGAACAAACTCAATGCTTCCTCGTCATCAAGATGATGCAGCACTCCTGTCGCGATAACATGGCCAAATTTTCTACCGCCCGGAATAAAATCCTGTCCGACCTGACGAGTGAAAAATTCCCCCCTGTTTGGAAATTTTTTTCTGGCAGAATTGATATAGTCTTCTGACAAATCAAAGCCGACGTATTCAATATCAAGTGGCAAATGTGCAAGTATTTCAGCCGTCCCACAACCGATATCCAGAATGCTGTCTCCGGGACATACTTTCAAATATTCTGCAACAAGTTTATCCATGGAGTCTGCACTACCAATGACTGATTGAAACAGATCAAATACCCTGGAATCCGAAAATATTGCACGAATCCCGGAGGTAACCTGGCTCATGACCCGAAACCCAGCACGATAATCCCCAGGGAGATCAACACAACTCCAGCTACCTTATTAAAGGTAATTAACTCGTGAAAAAAAATCACGCTAAAGATCATCATCAGCACATAAACCAAGCTTACAAATGGGTATGCGTAACTCAAATCAAATTTCGACATTGCCATCATCCAGCTAATGCCGGCAAAAAACGTTGCTATGATGGCACTGATAATCCACGGATTAATGAGTATATGAAAGAAAAACGGGATCTTTTCCCAAAGTCCCAGAGGCAGATCATCCGCCAAGTTCATTTGCCATTTCACTACAAGCTGACTGTATACAGTCAAAGAAATGGTTGAGAATATCGCAATATGGCCGTTATCTATTAGACTCACTTCAGCAAACCCCTCAAGTATTTATTAGGATAATTAACGGCAATAAGCGCAAATTATCAAGTTACCATTCAGGCCAATTATAGCCAGCCGATACATAGATGAAATTTCTGTACGAATTCGTAATAGCACGAATTTCAGACAATAAAGAATATGCATGGAGCAATCACTCCCATGGTGCATCCATACTGCTTCCCACAAAAACGAGCACCATTTATTCTTTTGATTTATAAAGGAAAATATTTTGATTTCACAAGCTGAAACAAACGTTAAGCAAATAACTATTGAAAAGACGATCCGAATTTCAGTCAACGCCTTACTGCTTTTGACACCAATAGTTGCTGCTTACATTGTCTTTATACTACTCAGTAACGCGAATAAAGGATTTGACATTACTGATGAAGGCTATTATCTGATTTCAGCAACACAAGCAACAGCTATCAGCCTGTCAGCCAGCCAATTTGGCCACTATACCGGCCTGCTATTCTCGCTAGTTGATGAAGATATACCATTATTCAGACAAAGTGGGCTATTAATATTGCTGCTGGTAGCAGCCTGGTTTTCGCTAGCCATGCAGTCCTACTGGAACCGATACACAAAACAACACGATAAATTTCTTGAATTGACAAGGCATATTGTCATCACCACCTCAGCAAGTGGCTACTACTGTGAATGGATGCTAACCCCCTCATATAACTGGTCAACACTACTAGCAGTTTTACTAGCCATAATCGCATTACTTACGTCATCAATTCATCAACCAGGAACACGCAAACAAGGAGCCTATCTGGTATTGCTCGGGATCAGTGGCGCCCTGGCTTTTCTGAACAAACCACCATCAGCAATCATACTGGCTTTTACAGCTATCACCTGGCTACTACTACACCCCAAAGACTACAATTACAAAAGCTATTTTCTCGTTAGTAGCTTATCAGCACTTGTTTTCCTGCTATTTCACACATTGATTTTCGACCACCATATCCTGGCCACAGCGAATGAAATGAAAAAAAGCGCTACGCTCAGCGGATTGCTTCAGGCTGGACATACCATTCCAGCAGCTTTCGAGCGCCTCTGGGAGGAAACACCCAAAATACTCCGCTTTACACTAAACAAAGTACCTTTTTTGTTTATTCTTCTACCTCTGGTGTTCTGGCTTATCCGAGGCTTTCATTTATCAGATCGACGCAGATCCGTGCTAATCACAGGTTACAGTTGTTTACTCCTATTAGATGCATGGTTCACATTATACGATCAAAACATATGGAACAGACTCAGCAGTGGTGCTGGATACGCAACCCTTTTTCTACTTGGCCTACTGCTTTTTTTCCTGAATTCAAGTGAAAATCAACAATCTGTACAGAGGTCCATCGCCATTGCAAAGCCCATGTTCTCTATTCAAGCTCTATTGATACTAACCGCGATTGCATTCGTATTTGGTACTGGACGCAGCACTATTGGACAGCTATCACTTGTCTCCATTCTCCCAGTAACAAGCGTTCTTTACTCCTGCCATGCCTCAGACCTCATGAGACACAAGCGTATTCTCTTCCCATTAGCACTAATTTTCTCGGTATTGTCGCTGTTTTTAGTGATTATTTCAGCAACCAGCAAACCATATCGAATTGTCCAAAGCCTCGAACAACAAGTTGTACCTGTAGAGTTCAATAACAACAATTGGCTTTTGACCGATTTAGCCACTGCAGCCTATGTTAGTGGCCTAAAAGAAATAGCCGCCGATGCAGGCTGGCAACCAGGAAATCTACTTATTGACATGACCGGCGGCACCCCGGGTGCCAGCTTCATTCTTAATGCCAAAACATTGCCAACACCATGGTTACTTGGTGGATATAAAGGCTCACGTGACTTCACTTCATTTGTACTCCAGGCAGTCCCAAAAGACGAGTTAGAACAGGCCTGGATACTGATAGCACCACAAGGAAAAAGACGAAATGACTTAAGCGTTTTAAACGAAGTCGGCCTCGACTTTCCAGACAATTACGAGGAAGTCGGCCCATTGCTGACTGGCCATCGCCACGAGCTCCAGATCCTTCTGAAACCCAAGATCGTGGCAGAATAAATCAGGCTCATGAACACAAGTTCCCGCATCGTCAAGTATTATTTTCAGCAGATACACCAGCACCATGGTCAGAAACTGTTCCTGGTATTTCTCATCATACTCCTACTGGGCTTTGCAGCATTTCAGCTAATTACTCCAATCCGCATGGGCGACACCGACATGTGGTACCACCTCAATGGCGGGCGTTACTTTTGGCAGGTCGGAGAAATAGCTGATAGCAATTTTTTTTCCTTCATTTCTCCCGAAAGACAATGGACCAATTATTATTGGGGATTTCAGGCTAGCATCTATCAAATTTTTCAAGCGGGTGGCTACCTGGGCCTGATTGTGTTTCGCACACTGATTGTGTTTGCCACCGCAATACTGATTTTTGCTTTTTTGCGTCAGTCTCAAAATCCGCAGGTATCGCGCATCCTGCTGCTGGCATTGTTTTGCCTGATTCTGATCATTCTGCACACGCGCACCTATCAGGTACGGCCACACCTGTTTTCCTATTTTTTCATTATTACCTTCATTTACATACTCGAGTACCGGCCGCGATTGGCACCCGTCCTTCCTTTGGCAACCATCGTCTGGATCAACATGCATGGTATCGAATGGCCGGTCGGCGCTCTGATCTGTGCAAGTTACGCCCTGCCGGAAGTCTACCGGCTGCTATCACACCAGCCGTTGTTGCAAAACCGCTGGTTTCTGCCATCGCTGTTTTTGTGCGGTGCTGCCATGTTCGTCAATCCGCATGGCACAGACATTGTGCTGGTTCCTTTCAATCTGCCACCAGACATTTCGCAGTTTATCGCCGAACTAAAGCCCTTTAACTCAGAATTACTTTACAGCCTGCAAATCAAAGGCTTGCAGATCCACGACAACACAGCACTGACTTTATTGATACTGGCGGCATTGACCGGGCTGATATTCGGCCTGGTCAAAAAATTGCTGCGCGTCGAACATCTGCTGCTGACCACCGGTGGATTTATCCTGATGTGGCACGCCAATCGCTTCATCTGGGAATGGTTATTATTAAGTTTGCCCGTGATTGCCCTGCTGCTGAAACATCCTGGCGTACCCAACCTGGGTTCTGTACGGCAATTGAAATTCAGCCATTTGTTATTGCTGCCATTGTTGCTGACGCCTTTCATCAGTTGGCATCAACATTTTCAGCAATACGGCAGTTACCCTTTTGACAGTCGCCGCCTGCCAACTGGCACCGCAACTTTCCTGGTGCAACAACAAGCCTCCGGCAAGCTGGTCTCATCACCGTCGCAGGCCGGCTTTCTGGAATGGAGCCTGTACCCGCAGATCAAAACCTATGCCGACATGCAGTTCCCGCCGTTTACTGCCGCGGATTTCTTCGCCTTCGCAGCGGCTTATCGCAATGAGACGGCTCTGCAGAATTTTCTCGAATTACATCAACCCGACTGGCTTGCCGTGCCAAACAAGCACCAGACGATGGCGGACAATCTCAAGCAACATCCGCAATATGTCGCTGTGTTTACCGACGACGTGCAGGTGCTCTATGCCAACCGCGAGAGCCAGCCGGATATCGCCGCCAGGCAACAGCTTCTTTATCTGAATCCGCACGACTTACGCGATGCTTCAAAAGGTACGTCTGAACAGCGTATTGCAGAGCTGAAACGCTTACAGGCCATCGAACCCGACAGCTTGCGCATCAATCACGCCCTGACGCGGCAGCTGTTCAGCAATGAAAATTATGCGGAAGCTTTGGTTTATGCCGAACTGTTGCAACAGCACCACCCGAAGCACATGGTCGGTTATTACCTGGCTGGCCTGAGTCATCACAATCTGAATCAGTTTACCCTCGCCATAGCTTCACTACAGCAGGCATTACCGTTGGCCAAGCCGAATTTCCGCAAGACCATCCAGCGCGACATCGGTATCAGCGCCTATCTCAACGAGGACTTTGATCTGGCTTACGACAGCTTGCAGCAGGGCCTGAATCCGTATGAAAAAGCAGCCAAACCGGCGCATTTGTATGCCTATGCTTTTTCAGCACTCATGACAGGACAGTTATCACGGGCCGAGCGCCTGCTACGTATGATTCCAATAACGGCACCAGATAAGACAGAAAACCAGCAGGTAATTGCCAACAGTCGCGAACTACTGGAAAAACTTGAAGCCGGCGAGTTTGCCGCTCCCGGACTGTTCGATTGGCTGGGCCATTATTTTGCAGCTGACTGATCCTCGATCGCCAGGCGCATCTGCTCGGTTAACTCCTGTTCGTCGAAACCTCCAGAACGTAGTACCCGGCACACCTGCACACGCGCCTGTGAGCGCTTGAATACGGCACGTACCACATGCCCCTGACCGGCAATACCGTCGAGACGCACCGGATAAACATCACAGTTAGCGCGTTTGGCCAACCGTGCCGCGCCGCCTTTAAGCCGGCGCGGCCGATCCGTATCCAGATGGATTTTGCCGTGCGGAAACAACGCCACTACTTCACCCTGCTGCAATGCCAGCACGGCTGCGCGCAGCGCCTGGTCGGGACGACCTTCACGATCGACCGGGATACAGCCGATGACGCGAAACAGCCATTGCAAACCAAAGCGTTCATACTGTTCCTTGGCAATCATGAAGCGCAATGGCCGGCGAGCGGCGGCTATCAGCAACATCGGATCAAGACCGGAAACATGATTGGCCACCACAATTGCCGGTCCTTGCTCCGGCAAGCCGATATCGGTGGGTGACATACGATGGTAACGCTGGCAGAACAAGCGGTTAAAACCATCAAGCAGGTTCAATACCGCATGACCCCAATCGGTCAGATTGACCACCTGGCACGCCATGACCAGGCGCGTGAGCAGAAACAAACCGGCTATCGCGGCCAGCACCCAGAGTGCAGTGACAAGATCAAACATGAAAACTGTCAGGCGGGTTTCTTTTTGCCGCCTTTCTGATACACCTTGCGCTGAAACAGATCGGTGCGGCGGCTGACGACGCGGTCGACAAACAGCATGCCGTCAAGATGATCGATTTCATGCTGCACAGCGCGCGCTTCATAGCCTTCCATATCGTATTCCAACGGCTGACCGCTGCGGTCAAACGCCTTGAGATGAATCTTTTCGGCGCGAATCACATTGCCGGTGTAATCAGGCACCGACAGGCAGCCCTCACGACCGATTTCAAAACCTTCCCATTCGGTAATTTCCGGATTGACCAGAATTATATGACCATGATTGGGCACAGGCTTGCGCGTGTTGGAACAATCGACGATCACCACCCGTTTGAAATAATTGACCTGCGGTGCGGCAATACCCACGGCCGCGGGACCATTCTGGCGTGTTTCTTCCAGATCATCGATGAACTGCTGCAAGTCGGCATCCGCAAAATCCTCAACCGGCTCTGAAACCTGCTTGAGACGCTCATCCGGCAGGTGCAAAATTTCCAGTATCGCCATGCCTCAGCCAACCATGGTTTCGATCGGGCTGATATTGACATCCAGACCGCTCTTGTCGATGCGATCAACCGCGTCCTGTAACTCCTCGATGGATTTATCGGAATAGCCGTCAATCACCATGATGTACAGCGGCTCGGCATCATTACCGACCACGTCCGAACTCAGGTCCAGAATATTAAAGCCGGTTTCCGCCAGCGCCGATGTCACCTGTGCGACGATGCCGGCACGGTCAGCGCCATTGACGCGTACCGTAATATTCGGCACCACATGCTTGTGCAGATGTGCCTCGATCGGATCCAGGTGCATGCACAAGTCCATGCCGTCGATGATGGGCGCCAGTGCCTGATCAATATCCTCGGCAGACACCGGACTCTGCACCATCATCATGATGGTGAAATTACCGCCGAGACGGATCATCGACGCTTCACCCAGACTCAGGCCACGCTCGAACAGGGCCGTTGTCACTTTTGCCACGATGCCGGGGCTGTCTTCGCCGACCAGGGTCAGCATGTACCAATCATTCACTGTGTTTCTCCACAAGCTCTTCAAACCAGATCAGGGACGCCATGCGACCAGTGACGCCGTCGCGGCGGTAGGAATAAAAACGTTGCTGGTCGCTAACTGTACAGAATTCGCCACCAGTAATAAATCCGACGCCACAGCGTTGCAGCCGCAAACGCGCCAGCTGGTAAATATCGGCCAGCCATTTATCCGCACCATTGCTCTGAAACGCGGCCTGCGCCTCTGCTTGTTGCGACACAAAGGCCTCGACCACCTCGGCGCCGACTTCAAATGCCGCCGGGCCAATGGCCGGTCCCAACCAGACACACAGGTCGGCTGCATCCGTCCGGAATTTATCCAATGTCGCCTCAATCACCCCGGCCTGCAGACCTTTCCAACCGGCATGCGCTACCGCGACTTCCGTACCATTGCGATCGGCGATAAACACCGGCAGGCAATCGGCCGTCAGCACCACACAGACCTGGCCGGGCTGATCCGTATAGGCCGCGTCCGCCTGACAAACGGACTCACAACCAGCATCCACCACTTGCACGCCATGCACCTGCTCAAGCCAGCGTGGCTCCTGCGGCAACTGTAACGCCTGGCGCAGCAACTGCCGGTTGCGTTCGACAGCGACAACATCATCGCCAACATGGGTGGCCAGATTAAAGCTGGCGTACGGCGGCTGACTGAAACCGCCTGCCCGGGTAGTCACTGCAGCGTGTACATTATCTGCAACCGGCCAGTCGGGGCGCAAAAACTCCAAATCCGCTGTCACGCCGCAGCTTCCTCATCGCGCAACGCCTGCAATAACTGCTGCATGTCCTCTGGCAATGGCGCTCCCCAACTGAGCGTCTCGTCACTGACCGGATGCTGCAAGGTCAAACGCCGCGCATGCAATGCCTGGCGCGGGAAGTCACGGATTTTCTGTTTCAGGGTTTCACTGACGCCGGCCGGTATGCGACTGCGACCGGCATACAGCGGGTCACCGACAATCGGGTGGTGAATGTAAGCCATATGCACACGGATCTGGTGCGTGCGCCCGGTTTCAAGCTTGATCTTCACATAGGTATGGGCACGAAATTTCTCACCTATGCGGTAATGAGTGATCGCCGGTTTGCCGAGTGGATGTACCGCCATACGCGTGCGATGCACCGGATGCCGACCGATCGGCTCATCGACGGTGCCGCCACCGGTCAACACGCCGGTGACGATGGCGCGATATTCGCGGCTGACCGTGCGCTGCTGCAATTGTGCCACCAGAGATTTGTGCGCCAGTTCGGTCTTGGCCACCACCATGAGTCCGGTAGTGTCCTTATCCAGCCGGTGCACAATGCCGGCACGCGGCAGGCCGGCCAGCTGCGGTACATGATAGAGCAGACCGTTGAGCAAGGTTCCCTGCCAGTTGCCGGCTGCCGGATGCACCACCAGACCGGCCGGTTTGTTGAGCACCAGCATCGAGTCGTCTTCAAACACAATGTCCAGCGGTATCGGTTCGGCGCTGAAGCCGGTTTCGTCGCGCTCTTCCAACTGCAGCGCCAGGTTTTCCCCGCCGAGCAGGCGGTCTTTCGGCCGGCGGATCTGGTCGTCTACCGTCACCAGCCCCTCTCGGATCCATTGGGTCAGGCGGCTGCGCGAGTAGTCCTCGAACAGGGCGCTCATGACCTGATCCAGTCGCTGGCCCGCCAGCTCGTCGGGAACCACGGCATGCAGAATTTGCGCGGCTTTATGCTCGGTCATGCGGGATTTCTAAAATCATCAAACACGGGGACGGTTAGGTTATACTTCGGCATCAGCATATACCAGACAGCAGAATTCATCATGAGTTATCGTTTTTCACGCCCCGGTTTTGTCTTGCCCGGCTTGTTGGCCGCCATCCTGTTGAGCAGCGGTTGTTCGCTGCTACCGGAAGAAAAAGACGAAACCCTCAACTGGTCGGCCAACAAATTCTATACTGAGGCCTCCGAGGCCATGCGCGCCGGTGACTACAAAACCGCGGCCGAATACTACGAAAAACTCGAGGCGCGCTATCCATTCGGCAAATACGCCCTGCAGGCGCAGCTCGACCTGGCCTATGCCTATTACAAGGACTCGGAGCCCGAGTCGGCGATTGCCGCTGCCGATCGTTTTATCCGCCTGCACCCGAATCACCCGGCCACGGCATACGCCTATTATTTGAAAGGCCTGGTCAACTTCAATCGCCGCCTGGGTTTTCTGACCCGCTTTATACCGACCGATACCTCACAGCGTGATCCGGGCGCGGCGCTCGAAGCCTACAAGGATTTTGCAGAACTGGCGCGCAAATTCCCGGACAGTGAGTACGCTGAAGATGCGCGCAAGCGCATGATTTACCTGCGCAACAACCTGGCCAAGCATGAAGTGCATGTCGCGCGCTATTACCTGGAACGCGGCGCCTATGTCGCCGCAGCCAACCGAGCCGGCACCGTAGTGGAAAAATACCAGCGCACCCCGGCAGTCAAGGACGCACTGGAAATCATGATAGAAGCTTACAAACGGCTCGATAAACCCGAACTGGCGCAGGATGCAGAACGCGTGCTGGCTTTGAATCTGGAAAAAGGCACTTTTTCAGTCGATCCGTTGGAACTCGAGGAACCGACACTGGGTCGCAAGATCTGGGAGTACCTGGAACTCGACAAAAACTAGGCCGCATGTACCAATCTGTACCGCCATTCCGGCAGCAGCCGGAATGGCGCCGCTTGTTCAGATTGCTTCGTCACCTTCCTCGCCGGTGCGGATGCGAACAACACGTTCGACACTGGTGACAAAAATCTTGCCATCACCAATCTTGCCGGTGCGCGCCGCCTTGGTGATGGCATCGACACAGCCGTCAAGCTTGTCATCCGGAATCACCATTTCCAGTTTCACCTTGGGCAGGAAATCGACAATGTACTCGGCGCCACGATACAACTCGGTATGGCCTTTCTGGCGTCCAAAACCCTTGACTTCGGTGACCGTCAGGCCGGTGATGCCTTCTTCGGAAAGCGCTTCCCTGACCTCGTCGAGTTTGAACGGCTTGATGATGGCTTCTACTTTTTTCATTTTTTCTCTCCAGGATAAATATTAAGGTCAGCTTTCGCTCGAGCTGAATCCGTTGGTAATCGGATAGCGCCGGTCGCGGCCATAGGCGCGCATGGTGATCTTGATCCCGGGCGGCGCCTGGCGGCGTTTGTATTCGTTCACATCCACCAGCCGTACAATCCGCTTGACCAGACCCTCGTCAAAGCCCATGCCGACGATGGCCTTGACGCCGAGATCCAGCTCCACATACAGGCGCAGAATCTCGTCGAGCACTGCATAGTCCGGCAGGCTGTCGGTATCTTGCTGGTCGGCGCGCAGTTCCGCCGATGGCGGCCGTTCGATGACACGTTGCGGTATGACCTGACCACGGCGGTTGCGATATTCGGCCAACTGGTAAACCAGCAGTTTAGGACAATCCTTGATCGGAGCAAAGCCGCCAGCCATGTCGCCGTACAGCGTCGAATAACCGACCGACATTTCGCTCTTGTTGCCGGTGGTCAGCAGCATTTTGCCTTTTTTGTTGCTGATCGCCATCAGCAGGATACCTCGGCAGCGGGCCTGAATATTTTCCTCGGTGACGTCTGCCGGCAGCCCTTTAAACTCGTCACTCAATAGATCCAGAAATGCCGTAAACGGTTGCTCGATCGGCAGACTGCGATAATGTACGCCGAGATTGCGCGCCTGCAATGCTGCATCCTCGTTGCTCATATCAGCGGTATAACGCGACGGCATCATGACCACCTCGACCTGATCAGCACCGAGCGCATCCACGGCCAGCGCCAGCACCAGCGCCGAATCGATACCGCCCGACAGACCCAGCACCACGCCCCGGAAACCATTTTTGATGACATAGTCGCGAATACCAAGCACCAGCGCCTGGTAAATACGCGCCAGCAGATCATCATCCACCAGAATCTGATCATGCACCGGTTGTAAATTTTCAAAGGTCACCGGCGACAGACATTCGACAAATTCGGGACTGTGCTGGGTAACATCACCGGCGGCATTGATGACAAACGAGCCGCCGTCGAACACCAGTTCGTCCTGGCCACCGACCAGATTGACATAGACAATGCTGATCTGATGCTTGCGGGCATGGCGCGCCAGCATCTGCTCGCGGCGCATGGACTTTTCGATATCAAACGGCGAGGCGTTGATGTTGAGCAGCAGCTTGGCGCCGGCCGCCACGGACTGCGCCACCGGCCCTTCTTCCCAGACGTCTTCACAAATGGTGATACCAATCGGCACGCCCTTGACCTCAATGACGCAAGCCTGTTCACCGGGTGTGAAATAACGCTTTTCATCAAACACGCTGTAATTTGGCAGCGCATGCTTGAAATATTCGACCAGCAGCTCACCATCACGCAGCACACCGGCGGCGTTGTAAAGCTTGCCCAAACGATTGCGTGGATAGCCCAGCACCACGGCGATGCCTTTGACCGATTCGCGCACATGATCAAACGCCTGTTCGGTCGCTTCGATGAAGGCCGGGCGCAGTAACAGATCTTCGGGCGGATAACCGGTCAGGCTCAGTTCCGGAAAGGCGACAATATCAGCCTGGAAATCATCCCTTGCCCGGTTGGCCGCCTCGATGATGCGCTCGGCATTGCCGCGCACGTCACCCACCAGCAGATTGAGCTGCGCCATTACGATTTTCAGGGACATGTCAGTACTTCTGCATGGCAATTGATCGACAGGACGTCAGCCCAGCAGCTCATGCATGCGCCGGCCGATTTCAGCCGGCGAACGCACCGTCGCCACACCGGCGGCTTCCAACGCCGCATACTTGCCTTCCGCCGTGCCCTTGCCACCACTGACGATGGCGCCGGCATGGCCCATGCGTTTACCGGATGGCGCCGTCACGCCGGCAATGTAGGCGACCACCGGCTTGCTGACGTGTTCACGGATGTAGTCGGCGGCATCTTCCTCGGCGCTGCCGCCGATTTCGCCCACCATGACGATGCCGCGCGTCTGCTCATCCTGCTCAAACAGCTCCAGGCAATCAATGAAATTCATGCCCTGGATCGGGTCGCCGCCAATACCTACGCAAGTGCTCTGACCAAGCCCTTCGCTGGTGGTCTGGTAAACCGCCTCGTAAGTCAGGGTACCGGAACGTGACACAATCCCCACCGAACCCGGTTGATGGATATTGCCCGGCATGATGCCGATCTTGCACGCGCCGGGCGTGATAATGCCGGGGCAGTTCGGCCCGATCAGATAGACATCGCTGCCTTCGAGCGCCGCCTTGACCTTGAGCATGTCCTGCACCGGAATGCCCTCGGTGATGCAGGCGATCACTTTGATACCGGCATCGGCCGCTTCCAGAATGGCATCGGCAGCGAATGCCGCCGGCACATAAATCATGCTGGCTTCGGCGCCTCCCTGCTGCACTGCCTGTTCGACCGTGTCGAATACCGGCAGATCCAGATGGGTTTGCCCGCCCTTGCCCGGCGTCACGCCACCAACCATATTGGTGCCATAGGCGATCGCCTGTTCGGAATGGAAGGTGCCCTGCTTGCCGGTAAAGCCCTGGCAAATGACCTTGGTGTTTTTATCGATCAAGATGCTCATGCCTGACCTCCTGCAGCTGCAACGACCTTGTTGGCCGCTTCGGTCAAATCGGAGGCCGTCATCAAATCCAGGCCACTGTTGTTGAGCATGTCCAGCCCCTGGGGGGCGTTGGTGCCTTCGAGTCGCACCACCACCGGTACCTCGATACCAACTTCGCGCACAGCACTGATGATGCCCTCGGCAATCAGGTCACAACGCACGATGCCACCGAAGATGTTGACCAGCACCGCCTTGACCTTGTCGTCGGACAAAATCAGCTTGAATGCTTCGGCAACACGCTCGGCCGTGGTGCCACCACCGACATCAAGGAAATTGGCCGGCAAGCCGCCGTGCAGCTTGACCAGGTCCATGGTCGCCATCGCAAGACCGGCGCCGTTGACCATGCAGCCAATGTTGCCATCGAGCGTGATGTAGTTGAGTTCATGCTCGGCCGCTTCAGCCTCGCGCGCGTCTTCCTGGCTCTTGTCGCGCAGCGCCAGCAGGTCGGGATGACGGTAGACGGCGTTGTCATCGAGATTGATTTTGGCGTCCAGCGCCAGCAGGTTGTCGCTGCGCGTGACGACAAGAGGATTGATTTCAATCAGCGAGGCATCCGTAGCGGTGAAAATCCGGAACAGCGCGAACATAATCTGCTGGAACTCACGAATCTGCGCGCCTTCGAGCTGCAAGGCAAACGCCAGTTTGCGACACTGGTAGGCCTGCAGGCCGGCGGCCGGGTCGATGCGAATGCTGTGAATTTTTTCCGGTGTCGTGGCGGCGACCTCTTCGATGTTCATGCCGCCGGCGCTGGATGCCATGAACAGAATGCGTTTGCTGGCCCGGTCAACCAATACACCGAGATAAATCTCGCGCTCGATGTCGGTTGGTTGCTCGATCAGCAGCGTGTTGACCGGCAGCCCTTCGGCGCCGGTTTGCGGTGTGACCAACTGCGCACCCAGCAAACGTTGGACTTCAGTCCGGGTCGCGTCAGCCGAATCGGTCAACACCACGCCGCCACCCTTGCCGCGGCCACCGGCATGCACCTGCGCCTTGACCACCCAACGACTGCCGCTCAGCTCAGACAACACTGCGTCCAGCTGGCCGGCATCATCGACAATCCGGCCGCTCGGTACGGCAATGCCATGGTCGGCAAAAAGCTGTTTTGCCTGGTATTCATGCAAGTTCATATGGGCAACTCTGTATTATTCTCGATTGTGGATTCGGCTATTTTGTGACAAACACTCACACGACGCAAAAAAACGTTTAGACTTCAGCGTTATGGGCTTTCGTTTCATTCTTTTTATCGTTGCACTGGCTGGTGTCTGGCTGATTGTTCGCCATCTCGCCAGCAGCCGCAAATCGGCCCGACCGGAAATCAAAACCGGGAAGAAAAAAGTTATCACCGGCAATATGGTGGAGTGCGCACATTGCGGCCTGCATCTGCCGGAAGAGGAAGCCGTCAGTCGCCACGGCAAGTTCTACTGCAGCGAACAACACGCGGATATCGATGACCCAGACGGCTGATCCCGGCAACAGACTGGATTTACCGGACTGGCTCAGCAAGGCGTTGTTGTCGCCGGTCACCCTGTTTCAACTGTACCGCTTTTTCCTTGCCCTGATGATGCTGACGGCGTATTTCACCAACACCGGCCCCGCCACGCTGGGTCAAACCCATCCGGCGCTGTTTGCCATTAGCAGTATTATCTATCTCGGTTTTGTCGTCGCCGGACTGCTCACGCTGCAATTTAAAAAAGTACGTGACGATACCAGCATCAACCTCATGACGTTCACCGACATCGTGTTGTTGACTCTCATGATGCACGCCAGCGGCGGCGTCGAATCAGGCCTTGGCATCCTGCTGGCCATCTCGGTGACCGCGGGCAGTCTGATGATGCGCGGCCGCCTGGCCTTGCTGTTTGCCGCACTGGCATCACTGGCGGTAATGACCGAACAGCTTGCCATCGTCATCACACCGGATGGCGCCCAGACCGATTTTGTCCAATCCGCCCTGCTCGGCATAGCATTTTTTGCGATTGCCTTGCTGTCGCATTCACTGTCGCTGCACATCCGCGCCTCGGAAAACCTGGCCATGCGCAAACAGCAGGACCTCGCGGACATGGCGCAGCTCAGTGAATACATCATCGACCACATGCAGCAGGGTGTCATTGCCATCGACAATAACCGCCAGATCCGCCTGGTCAACCAGTCCGCCCTGAAACTGCTGGCGCTACCAGAGAGCAAACCCAGCAAGTCGCTGCCGATTCTCTGCCCGGAACTGGGCCGACAACTCGACAGCTGGCTAAAAAACAAGCAGGCGCTGACCAAAAGCAGCATCAAGATCAGCAACAGCAGCAAGGAACTGCGAACCAGCTTTACCCCTCTGGGTCGAGACAATAACGCCGGCACGTTGATTTTTCTCGAAGATGCCTCGGAAATCACGCACCAGGCACAGCAACTCAAGCTGGCATCCATCGGCCGACTGACCGCCAGTATTGCGCATGAAATTCGCAACCCGCTCGGCGCCATCAGTCATGCCGGGCAGTTGCTGTCTGAATCCCCCATGCTGGCCAGCGAAGACCATCGTCTCACCGAAATCATTCGTAACAACTCCAGCCGGGTCAATGAGGTCATCGAAAGCATTCTCAGCCTGTCGCGCCGTGATAGCGCCAAACCGCAGCTGGTACGTGTCAAATCCTGGCTGAACGATTTCAGAAGTAAATTCCTGCAAATTTCATCGCTCGACCCGACACAGCTGATACTCGATGTGGCGCCTGCCGATATCCAGGCCAGTTTTGACCCGGTGCAGGTGGAACAGGTCCTGTTCATTCTGGCGAACAACTCGGTCAGCCATTTTGACCGACGCCTCGCACAGCTGGATCTCCGCATTCTGGCCAGTCTGGATACCGGACATGGCAATCTGCTGCTTGAGTTCAGCGATAACGGCCCGGGCATCTCGGAAGGCAACCGTCGGCAGATTTTTGAGCCCTTCTTCACAACCAGCAACGCCGGCACCGGGCTTGGCCTTTACATCGCCCGGGAACTCAGCGAAAGTAATCGGGCAAGAATCGAGTATCTGCCCTCCGAACAGCGTGGCAGTCACTTCCGAATCAGCTTTGTCGATCCGATTGATTTAAAGGAAAGCCATGAAACAGGCTGAGTGCCTCATTGTTGACGATGAACCCGATATCCGCGAACTGCTGGAATTAACCCTGTCGCGCATGGATGTCAGCACCTCGTCAGCTGGCACCATCCAGCAAGCCCATGAAATCCTGGATCAGCAGCATTTCGGCCTGTGCCTGACCGATATGCGCCTGCCGGACGGCGATGGCATTGACCTGATCCGTTACATCAACGAAAAATATCCGGAAACGCCGGTCGCCATGATCACCGCCCATGGCAACATGAAATCGGCCGTGGAAGCGCTCAAGGCCGGCGCCTTCGATTTTGTTTCCAAACCCGTTGACCTGAAAATCCTGCGTGGCCTGGTGGAAACTGCGTTGAAACTCAACCATGCACCGGATAGCACCGACAGCCAGTCGAAACAATGCGAGGTCGCTTTAAATAACCAGTTACTTGGGAAATCCAAAGCCATTGAGGCCATTCGTGCCCTCACGGTGAAACTGGCACGCAACCAGGCACCGATCCACATTTCCGGCGAATCAGGCACCGGCAAGGAACTGGCGGCGCGCCTGATTCACTGCCAGGGACCACGCGCCGACAAACCTTTTGTTGCTGTCAACTGTGGCGCCGTGCCGCAAGAGCTCATGGAAAGTGAATTTTTCGGCCACGTCAAAGGCAGCTTTACCGGCGCCATCCAGGACAAAACCGGCCTGTTTCAGGCGGCTGACGGTGGTACGCTGTTTCTCGATGAAGTCGCCGATCTGCCGCTCAATATGCAGGTCAAACTGCTGCGCGCCATTCAGGAAAAATCCATACGCCCCATTGGCAGTACCACGGAAATCTCTATTGATGTCCGCCTGGTCAGCGCCACCCACAAAAATCTGCAACAACTGGTATCAGATGACTTATTCCGCAAGGACCTTTTTTACCGCCTGAATGTCATCGAGTTGAACATTCCGCCATTGCGCGAACACCGGGAAGACATACCCCTGCTGATCGACCACATCCTGTCGAGGATTGCGGCTGACTACAACATCCCGAAGCCTCGACTGGATCGCAAGCCACTCAAGCAACTGTGTGAATACAATTATCCCGGCAATGTCCGCGAGCTGGAGAATATTCTCGAAGGCGCAATTGCCCTGCATGAAAACAACATCATTGTCAGCGAAGACCTGAAACTTAATCGCCATGTGGAAGCCGCCACCAGCCTGGACAGCGGCACACTGGAGCAACGTCTCGAAAATTATGAGAAACGCATCATCCTGGAAGCGCTACAGCGCAACCGCTGGAATCGCAACGAAACGGCAAAGTCGTTAGGAATTAGCAACAGGCAGCTGCGTTACCGCATGGACAAACTGGAGCTGGATAGCGAAGAAGAACCCGAGCAGTGACAATAATCGGCACAATCTGACAACTTTTGTCCCCGGAACCCTTTTCAATACATTGTTTTTCCAAGACCACTTATGCATGTAAAAAAATAAAAATTATATTTTCACATAATTATCAATGCATTAAATAAACAACTTGACTTAAAATCCTCAATTTTTAGTTTTGGCATGCTTCCTGCTCGCTTGGGTCCGACAATCTGAAATTTGTCGAATGCAGATTTCGTATGTAACCCAAAATTTAGGAAGGAACAGTAAAATGAAAAAAGTACAAGCAGGTTTTACATTGATCGAACTCATGATCGTGGTTGCGATCATCGCCATTCTCGCCGCCATCGCGATCCCGGCCTATAACCAGTACATCGCTGAAGCGAACATGTCCAAAGTCACCAGCAACTACGACGAAGCGATTCGTGCAGTGAAAAATGAATTCGGTAAACTCAAAGCCAAAAGGGCTCGAGGCAATACCGGTGCAACATTACCAAATGGTGTTGGCGGTTGGGCTAACCTGATTGGCGCTGATGCCAAATCTCCAGGCGGTACCGCAGCTTATGCAGCTGCAGCTAGCGCAACTACTGGTGCTATTGGTATTTCTATCTCTGGTTCAGGAGATACTACTTCGGTCACCATCAGCAGACCGAACTATGGCGAGCTCAATGCCTCGAGTGTTGGTCCAATTAACTTCGCAGATTATTAATATTATCGACAATATACCGGGCATCTCAGGATGCCCGGTTTCTCCTTACTCAACAGATGAATACCCTGAAATCACCCAAGCAACAACAAGCTGGCCTGACCCTGGTTGAGCTCATGGTGGTGATTGCCATACTTAGTATCATTGCCGCTCTTGCCATTCCCGCCTACGATGGATACGTCAAAGAAGCCCGCCTAAGCACCGCACGCGCCAACATGGATAGCCTGCGCTTGTTTCTTGAAGACTACCGCCTCGATAACGGCACCTATATCAGCGGCGCCGGCGCCAACCCAAGCCTGGCGCAATTGAGCACCAACTACGGCTGGACACCGGATGGCGACACCGGCGCTTACACCTACGGCGTCTCCCTGAGTGCAAACAGCTATGATATCACCGTCACAAGCGACGGCTTGTGGATGCGTTGCGAAAATCGCATGTCCAACTGCTGCGATGGCAAAGGTAATGTGATTGCCTGCCCATAACCGGAAAAAATAGCACTTTTCCCGCCCTAAACTCATTAGCCTGCCGGCATTTTTTAGCCTAAACTTTGGCTGATAATTACCGTTACTATACCAATATAAGGTAACTGAATTGCGCCAATGGCTACTATAAAACCCAAATTCAACCTCGGCGGCCTCGCCCGGCGCCTCATCAGCGATCAGCTCGTTTCTGAACAACAGGCTAACGAGACTTATGAGCAAGCGCTGAAAAAACGCATTCCCTACGTCAGCTTTCTGGTGGAAAACAAAATTCTCAAACCGATGCAAATCGCCGTTTCCGCTTCACTTGAATTCGGCGTACCACTGTTTGACCTTGATGCCATCGAGCCGGACAGCCTGCCAGCCGGTCTGGTTGATGAAAAACTGATCAGGAAACATCATGCCCTGCCGTTGTACAAACGTGGCAATCGCCTGTTTCTGGCAGTATCCGATCCGACCAATCATCAGGGACTGGATGAAATCAAATTTCACACCGGCCTGACTACAGAAGCGGTTCTGGTTGAAGAGGACAAGCTCACCCAGACCATCGAAAAAGCCCTGAACACGTCGGACACCGTCATGTCCGAACTCATGGACACCGACCTGGACAACCTGCAGATCGAAGGTGACGACGACCACCTGCAGGACGAGCAGCCGGTTTCCGATGCTGATGACGCCCCGGTCGTACGCTTTGTCAACAAAGTGCTGCTCGACGCCATCAATGGTGGCGTATCAGATATTCATTTTGAGCCCTACGAAAAAAACTACCGCATCCGTTATCGTTCTGATGGCATCCTGCACGAAATAGCCACGCCACCAGCAAGCATGGCCGCGCGCCTCTCGGCCAGGCTCAAGGTCATGTCGCGTCTTGATATTGCTGAACGACGCGTACCGCAGGACGGACGCATGAAAATGGTGTTATCCAAAAACCGTGCCATCGACTTTCGCGTCAATACCTGCCCGACCCTGTATGGTGAAAAAATTGTACTGCGTATTCTCGACCCGACCAGCGCCCAGCTTGGTATCGAAGCGCTCGGCTTTGACGAGAAGCAACGCGAGGTTTTCGAGGAAGCCATCAAAAAGCCTTACGGTATGATTCTGGTTACAGGTCCGACTGGCAGCGGTAAAACAGTTTCCCTGTACACCGCACTGAATATGCTGAATGAAAATGATGTCAACATTTCAACGGCAGAAGATCCTGTGGAAATCCAGGTCGCCGGCATCAATCAGGTTAATGTAAATCCCAAAACCGGCCTGACCTTTGCAGAAGCCTTGCGTGCATTTTTGCGCCAGGACCCTGATATCGTCATGGTGGGTGAGATTCGAGACCTTGAAACAGCGGAAATTGCCGTCAAGGCCGCCCAGACCGGCCACCTGGTGTTATCCACGCTGCACACCAACGATGCACCTCAGACCCTGACACGTCTGGCCAACATCGGCATACCTCCCTATAACATTGCATCCAGCGTTAACCTCATCATGGCTCAGCGTCTGGCGCGTCGCCTTTGTGAACATTGCAAGACCCCGGTCGACATCCCAAGGGAAGCATTGCTAGAAGAAGGCTTTACCGAACACGACCTGAAAGAAAAATTCACCGTCTACAAACCGGTTGGCTGCGACATGTGCACACGCGGTTACAAGGGGCGCGTCGGTATTTTTCAGGTTATGCCGGTTACCGAGGAAATGGGACGAGTCATTATGGAAGAAGGCGACGCTATGCAACTTGCGGATATCGCCCAGAAAAACGGCATCTCTGATTTACGTCAGTCCGGCTTGGCCAAGGTCAAGGCCGGCGTCACCAGCCTGGAAGAACTCAACCGGGTCACCAAGGAATAAGCATGGCGGTAAAAGCAGCAAAAAAAGAAAAAGTTCAAAAAGTAAATACATTTACCTGGGAAGGCACCGACAAAAAAGGCAACAAGGTCAAAGGTGAATCCAACTCGGCCAGCATCGCTATTGTACGGGCAGAATTGCGTCGGCAAGGCGTCGTAGCTTCAAAAGTCAAGCTAAAGCCCAAACCGCTGTTCAGCCGAAAAAAGAAAATTCTCACCAAGGACATTGCCATTTTTGCACGCCAATTAGCCACCATGATGAGCTCTGGCGTGCCACTGGTGCAATCCTTTGACATTGTTGGCCGCGGCCACGACAACCCATCAATGCAGGAGCTGCTGCTCAGCATCAAGGCTGACATTGAAGGCGGTACCGCCCTGGCACCGGCTCTAGCCAAGCATCCATTGTATTTCGATGACTTGTTTTGTAACTTGGTTGAAGCCGGTGAACAGGCGGGTGTACTGGAAACCTTGCTCGACAAAATCGCCACCTACAAGGAAAAAACCGAGTCACTCAAGGCCAAAATCAAAAAGGCACTGACTTACCCGATCGCCGTCATCATCGTAGCGATCGTCGTAACTGCCATCATCATGATTTTTGTGATTCCGCAATTTGAAAGTCTGTTTGCCGGCTTTGGAGCCGAGTTGCCCGCCTTCACACAAATGGTTGTGAAAATGTCCAAGTTTGTGTCGCAGTGGTGGTGGCTGATGCTTGGTGTTGCAGTTGGCGCGGTTGTGTTTTTTTCTGCCATGTACAAACGCTCACGAAAAATGCGTGAAACGCTGGACAAAATGCTGCTCAAGATACCTGTCATTGGCGACATTATGCATAAGGCCGCGGTAGCACGTTTTTCCCGCACCCTGTCAACCATGTTTGCTGCAGGTGTGCCCTTGGTTGAAGCCTTAGAATCCGTCTCTGGCGCGACCGGCAACATCATTTACAGTAATGCCGTGCTACGCATGCGCGAAGACGTCTCCACCGGTCAGTCGCTACAACTTTCCATGAAACAGCAGGACTTGTTCCCTCACATGGTGGTACAAATGGTCGCCATTGGCGAGGAAGCTGGCTCACTCGACGCCATGCTCGGCAAGGTCGCGGATTTTTATGAAGAGGAAGTCGACAACGCGGTTGATGCCTTGAGCAGCCTCATGGAACCCATGATCATGGCATTCCTTGGCGTGGTGATCGGTGGCCTGGTCATCGCGATGTACCTGCCAATCTTCCAGATGGGTTCAGCCATTTCCGGCGGCGGTCACTAACTGACAGCTGCCAATCCCGCCGGGAAGTGCACATGCTCTTGGATTTTTTCCAGCTCAATCCGCTTATCTTTTATATCTGTGTTTTTGTTTTCTCCCTGGCCATTGGCAGTTTTCTCAATGTTGTCATCTATCGCCTCCCGGAAATGATGCAGCGTCAGTGGCAACGTGAATGTGATGAGCTTGACCAGCAAAAAGAAACTTCTCTGGAACAAGACACCTTTAACCTGTCGGTACCCGCCTCTCGCTGCCCCGCTTGTGGCCACAAAATCCGGGCCTGGGAAAACATTCCCGTCATCAGCTATTTACTGTTAAAAGGAAAATGCTCCGGTTGCGAGTCGGCGATATCGCTGCGCTACCCGATTATAGAAATCACCACCGCACTACTTGCTCTGGTAATTGCCATGCATTTCGGCGTCACCACACAAACACTTGCGGCACTGTTGCTGACCTATAGCCTGATCGCGCTCAGCATGATCGACTTTGATCACCATCTATTGCCGGATAACATCACCCTGCCAATGATCTGGATTGGCCTGGCAATAAACATGGGCTATGTGTACACCGACATCGAGTCCGCCGTAATCGGTGCCATGTCCGGCTATTTAAGCCTGTGGTCGGTGTTCTGGCTGTTTAAATTGCTGACCGGCAAGGAAGGCATGGGCTATGGGGATTTCAAATTACTGGCATTATTTGGCGCCTGGCTAGGCTGGCAATATCTGCCGCTGATCATTCTGCTCTCATCACTGGTCGGCGCTGTCATCGGCATCGGCATGATCGTACTGCGCGGCCGCGATAGAAACATCCCGATCCCGTTCGGACCTTACCTCGCCATCGCCGGCTGGATTGCACTGCTTTATGGTGAACAGATCAACAACGGCTACCTACAATTAGCCGGTATCCGTTGACATGTTCACCGTCGTGCTGACCGGAGGTATCGCCTGCGGAAAATCCGCTGTCAGTCACCTGTTTGCTAATCTCGGCGTACCGGTGATCGATGCCGACCTCATCAGCCGTGAGCTGGTCCTGCCTGGGGCAGCCGCGCTGGCGGAGATTGTCGCGGAATTTGGTGACGAAATCCTGACCGAAAACGGCAACCTGGATCGCTCCCGCATGCGACAACTGGTATTTCATTCCGAACAGAAAAGGTCACGCCTGGAACAAATTCTGCACCCGCGCATCCATGCGGAAATACAGAGACAACTCAACAAGCTGCAAGCCGACTACTGCATTCTGGTGATTCCCTTGTTGGTGGAAAGCAGCCAGCCGTATCCAGCGGATCGTATTCTGGTGATCGACTGCCCGGTCGAGTTGCAGCGCGCTCGCCTGGCAAAACGTGATCAAATCGACAATCAACTCATAGATGACATGTTAGCCTCACAGGCCAGCCGGGAACAACGACTGGCAATTGCCGACGATATCATTGAGAATACCCAGGGGTTTGACCACCTCGAGCAGCAGGTATTGCAGTTACATCGGCAATATCTGGCTTATTCCGGTTCCAGACATCACTGATATTTACGCAATCGTCTCAATATTGGACAATTGTCCTGCAAATTACGATAGCATCACGCTTTAACGTCCTTAGCCCAGAGCCATTGTGTCCGATCAGATAATTTTTGAATATCCATTGCACGAACGTAGCAGAACCTTGTTGCGACTGTCCCACAGCTTCAACCAGTTCAACTACCACCTGCCAATGACCGACGCCTGGCAAACGCGCTCCGCCATGGACGCCATGCTGGATATTTCCGCCATTCTGGCGCGCGCTGACATCAAGTCCGAGCTGATCAAGGAAATGGAACGCCAGACCATGCTGCTGGGTAAAATGCGCCAGTCACAGGGCGTGGATACGCATCGACTGGAAAACATTTTGCAGCAACTCAGCACTTCCGCCACCGAATTACACAGCGTCGGCGGCCAGCTCGGCAAACAAATCCGTGACAACGAATTCCTCAAGAGCATCCAGCAACGCAGCAGCATCCCGGGCGGCAACTGTGATTTTGACCTGCCGCTGTATCATTACTGGCTGGAGTTGCCACATGAGACGCGCAGCGCGCAAATGCAGGAATGGATCAGCTGTATTGAACCGTTGCGCAATGCTGTCGACCTGTTACTCATGCTGGTGCGTGGCAGCAATATTCCGCGCAACGAGATCGCGGAAAAAGGCTTTTTCCAGAAAACACTGGACGGCAACATCACGGTACAGCTGGTGCGCATTATTGTGGACAAAAGTCTTGCGCTCTACCCGGAAGTCAGCGGCAGCAAGCATCGCTTTAACATCCGTTTCATGGAAACCGAGCCGCTCGATCACCCACCGCAAACCAGCGACAATGTCGACTTTATCCTGACCACCTGCGTCATCTAAACAGCAACCCAAATGATTGTCGCCTGTCCCACGTGCCAGAAACCGGTTGAATGGAAAGCCGATGCGCCATGGCGGCCCTTCTGTTCGCAGCGCTGCCGGCTGATTGATCTCGGTCAGTGGTTCGATGAGCAACACAGCATCAAGGGTGATGCCGAAGCACCGATTGAATTTCTACCGCCCGACTATCCGGGCACGACTGAATAGCTGCCTTCAGGTCTGCGGCAACGGAAACTCAGCAACCAGGATACGCGCCGGCTGTTGCAGCTCCACCCGCAACTTCCACTGTAACTTTTTGTCATCCGGTAATTGCAAATCACTGAACCAGATATCCGGTTGTTTGAAGCGTAGCGGCAAAGGAATGGGCTCAACATCGGTTGAAGATGCCACAAAGCTCAGCTTGAGGCGGCTGACTGACGACAGCGGCTCACCACTGGCTCGCAACATAATGGTATTCCAGCCCTGATTCTGTTGCAGTCGAACCACCAGTGCAAAATCCGGCGCATAGGCAGCACAAGGGGCGGCCTTCAGGTGGCAGTCTTTTTCAGTACGCAACAGCACACGTGGCTTTTCGTCCGGATAGGATTTCATGTAATTCTTGCCGATCTGTCCCCAGGCCATAATCAGCCCGATGACAAAAATCGAAAAGAACAGCCAGATCTTGTTCCAGCGGCGATCAGGCTGACGCATCGTCTGCTCCCCACCAACTGCTGATACCGGCGACACCCTGGCCACCATGTTGCCGGGCCAGATCACATTCAGCCTTAGTCATGCCGCCAAGCGCATACACCGGGATATTGCACAACGTCACCTGCTCGGCAAATCGTTCCCAGCCCAGCGGGAGCCTGTCCGGATGACTGGATGTCGCCGCAACCGGTGACAACAAGGCGAAATCAGCACCTATCGCCTGGGCTTTTTGCAGTGACTCCGCCGTATGGCAGGATGTGCTCAGCAACTTTTCTGCTTCGATCGGCCGGCTGCTCAGTCCAGCCAACATATTCTCGGTCAGGTGCATACCATCGGCCACCGCGTTTGCCACTACTTCACCGTGCACGATCAGCCGGGCAGCATAAGGCTGGCAAAATTTGCGCATCCGCTCAATCAATGCTTCGTGGCTGCTGCCTGCCAACCGTTTGACGCGATACAAAAACAACGACTCGCCCTGCTGCAACAGTTGCTGCAAGCGCTGCAACAAGTCTTCGGCATCATTTACCACGGGAGGAGTGATCACATAACTGCACGGCAACTGCAAGGCCGTGACAATTGGTCGGTCAGCGGCGGGCATGTCAAACTCGACCAGCTTGTCTGGCTCGGCCCAGTGCAATGGCTGTTGTTCCATGGCGCTGACTTCACCCTGCCACTGATTCACAAGATGCACATCCAGCAGCACATGGCGGTCGCCATAATCGTGCCGGATCTGAATCAATGGTTGATGCGCAAGAACCCGGATGCCGAGCTCTTCATGGATTTCACGTGTCAATGCCTGCGACAATGACTCGCCAGCTTCCAGTTTGCCACCGGGAAATTCCCACAAACCGCCCTGATGACTGTCCGCCGCACGCTGTTGAATCAGGATTTGCCCGGCTGCGTTGCGCAGTACGGCCACCGCCACATGTACCAGCGGCATCAGGATCGCCCCATGCAATCAGGTGCGGTACTCGGCATTGATTTTGACGTAGTCGTAGGACAGATCACAGGTCAGCACCCGAGCCTGCGCCTGGCCACGGCCGAGGGAGACACGCACCATGATTTCAGGCTGATTCATAACCGCCTGCCCGGCCACTTCGGTATAGCTCGCGGCCACGCCGCCTTGTTCGACAATGCAGACATCGCCAAGCCAGATCTGCACCTGGTCAATATCTAGCGAGGCCACGCCGGCGCGACCCACGGCCGCAAGAATGCGGCCCCAGTTTGGGTCGGAAGCGAACATTGCCGTTTTCACCAGGGGAGAATGTGCAATAGTGTATGCCACGTCACGTGCCTCGGCTTCGCTGGTCGCCTGCTCAACGACAATCTCGATGAGTTTGGTGGCGCCTTCGCCATCGAGCACGATGGCCCTGGCCAGCTCCATACAGACTTCAGTCACCAGTTCGCAGAATACACCGAAGGCTGCGTCATTCTCATCCGCCAGACTCAGCTCATTTCGACAGCTCGACAGCAGCACACAAGCATCATTGGTTGAGGTATCGCCATCAACGGTGATGGAATTGAAAGAAGGATTAACCGCCTGTTGCAGACACTGTTGTAACAGGGGCTGGCTGATCTTGATGTCTGTGGCGAGAAAAGCCAGCATGGTGGCCATATCCGGCCGGATCATACCGGAACCTTTAGCCATACCGGTCACGGTGACCATGTGACCGTTTATCTCGGTTTGCCGCGACACCAGTTTCGGCACGGTATCCGTCGTCATGATGGCCTTGGCGGCGCGAGGCCAGCCGGCCTCATCCAGATTCTCCACAAGTTCAGGCACCACGGCTGCAATTTTGTCCTGCGGCAACAACTGACCGATCACTCCGGTGGAAAAAGGCATGACCTGGCTGGCTTCACAACCGGCGGATGCGGCCACGGATAAACAGGTCTGCTGCGCGGCCTGCAGACCGGCCGCGCCAGTGCCGGCATTGGCGTTACCGGAATTGATGATCAGGTAGCGGACATCGGCCTCGCGCAAATGCTGTCTGGCGAGCGTGACGGGTGCGGCGCAAAACGCATTGCTTGTGAACACGGCAGCAGCCACCGAACCTTCTGCGCACTCCAGCAACACCACGTCCTCACGGTCCCGGTTACGGTATTTGATGCCGGCCGCAGCGGCGGCCAAACGGATACCGCTGATCGATAATGCTTCGCTTTGCGGATTCATAGAGACACCAGAAACAAGAGAGCGACCACGGTCAGGTCAGTTTGCCGTGACATTGCTTGTACTTTTTACCGGAGCCACAGGGGCAGGGTTCGTTGCGGCCGATCTTCCGATCCGGGCGCACAAAAGGCTGCTGGTTGCCGGCCGGCTGTTCTGCCTGGTCGCCGGGCGCCGGTGGCTGTTCCTGCTCGGCAAAGCCGGTGAATTCCTCATGGCGAAACTGGAAACCTTCGGTGCTGCCGCTGTAATCGGTATCGATCGCTTCCGGCTCCTGCACCTGCACCTTGAGCAGCACGCTGACCACTTCGTGCTTGATGGCGTCCAGCATGTTGCTGAACATTTCAAAGGCCTCGCGTTTATATTCCTGCTTGGGATCCTTTTGCGCATAACCACGCAGCCCAATACCCTGACGCAGGTAGTCCATGGCAGCCAGATGCTCCTTCCAGTGAGTATCCAGCGTCTGCATCATCACCGCCTTTTCATAATGGCGCAGCACTTCGGCCCCCACCTGTTTTTCCTTGGCGGCGTAATCATCGCGTATGGTTTGCAGAATTTTTTCACGCAATGTCTCCTCATGCAGGTCGTCATCCTGATCAAGCCATTGCCGGATCGGCAGATCAAAACCAAACTCCTCCTTGAGCGCAAGCATCAGGCCATCAACATCCCATTGTTCATCCAGGCTTTGCGGCGCAATATAAACATTGATGACTTCGTTGATCACATCAGTGAACAGAGCCTGAACGGTTTCGGAAATGTCATCCGTATCCATGAGCTCATCGCGCTGCTGGTAGACCACCTTGCGCTGGTCATTGGCGACGTTATCGTATTCCAGCAACTGCTTGCGGATGTCGAAGTTGCGGCCCTCGACCTTGCGTTGCGCATTCTCGATGGCGCGATTGACCCAGACATGCTCGATGGCTTCGCCTTCCTGCATGCCCAGTTTCTGCATCAGTGCACCGACACGCTCGGAGGCGAAGATGCGCATGAGATTGTCTTCCAGCGACAGATAAAAACGACTGGAGCCCGGATCGCCCTGACGACCGGAACGGCCGCGCAACTGGTTGTCGACACGACGTGACTCATGCCGCTCGGTACTGACAACACGCAGGCCGCCGGCGGCAATCACCTGCTCGTGCGTTTTGCGCCAGTTCTGCTCCAGTTCTTCGATCTGCTCCGGTGTCGCCTTGTCGCCGAGCTGTTCGAGTTCCACTTCCAGGTTACCGCCGAGCACGATGTCGGTGCCACGGCCAGCCATGCTGGTGGCGATGGTCACCGCACCTGGCTTGCCCGCCTGGGCAACGATGCCGGCTTCCTGTTCGTGATGCTTGGCGTTGAGCACCTTGTGGGCGACCTTTTCCTGATCAAGCAGATTCGATACCAGCTCGGACACTTCAATCGAAGCCGTGCCGACCAGCACCGGCTGGCCACGCTCGACACAATCGCGCACATCCTCGATGATGGCCTTGAATTTTTCCTTCTGTGTCAGGTAGACCAGATCGGTCTGGTCATCGCGCTGCATCGGCTTGTTGGTCGGAATCACTACCACTTCAAGACCGTAGATCTGCTGGAATTCGTAAGCTTCGGTATCCGCGGTACCGGTCATGCCGGATAATTTGTCATACAGGCGGAAATAGTTCTGGAAGGTGACCGACGCCATGGTCTGGTTTTCCGCCTGGATCTTCACTCCTTCCTTAGCCTCCACGGCCTGGTGCAATCCCTCGGACCAGCGCCGCCCCGGCATGGTGCGGCCGGTAAATTCGTCGACAATGATGACTTGGCCGTCACGCACGATGTAATCGACATTTTTCTGGAACAAGGCGTGCGCGCGCAATGCCGCATTGACGTGATGCATGAGCATGATGTTGCTCGGATCGTACAGACTTTCGGTCTCGCTCAACAAACCCATTTCCGTGAGCATGTGTTCGACATGCTCATGGCCTTCGTCACTGAGCTGCACACTGCGGGCTTTTTCATCGACGGAAAAATCCCCCGGACCGAAATCGGGTCGGCCTTCCTCGTCGGTAATCGGATCCTGCCGCGTGAGATTCGGAATGATGCTGTCGATTTTCTGGTACAGCTCGGAACTGTCTTCCGCCGGACCGGAAATAATCAGCGGCGTGCGCGCTTCGTCAATCAGGATTGAGTCGACTTCGTCGACCACGGCATAATGGCGCCGCTGTACGCGATCATCGGCGCGAAACGCCATATTGTCGCGCAAATAATCAAAACCGAATTCGTTGTTGGTGCCATAGGTGATATCGCAGTCGTAGGCTTCCCTGCGACTGACCGGGCGCAGGTGCCGATAGCCGCCGGCGCTGCCGTCATAATCCGGATCAAAGGCGTAGGAACCCTGGTCGGGGCTGGAGGAAGCCGAGTTGATCACACCGGTCGACATCCCAAGAAAGTGATACAGGCGCCCCATCCATTCAGCGTCACGCCGCGCCAGATAATCATTCACGGTGACTACGTGCACGCCTTTTTGCGACAAGGCATTCAGATAGGTCGCCAGTGTCGCCACCAATGTCTTGCCTTCACCAGTGCGCATTTCGGCAATCTTGCCCGAGTTCAGCACCATGCCGCCAATCAGCTGCACATCAAAATGCCGCATACCGAGCACTCGCTTACTGGCCTCGCGCACCACAGCAAAAGCTTCCGGCAACATTTTTTCCAGTGATTCACCCTGAGCCAGGCGCTCACGAAACTCCGCCGTCCTGTTGATCAGCTTTTCATCCGTTAAGGCTTCGATTTCCGGCTCGAGCGAATTGATACCGGCGACCACGAGTCTCATTTGCTTGATGAGACGTTCATTGCGGCTACCAAAGATTTTGCGAAACAGCTTTGCGAAAAGATTATTGGCCATGGTCAGCACTGAAAGTAATGGAATTTTTTAAAGCCGCAATCATACCTGATTCGCGCAACGGAATCAGGAGAATATGCGCTGGAAACAGGCTGGATTAACGGTTGACGAATTTGGCCGGATTGACCACGCGCTTGTCACGACGCACTTCAAAATGCACATGCGGACCAGTGGAGCGGCCGGTGGAACCAAGCAGTGCAATCCGCTGGCCTTTCTTGACCAGATCACCGACCTGCACCAGGTTTTCCTTGTTATGTGCGTAGATGGTTGAATAACCGTCAGAATGCTTGACCTCGACCATGTAGCCAAAGCCCTTCTGGTATTCAGCACGGGTGATCACACCGGACGCTACTGCAATCACATCGGCGCCTTTCTTGCCGGCAAAGTCCAGACCTCGATGGAAAGTCTTTTTACCATTCTTCGGGTCGATACGTTTACCGTAACGTGATGACAGCCAGCCTTTCAATACCGGCTTGCCCGAAGGCGTGGTTTCTTCACGCAGCTGACCGGTAGCGATCATTTCTTCAAGCAGATCAAGCTTTAAAACACGATCTTGCAACAATTCGTTGAAAGCATCGACATCGGCAACCAGTTCGCCAACATTCGGGGAGGTGGAATTTTCAGAAGCATCCAGACCACCCATGGCCGGTTCGCTATTGAAATCAAACTCGCCCTTGTCGAGTTGGGCGACATCAACCAGACGGTCACCTAGCGCATCCAGGCGCATGACGTGCGCCTGCAGGGAACCCAGTCGAATCGCCAGCGCATCGACATGCGCCTGCATACGGGCTTTTTCCTGCTCCAGCATCTGTTTGTCAGTGTCCAGCATCTCAAGCAAACGTGAATTGTCCGCCTGTTGCTGCCACTCCGGCACTTTCTGCCCGAAGTAAAAACCCAGGCCGGCGGAGACACCCACAACCAGCAGACCGGCAATCACAAACAGCGGCACGAGACTCGACAGACAGATTTCGATACTGCCCTTCCTTTTACAGAAGCTGTTGAGCAATATGATGTTCATGTCACAATCCCGTCAAATCCATAAATCAATGGACTGAAATCTCTAATTAGCGGAAAATTCACTCAATGATTTCCCGCCCCAGAAAAGCCGCCAGTGTACTCTACGGCGACGCTCATCTCAAAACCCTGCTACACAACAGCGCCCGACAACGACAACTGCTCGAGCACATGCGTAAACTGCTGCCGGACCCACTTGGCGAACATTGCGTGGCTGCCAGCCACGTAGACCAGACACTGGTCCTGTTTACCGATTCTTCAGCCTGGGCCAGCCGCCTGCGCTTTTATAGCCGAGAACTTCGCCACCGGCTATCTAATTCTAGTGTACCGACACAAAAAATTGATGTGAGGGTAATCCCAAAACACACCGAAACTACTTCCCTGAACAACAAATCAGGAAAAGCAGCGAAACTGTCACCCACGGCCGCAGAAATCATACTGCAAACCGCCGACACGATCGAGGATACTGATTTACGTCAGGCTTTGCAAAGACTCGGCAAGCTTGGCCTTAGCTAGCCTGTACCGGTTTCATGTATGAAATCGGCGCCGTTTTTTCGTCCTCGAAAGTGACTTCTTCCCATGCATCTTGTTGAATAATCAAGGCTTTCAACAGCTTGTTATTCAACGCATGGCCGGATTTGTTGCCACAGAACGAGCCGATCAGGCTGTGTCCCAGCAGGTACAAATCACCGATGGCATCAAGAATCTTGTGTTTGACGAATTCGTCTTCGTAACGCAGGCCGTCTTCGTTCATGACACGGTAATCGTCCACCACAATGGCATTTTCCATACTGCCGCCAAGCGCCAGGTTTCTCTCGCGCAAGGCTTCAATATCCTTCAGGAAACCGAAAGTACGCGCGCGACTGACCTCTTTCACAAAGGAAGTCGATGAAAAATCAATCGAAGCGCATTGTGGTCGTTGATCAAACGCCGGGTGCCGGAAATCAATTTCAAAGGAAACCTTGAAACCATCAAAAGGCTCGAACGACGCGTATTTATCGCCATCCCTTACGACCACTCTTTTCTTGATGCGGATAAAACGCTTGGGCGCATTCTGTTCCTCGACACCGGCCGACTGGATCAAAAACACAAACGGGCCGGCGCTGCCATCCATGATCGGTACTTCCGGCGCACTGACATCGACATAGGCATTGTCAATGCCAAGACCGGCAAAAGCCGACAGCAGATGTTCCACCGTGGAAACCCGGACATCGTCATATTCCAGCGCGGTCGACAAGGTAGTGTCGCCTACATTGTTCGGGCAGGCCTTGATTTCCACCGGCTCATCCAGATCGGTACGCCGAAAGATAATGCCGGTGTCAACGACAGCTGGCCTGAGGGTCAGAAATACTTTCTGGCCTGTGTGCAAACCAACACCTGTTGCACGAATGACATTTTTTAACGTACGTTGCCTGATCATAAGCCCGTAGTCTCCCGCCCGTGTGTAGCGCCTCGGAACCGCATTTTCTGTTCCATTTATAATCCTGGTTAAACCCTAGTATAAGCCATTAATTCCCGAAATTCCGGGTATCTCCGCATCACACCTAGGGATTTCCCTGTAATATAAACGAAACTTCGTTTTTAATACAAGCTTTTTATTGGTACCCGGTTAATCCGCCTGTCGGCGCAAAAATGCCGGAATATCGAGGAATTCCATATCCTTATCGACTGCCGCCTCGATATATTTAGCCGCATCCCGCTTGCTCGCACCCCGGCGCACCGCCGGTGGTGTATCATAGTCCGAATAATTTGGTGGTGTGGAGTCATCACCCACAGCCGCCGCCACCGGCGTCAGCTCTTCCCTCGCGACTACAGTCAATTCCGGCTTCGCCATACTATCACCACCCAGACCGGTCGCTACCACGGTAACCCGCAACTCGCCCTGCATTTCCGGATCAATCACCGTACCGACCACAACCGTAGCATCGTCATCGGCAAAATCTCTGACGGTGTTACCAACTTCGTCAAATTCCCCGATAGCCAGATCCAGACCTGCCGTGATGTTGACGAGGATACCCTTGGCGCCGGTCAGATTGACATCGTCCAGTAACGGACTCTGTACCGCCGCTTCAGCTGCCTCATGCGCACGATTTTCACCAGTGGCATGACCGGTACCCATCATGGCCATACCCATTTCCGACATAACGGTACGCACGTCAGCAAAGTCAACATTGATCAGACCCGGGCGGGTAATCAGCTCGGCAATGCCCTGCACTGCGTTCAGTAATACATCATTGGCAGCACTGAAGGCATCCAGCAGCGACATGCTGCGGCCCATGACTTCCAGCAATCTTTCATTCGGAATCGTGATCAGCGAATCCACATGCTTGCCCAGTTCCTCGATACCGGCATTGGCAACCTTCATACGTTTTGGACCTTCAAACGGAAATGGCTTGGTGACAACAGCCACGGTCAGAATACCCATTTCCTTGGCCACTTCAGCCACCACTGGCGCTGCGCCGGTACCGGTACCACCGCCCATGCCAGCAGTAATGAACACCATGTCGGTGCCTTTCAGTGTTTCGGCGATGCGCTCCTTGTCTTCCAGCGCCGCCTGATGACCGATAGACGGGTTGGCACCCGCACCCAGGCCTTTGGTGATGCCCGAACCGATCTGCAACGCTGTTCTGACTTCGCTGTTGGACAATGCCTGGGCATCGGTATTGGCGCAGATGAAATCCACACCTTCAATCGCCGCCTTAAGCATATGGTTGACGGCGTTGCCACCGCCACCGCCAACACCGATGACTTTGATTACTGCGTTTTGACTATCAACATCCATCAACTCAAACATTTTACCTTCCTCCGGATAAGTTCACATCAGACCCGCCGCGCCTGCGCACAGCGGATCGTCGTTAATTAAAAATTCCCCTGAAACCAGCTTCTCATGCGGCCCCAGACGGCCTTGAAGCCACCACCAACCGGCGCCTCATGCACCTTGCCCCCGCGGGTGCTGCGCCCGAACAGCAACAGGCCGACCCCTGTTGCGTGAATCGGGTTACGCACCACATCAACCAGACCGGTAACGTACTGGGGCACACCAAGACGCACCGGCATATGAAACACTTCCTCGGCCAGATCAATCAGGCCTTCCATTTTTGAGCTGCCGCCGGTCAATACCACACCGGCCGCAATCAAATCCTCAAAACCACTACGGCGCAGTTCCGCCTGCACCAGCGTCAACAATTCCTCGTAACGCGGCTCCACCACTTCCGCCAACGTCTGCCGCGCCAGTCGGCGCGCCGGACGATCACCGATGCTCGGTACTTCGATGGTTTCATCCGGACTCGCCAGTTGTGTCAGCGCACAGGCATATTTCAGCTTGATTTCCTCGGCATGCTGCGTCGGCGTGCGCAAGGCCACGGCGATGTCGTTGGTAACCTGGTCGCCAGCAATCGGTATCACCGCGGTATGGCGAATCGCACCCTCGGTGAAAATCGCGATGTCTGTGGTGCCGCCACCGATGTCCACCAGGCAGACACCGAGGTCTTTTTCATCGTCTTCCAGTACGGCATAGCTGGAAGCCAGCTGTTCGAGAATCAGGTCTTCGACATCCAGGCCACAACGACGCACGCATTTGATGATGTTCTGCGCAGCGCTCACTGCGCCGGTGACCATGTGCACGCGCGCTTCCAGGCGCACACCGGACATACCGACCGGCTCGTGGATGCCTTCCTGGTTATCGATGACAAATTCCTGCGGCAGGATGTGCAGGATTTTCTGGTCCGCCGAAATCGGCACCGCACGCGCCGCATCGATGACCCGATCAACATCACCTGGTGTGACTTCACGGTCCTTGATCGCGACTATGCCGTGCGAATTGAGACTGTTCATGTGGCTGCCGGCGATGCCGGCAAACACCATGTCGATCGGCACGCCGGCCATGAGCTCAGCTTCTTCCACTGCGCGCTGGATCGACAACACGGTCGAATCGATGTTGACGACCACGCCTTTCTTCAGTCCGCGCGACGGATGTGAACCGATGCCGATGATTTCGATGTCGCCATTGCTGTCGACCTCGCCGACAATCGCCACGACTTTCGACGTGCCGATGTCCAGACCTACGATGACATTCTTGTCGGATTTGCGCGTCATTCAGACTTTACCTCTGTGTTTTGTCTGCCCGGCAGATTCAGGCTGCTGATCCACCGCTTCCGGCCACTTCACCGCCATGCCGTGGCGATAACGCAGATCAATGCGTTGCGGCATGCCTTTCATACGATCCAGGCGTTTGATGTGTCTGGCCAGGCGATTCAGCTTGAGCATCACATCCTCCTGGCCGAGCGCCACCTGCAGACCGTTGCGAAACTCGATCTGCCAGGAACCGCGTGCATTGACGTTCATCTGCTGCAACTGCAGGCCCAGATCGGCAAAGCGTTGCGTTTCCGACCGCATGCGTTGTACCAGCAACGGCGCCAATTCAATCGGGCCATCCAGCAGCGGCAGATCGGCCGGACCGGTGTCCTGCGAATCAAAAACCTCGCCGTTGGCTGTCACCAGTTGCTTGTCACCCCAACGCGCAACCGCGACGCGTTCTTCGACAACCAGCACCAGCGTGTTGGGCCAGACGCGCTTGACGCTGATCTGTTGCAGCCATGGCAGTTGCCTGGCAGCGTTTTGCACCGCTTGCAGGTCAATCGAAAAGAAGCCACCACTGACCTTGCCGGCCACGGCGTTTTCCAGATCTTTCAGCTTGAGGTATTTGAGTTCACCTTCGATGCGCACCAGCTTCATCGGCAAGGTCGTCGGACTGCTCAACCATTGCTGCACTTGCAAGCCAGCCAGTAACACCAGCAGGAAGGCGAGGCCGGACAGCAGCAACGGTTTGCTGAGCCTCGGCTCTTGCGCTTTGCGTTTGTGTTGATTGCGTGCCTGCTGTGCCATCATGCTTCCAGAGTTTGTTCCAGTATTTTCCAGACCAGCTCATCAAAACTGATGCCGACCGCCCTGGCCGCCATCGGTACCAGGCTGTGGCTGGTCATGCCGGGTACGCTGTTCACTTCAATCAGCCAGGGCTGATCGTTTTCATCGACCAGGAAATCCACGCGTCCCCAGCCGCTTGTTCCGGTTGCCTCAAAGGCCTTCAGGGTAAGTTGCTGGAAAGTGCTTTCCTTATCCGCATCCAGACCACAGGGAATCAGGTACTCGGTCTGGTCCGATTCATACTTGGCCTGATAATCATAAAAACGGTTTGGCGTTTTCAGCCGGATCAACGGCAAGGCCTGCTGACCGAGAATGGCCGCAGTGTATTCACGCCCGGTCACCCATTTTTCCGCCATCACCAGATTGTCGTAGCTGGCAGCATCGGCCCAGGCCTGACGCAACTGCTCAACATCTTCCACGTAAGCCATGCCGATACTGGAACCTTCATGCACCGGCTTGACAATCAAGGGAAAGCCCAGCTCGATTGCATGTTGCAGATCGGTTTGTTCATGCAGCAAGACAAACCCAGGTGTTGGTAGTCCCAACCCCAGCCACACCAGTTTGGTGCGGTACTTGTCCATGCTGATGGCCGAACCCATGACGCCGCTGCCGGTATACGGCAGGCCGATGGTTTCCAATGCACCCTGGATCACACCGTCCTCACCGCCACGACCATGCAAGACGTTAAAGGCGCGATCAAACCGTTGTGTCTGCAACACTTCAATCACATCGGCGCCGACATCCACGGCATGCGCGTCGACCTGCTGGCGCAACAGCGCTTCCAGCACAGCATTGCCGCTGATCAACGAGATCTCGCGTTCCGCTGCCGTGCCACCCATCAGCACCGCCACCTTGCCGAAGTCCGCCGCGCGACTCATGCTGCTTTCTCCTCGCCAACGATGCGCACTTCCGGCTGCAACTCGACACCGGTCTGCTGCAGGACCGTCTGCTGTATCAGCCGGATCAGCTGTTCGATGTCAGCCGCGCTGGCGTCGTCGGTGTTGATGACAAAATTGGCGTGTTTTTCCGACACGCAGGCGTCACCGATACAATGTCCCTTCAGTCCGCAACTTTCGATCAGCCGCGCGGCATGATCGCCTGGCGGATTGCGAAAGGTCGAACCACCGCTCGGCAAACCGATCGGCTGGCTGTCGGCGCGCTGCTGCAGCAGCTGACGGATATGCTCCTGCGCCTGTTCAGCATCGCCTTGTTGCAACCGAAAGTTGGCCGACAGAAACCATTCATCCGCCTCCGGCAGCTCGACCTGACGGTACGCCACAACAAATTCCTCGGGCTGACGCGTGACGATGTCGCCATGGCGATTGATCATTTCAACCGACTCGACCAGCGGCCAGGTTTCCCCGCCGAAAGAACCCGCGTTCATCGACAGCGCTCCACCGACCGTGCCCGGTATGCCGGCAAAAAACTCGAGGCCGACCAAGCCCTCGCGCGCCGCATAACGCGCCGCCACCGCACAGCTGACACCGGCTTCGATGCGCAGCGAGGTCGGACCGGTCATCAGCATGTCCTTGAGGCAACCCTGGGTATGCACCACGGTGCCGTCAAAACCGCCGTCACGCACCAGCAGGTTACTGCCCAGACCAAGCCACAACAGCTTTTCATCGGCTGGCAGGCTGCGCAGAAACTCGACCAGATCATCGGCATCGGCCGGGCGATAAAAATGCCGCGCCGGCCCGCCGACTTTCCAGCTGGTGTATTTCGCCATGGGCTCCTGTTGTCTCATTTCACCACGCAACCTGCATCATCCTGTTTTGTCTTCAGACAGTTGCTGTCTGCCAGCCGTGGCCGGCGCAGCAGCTTTGGGCGGTGCTTCGACCCGGTTCTTGCCGGTCTCCGGCGCCTTGCCCAGCACGGTGCGCAACGATTCGCCACACCCCATATGCAACTGACGCATTAATTGTTTTTCAATCACTCCGCTCTCCCTTCAGCCACACAGCTGTTGTACTGTTTTTGCTGCAACTGCGCCGATGTTGCCGGCGCCACTGATCAATACGATATCGCCGTCGCTGACCAGACTCAGCAACAGCTCCTGTAGTTCGTTGATGTCATCCAGAAACACCGGCTCGACCTGACCACGCGCACGCACCGCCTGCACCAGTGAACGACCATCGGCGCCGGCAATCGGCTGTTCACCGGCGGCGTAGACTTCACTGACAATCAGCACATCCACCTGCGACAACACTTTGACGAAATCGTCAAACTGCTCCTGGGTGCGTGAATAGCGGTGCGGTTGAAACGCCAGCACCAGACGCTTGTCCGGCCAGCCCTGCCGAATCGCCTCGATGGTCGCGCCCACTTCCTTGGGATGATGGCCATAGTCGTCCACCAGCATGATTTCGCCGTTCGGAATGCGGCAATGTTCACTGACCTGGAAGCGTCGACCGACGCCTTCAAATTTTTCCAGCGCGGCACAAATCTGTTCGACCGGGATGTTCAGCTCCAGCGCCACCGCAATAGCGGCCAGCGCGTTCAACACATTGTGGCGGCCCGGCATGTTGAGGCAGATGGAAAACGCCGGCTTGCCTTTGGGCAGCACATCAAATTCGGTTTTAAAACCTTTTTGCTGCACATTGATGGCGCGGATGTCGGCGTCTTCACTGAGACCATAGGTCGTGACCTGACGACCGATGTCATCGAGAAAGTCACGGATGTTGTCGTCATCCACACACACGATCGCCAGACCATAAAAAGGCAGGTTATGCAGGAACTGGATGAAGGTCTGGCGCAAGCGTCCGAAGTCACCGTCATACGTCTGCATGTGATCGGCGTCGACATTGGTCACGACCGACAGCATTGGCAGCAGATGCAAAAACGATGCGTCACTCTCGTCGGCTTCCGCCACCAGGTAATCACTGTCGCCAAGCTTGGCATGGGTACCGGCCGAATTGAGACGACCACCGATGACAAAGGTCGGATCCAGACCGGCTTCGGTCAGCAAGCTGGCGATCAGGCTGGTGGTGGTGGTCTTGCCGTGCGTACCGGCAATCGCAATGCCGTAGCGGAAGCGCATCAGTTCCGCCAGCATTTCGGCGCGGCGCACGACCGGAATACGCAGCAGACGCGCCGCTTCGAGTTCCGGATTTTCCGTATCGATCGCGGTCGAAATCACCACCGCATCCACATTGGCGATATTGTCCGCGCTATGACCGATAAAGACCCTGGCGCCGAGTTCTTCAAGTTTCCGGGTTGCTGCATTGTGCTGCAGGTCAGAACCGCTGACTTCATAACCGAGATTCAGCAACACCTGGGCAATACCGTTCATGCCGACACCGCCAATACCGACAAAATGAATGCGGCGCACGGTGCCCATTTCGGCGTTGAGCTTGCGTGACGGAGACGGAATCATAACGCCACCTCCTCGCAGGCATCGGCGATGATGCGACTGGAATCGACCACCGCCAGTGAGCGCGCCGCCTGCGCCATGGCCAGCAAACGCGGCTTGTCTTGCAGCAGTTGTTGCAACTGGGCTGCCAGACTGTCGGCCGTGAGTTCAGCCTGCGGCATGAGCAGAGCCGCCTGTTGCTGCACCAGGAAAGCCGCATTTTTGGTCTGGTGATCATCCACCGCATGTGGGTAAGGCACCAGCAATGAAGCGACGCCCGCAGCGGTCAATTCAGAAACGGTCAAGGCGCCGCTGCGGCACACCACCAGATCCGCCCAGGCATAGGCCGCCGCCATGTCTTCAATAAATTCGGTCACTTCCGCCGACACGCCATGTTGCGCATAACTCTTTTCAGTCTGTGCCGCCTTGTCGCGACCGGCCTGATGACGCACCTGTGGTCGTTCGCTGCCTGCCGTAAATTTTGCCAGCGCTGCCGGCAACAGTTCGTTAAGCGCCTGCGCACCCAGTGAACCGCCCAACACCAGCAGACGCACAGGACCGGTATGTTGCGCCAGTCGCTGTTGCGGTTCAGCCAGAGCACAGATTTCCGCACGCACCGGATTGCCGGAAACCACCGCGCCACGTTCTGCCGCAAAGCTGCCGGGGAAGGCTTCAAACACCCGCTTGGCGATTTTGGCCAGCCACTGATTGGTCATGCCCGGCACGGTATTCTGTTCCTGGATCACCAGCGGCCGACCCAGCAGCCGCGCCACAAGACCACCCGGTCCGGAAACAAAACCACCCATGCCCAGCACCACGTCCGGCTTTCGATTGCGGATCACACTGGCCGCCTGGAACATGGCGCGCAGCAACTGCAACGGCATCAGCAGCTTTCTGAGCAAACCCTTGCCTCGCATACCCTGAATACTGACCCACTCCATCGCTATACCTTGTTGCGGAATCACGCGTGCCTCAAAACTGTTGCGCGTACCCAGCCAGAAAACTTCCCAGCCGCGTTGCTGCATTTCGGTCGCCACTGCCAGCGCCGGAAATACATGTCCGCCGGTGCCGCCTGCCATGACCATCATGCGACCTGCCATGACTTCTTACCCTTGTTTTGCTGCGCCAGCTGGCGGTTTTCAAAATCGATACGCAACAACATTGCCAGCATCAGACAGGCAACGATGATGCTGTTGCCGCCATAACTCATGAATGGCAGCGTGATGCCTTTGGTCGGCAACAGGCCGACATTGACACCAACATTGACGAAAGCCTGGAAGCCGATCCAGATGGCAAGGCCAAACGCGACATAGGCGGCAAAACGCCGGCCCTGTTGCATCGACACACTGCCGATTTTGAAGGCGCGCCACACCAGCAACGACAGCAACATGATCAGCAACACACTGCCGAACAGGCCAAACTCTTCACCAATCACCGCCATGAGAAAATCGGTATGCGCCTCCGGCAGATAAAACTGTTTCTGGATACCGTTGCCGAGGCCGACACCAAACCATTCGCCGCGGCCAAACGCGATCAAGGCCTGCGCCAACTGGTAACCACTGCCATTAACGTCCGCCCACGGATCGAGGAAACCGGTGATGCGTGCCATGCGATAGGGCGAGACGTACACCAGCATACCCAGCGAGCTGCCAACCAGGGTCAGCAAGGCGATGAACTGCCACAACTGTGCACCACCGAGAAACAGCATGCCGAGCGCCGTGACCAGCAACACCGTGGTGGTGCCGAAGTCCGGCTGCGCCATGATCAGCGCACAGGCGATACCGAGCAACAGCATCGGGTTGATAAAGCCCCTGACGCTGTGGCACACCTCAACATGGCGACGCACCAGATACCCGGCCAGATACAGCACCATGAACAGTTTCATGAATTCGGAACTTTGCAGATTGAACATACCCAGTGGGATCCAGCGCGTCGCGCCGTTGGCGCTGCGGCCGATGCCCGGCACCAATACCAGCAGCAGCAACACCAGACCGAGCACATACAGATAAGCACTGTAACGTTGCCATTGCGCGGTCGGGATGCGCAGCACCAGCAGGCCAGCCGCGAGTCCCAGCCCGATGGTGAACAGATGCCGCCAGCTGTAATAAAACGGCATGCCGATGCGATCGCCCAGATGCAGTGACGCAGAAGTCACCATCACCAGGCCCCAGGCCAGCAGGAACACACCAATGGTCAGCAGCAAAGCGTCAAACGGCAAGGCATTGTCGCTGTGTGTACGGCGCATAGCGGCTGCCTGGGGTTGCATGACGGCGCTCATGACAGCAACCTCCGGACCGCCGCGACGAACTGCTCACCGCGATGTTCAAAATTGTTAAACATGTCGAAGCTGGCGCAGGCCGGCGACAACAGCACCCGATCCCCCGCTAATGCCGCCTGGCGCGCGACATCGACGGCCGCATCCAGGTTGGTGGCGCGATAGCTTGGCACTTCTTCCGGCAGGATTTCCGCAATCAGGTCGGCATCACGACCGATCAGCACTACGGCACGGCAATACTGGCGCACCGCTGGTGTCAGCTCGGTGAAATCGGCATCCTTGCATTCGCCGCCAAGAATGATCACCGTTTTGCCCGTGCCTTCACCGGCAAAACCGCGCAGCGCCGCTATGCTGGCGCCAACATTGGTTGCCTTGGAATCGTTGTACCAGCTGACGCCGCCGATCTCGGCGATGAACTGGGTGCGATGCGGTAGACCGCCAAACTGTTGCAAGGCCGTCAACATGGCCGTCAGCGGCAAACCGGATGCCTCGCCAAGCGCCAATGCCGCCAGCGCATTGGCCAGGTTGTGGGAACCGGCCAGGCGCAAATCAGCCACCGGACATATTTTTTCCCGCCCCTTGCAAATCCAGCCGCGCCCTTGCTCACGGCAGACGCCATACACATTGTCCGCCGCTGGCGCCGACAAGGTAAAACCGATCGATGCACCCGCCACCGGCATACCGGACACCAGCTCGTCATCGAGGTTGACCACCGCAACCTTTGCCTGGCGAAAAATTTGCGCCTTGACCGCCGCATACTGCACAAGACTGTCGTAGCGATCCATATGATCTTCGGAAACGTTCAATACGGTGGCCGCCACCGGCTGCAACGAGTAAAGGGTTTCCAGCTGAAAGCTTGATAACTCCAGCACATAGAGTTGTACAGCATCATCGAGCAGTTCCAGCGCCGGGATGCCGATGTTGCCACCGACCGCCACCTTGATATTCGCGGCTTGCGCCATTTCACCGACCAGGGTGGTGACCGTGCTTTTACCGTTGGAGCCGGTAATCGCCACCACCGGTGCCTGGGCGTATTGTGCAAACAGTTCGATGTCACCGACCACCGACACACCACGCTGCAGCGCCTGCTGGATCTCCGGTGTTTGCAGGCTGACGCCGGGGCTGACAATGATCTGCTCGGCCGCAGCAAACGCCTGCTCATCAAAACCACCAAGGAAACGCGCCACGTCCGGATAGTTCTGCTTGAGTTCATCAAGTACTGATGGCAGATCACGCGTATCGGTCACGGCCAATGAACTGGCGCCTTGTGCAGACAAAAAGCGCACCACTGACATGCCGGTCTTGCCCAGACCGACAATCAGAATCTTCTGTGCCAGTTGACGCTGCTCGTCTGTCATGATGTTTACTGCCAACGCTCCCATTTCAACGTATTTTCAGACTGGCCAACCCGACCAGTACCAGTATCACGGTGATGATCCAGAAACGCACAATCACGCGCGGCTCCGGCCAGCCTTTCAATTCAAAATGATGATGCAACGGCGCCATGCGAAAGATGCGTTTGCCGGTCAGTTTGAACGAGGCCACCTGCAGGATGACCGAAACAGTTTCCATGACAAACACGCCACCCATGATGAACAGGACCAGTTCCTGGCGTACACAGACCGCCACCACACCCAGCGCCGCACCGAGTGCGAGTGCGCCGACATCACCCATGAATACGGAAGCCGGATAGGTGTTGAACCAGAGAAAGCCCAGGCCGGCGCCGACAATGGCCGCGCAAAACACCGCCAGTTCACCAACACCCGGCAGGTAATCCAGCAGCAGATAGGAAGCGATCTGCGAATGACCGCTGACATAGGCAAACAGGCCGAGCGCTCCACCCACCAGTACGGTCGGCATGATCGCCAGGCCATCGAGACCGTCGGTCAGGTTGACGGCATTCGACGAACCGACGATCACCAGGTAAGCCACCAGCACAAACCAGGGACCCAGAGCGAATGTCCAGTCCTTGACGAAGGGTATCAGCATTTGTGTTTCTGCCGGTGCGCTCGCCGTCACATACAGGAAAATTGCCGCCAGCAAACCGCCCAGTGATTGCCAGAAATACTTGTAACGCGCGATCAGGCCTTTCGGGTCCTTGTGCACCAGTTTCTTGTAATCGTCGACCCAGCCGACCAAACCGAACAGTAGAGTGGTCAACAACGCCACCCAGGTATAACGGTTTTCCAGATCCCCCCACAGTAGGGTGGCAACGGCAATCGCCACCAGAATCAGGGCGCCGCCCATGGTCGGGGTGCCGGCTTTGGAAAAATGCGACTCCGGGCCGTCATCGCGTACGGTCTGGCCAATCTTGTAAGTCGACAGTCGACGGATCATCGGCGGGCCGACAATAAAGGAGATCATCAAAGCGGTCAGCACCGCCAGCACCGAGCGCAGCGTCAGGTAACGGAACACACCGAAACCGGAATCAAACTGGGTCAGATAGTCGGCCAGCCAGATCAGCATGACACAGCCTCCTGCGCCAGCAGCGCCTGCACCACCCGTTCCATGGCGGCACTGCGTGAACCCTTGATCAACAGCACATCACCGGTGCCGGTTTGCATCAGCTCATCGATTAACTGCCTCTGTGAGTCAAAGTGCCTGGTCACGCCAGTGAACTGCTCACTCGCCTGACGGCTCAGCTGGCCGCAGCTGTACAAGGCATCCAGGCCGGCCAGGCTGGCGGCGCGGCCGATGTCGGCGTGCAATTGTGCCGCACTGTCGCCCAGCTCGGCCAGATCGCCAAGCACCAGAATCCTTCGACCCGGCGCTGTTTTCAGCACATCAATCGCCACCTGCACCGAATCGGGATTGGCATTGTAGGTATCATCCACCAGCACCTGGCCATTCGCACCGGCACGTGGACACAAACGCCCCGCAACCGGCTTGAGTCCGGCCAGGGCTTTGGCAATGATGGCCAAATCCACATCCAGACAACGTGCTGCGGTAATCGCGGCCAGTGCATTCATGCGATTATGCGCACCGGCCAGTTGCAGTTCGATGGCTTGTTGCTCGCCAGTGTTTTTTTCCAGCACATCAAAACAGGCGACAAAGCCGTTGTCGTGCCACTGCAAACGATAACTGTCTTGCGGACTGTGATAGTCGGCTCCATCAGTGGTACCGAAAGTGAGACTGTTTATGGCATCAGCCAGCTCCTGCCACAAACCAACCCAGCGGCTGTCGGCATTGAAAATAAAGATGCCGTTATCGTTGAGACCGTTGAGAATTTCCGCCTTGGCGAGCGCGATGTTTTCCTCGGAACCGAATTCGCCGAGATGCGCCGTGCCGGCATTATTCAGGATGGCAATATCTGGCAATGCCATACGACTCAAATAATCGATCTCGCCAACATGATTGGCGCCCATCTCAATCACGGCAATCCTTTCTTCCTGCAAGCGCAGCAAGGTCAGGGGCACGCCGATGTCGTTATTGAGATTGCCTTTGGTCGCCAGCACGGAAGTTTGCGCCGACACAATGGCATACAACATCTCCTTAAGCGTGGTCTTACCGTTACTGCCGGTCAGCGCCACCACTTTGGGATTGACCTGTTTGCGCCAGGCCGTCGCCAACTGACCCAGGCCGATGCGAGTATCGTCTACCAACAACTGCGGTAACACCGTATTTACCTGGCGATGCACCATGGCCGCCACCGCGCCATTGTCACCGGCCTGCTGCACGTAATCATGTGCATCAAAATTGGGACCCTGCAATGCGATGAACAAATCACCGGCGCGGATCGAGCGCGTATCGGTGCTGACTGATGCGAAACTTTTATCATCACCCAGCAAGGTGCCATGAATGGCGTTGGCTGCTGCGGACAGGGTCATGGACATCATGCCGACAGCTCCCGCAGCACCTTGCCGACCACTTCCTGATCACTGAATGGCTGCTTGATGTCGCCATAAATCTGATAGGCTTCATGCCCCTTACCAGCCACCAGCACCAGGTCACCCAGCTGTGCCGCTGTGATGGCGTTGCGAATTGCCAGTGCCCGATTGCGTTCAACCAGCAGTGTCTTGTCCTGCTGCATACCGGCGCGAATGTCTGCGATGATGGCATCGCCGTCTTCGGTGCGCGGATTGTCATCGGTCAGCACCACGACATCCGCCAGCTTTTCAGCAATCGCACCCATCTGCGGCCGCTTGCCGGCATCCCGGTCGCCGCCGCAACCAAACACACACACCAGCTCGCCCGCCGTGTGCTCACGCAGCGTTGACAAGGCCTGCTGCAAGGCATCCGGCGTATGGGCAAAATCCACCACCACGGTCGGCAAATCAGCACCACCAAACAACTGCATGCGACCAGTGACGGTCTGCAGCTGCTGCAAGCGTTGCACGGCTTCGGCAAAGGGCACGCCGCATTCGAGCAGCACGCCGAGCGTCACCAGCAGGTTGTAGATATTAAAGCGCCCCATCAGTGCCACTGAAACTTCCGCCTCACCCCAGCTGGAACGCAAGGTAAAGCACAAGCCGCTGTGGTCGGCCTTGATGTCTTCGGCACGCAACCAGGCCGCCACGCTGTTGGTATCTACCTTGTGATCAACCGCATAGGCGATCAGTCTCGCATGACTGCCACGCAAATCACGCAGCAGGCGCAGTCCAAGCTCATCATCGGCGTTGATGATCGAGCAACGAATTTGCGGCATACGAAACAGCAGTGACTTGGCGTTGGCGTAGTCGGTCATGGTGCCGTGATAATCCAGATGATCACGGCTGAAGTTGGTCAACACCGCCACATCAAAGTCGATATCGGCGACGCGCCCCTGATGCAGGGCATGCGAGGAAACCTCCATCGCCACCATTTCCGCCTGTTGCGCCAACAACAAGGCCAGGCCGGCCTGCAATGAAACCGGATCCATGGTGGTGTGCGTGGATGACGTCAGTTGTCCCGGAAAGCCATTACCCAGCGTACCCATGACCGCGACCTTGCGCTGACCGGCAAACGCCTGCGCGATGAACTGGCTGCAACTGGTTTTGCCATTGGTGCCGGTAATGCCAATCACCGGAATCTGACGACTGGGATGCTGGTAAAAACGACCGGCGATGCGACTGATGTTCAAACCCAGGTCGGACATCGCCAGACAGGGCACAGCCAGCTCCTGCTGTAACCGCGCAATATTCTCCGGCAACCATTGCGAGGTGCTTTCCGCCAGCACCGCAATAGCGCCATTGTCTACTGCCTGACGCGCAAACTGCAGGCCGTGTGTCTGACCACCGGCCGCAGCCAGGAACAGATCGCCGGCTGCCACCATGCGACTGTCCATCGACAAACCGGCAACCGGCATATCAGGCACGTCACCGGCGACAGCAAAGCCATCCAGCAACTGCCGCAGGGAATAACCGGTTGTTGTCCGGACATTCATCATTGAGAACCTCCGGACAGGGCGACGCGCAAATCGGGCGGCTGCGACGGCACGATGTTGAGCAAGCGCAACGCACCTTCCATGATCTGTGAAAATACCGGTGCCGCGACATCACCGCCGTAAAACTCGCCGGCACTGGGTTCATCAATCATGACGGCAACGGCAATGCGTGGATTTTCCACCGGCGCCACGCCGGCAAATACCGAACGGTAACGATCATCTGCATAGCCGCCGGCACTGTATTTTTTCACCGTACCGGTCTTGCCGGCGACGCGATAACCCGGCACACCCGCCTTCGGCGCGGTACCATCTTTTGCCACGACCGCCTCCAGCATGTGCGTCACGGCTTTTGCCGTAGCCGCCGTCATGACCCGCTCACCCGGAAGCTTATCCTCCTGCAACAGCAGACGGACCGGCTGGCGTACACCCTGATTACCCAGCGCAGCATACACCTGCGCCAGCTGCAAGGTGGTCACCGAAATACCGTAACCGAATGACAGGGTCGCCTGATCGATACGCGCCCAGCGCTGGAAATCAGACAACTGGCCACCAGCCTCGCCCGGAAACTGCGAGCCGGTGTCCTGCCCAAAACCCATCCGCGCATAAAACCGGTACAGATCTTCAGCTGGCAAATCGAGGGCGATCTTGCTGGCACCGACGTTGCTGGATTTCTGCAGCAAGGTAGTCAGGTCGATCACACCATTATTATGATGGTCACGCACGATATCGCGGCCCACCTTGAAGTAACCCGGCGCGGTATCGATGGTGCTGTTGACCGAGACCGCACGCAGATCCAGACCGGCGGCGACGATGAACGGCTTCATGGTGGAACCCGGCTCGTAGGCATCCGTCATACTTCGGTTTCTGAGCCGGCCGTTGCGGTTGTTACGACTGCCATTGGGATTGAAGCCCGGTTGATTAACCATTGCCAGGATCTCGCCCGTGCGCACATCCAGCACCACGGCAGATGCCGCCTTGGCGCTGTGTTTCTTGCGCGCCGCCTTGAGCGCCCGGTAAGCCAGGTATTGCATACGCGCATCAAGGCTCAGCTGCAGGTCTGCTCCATTTTGTGGCGCGACAATCTGTTCGATGTCATTGACCGCACGGCGACGGCCATCGCGTACGACGTACTTCTCGCCAGGCTGACCACTCAGCGCATCGTCGTAGATCAGCTCCAGGCCTTCCTGACCCTTGTCATCAATATTGGTAAAACCGATGACATGGGCAAACACCTCACCGGTCGGGTAGTAACGCCGGTATTCGCGCTGCAGGCCGAAGCTGTTGTCGGCCTGCTGCATGGCCAGCTCATTGACCCGGTCAGCCACGACCGGTGTGACGCGGCGTTTGACGTACAGAAAACCACGACTGCTGTAACGCGCCAGCGTGGCGCGCAGCTCATCGATATCCAGGTCCAGCACATTCGCCAGCGGCGCCAGCGTCCTGGCATCCGGACTCAATACCCGCGGATTGACCCAGACCGAATACACCGGCGTGCTCACCGCCAGCACTTCACCGCGCCGATCCTTGATGACTCCGCGGTAGGCCGGCATCTCCACCACACTGAGATGGCGGCGCTTGCCTTCTTTTTGCAGAAAATCGGTTTCCAGCACCTGACGCGCCACCGCCGCAGCCACCAACGAAGCCGACGCCAGCGCAAACAGCCCCAGCAAAAACCAGCGACGATAACGATAATCAGCAGGTAATGCCTGTTCCTGCTGATAACGTTTTTTGCGATTTTGTCGGTGTTTGTTGTGCATCAGTGTTTGATCACCACAATCCGGTTGATGTCCGGCACAGTCATATCCAGTTCGGCCGTCGCCTTTTCCGCCACCCGGCCCTGCTCGGCCCAGGTAGCCAGCTCAATTTGCAATCTTCCCCAATCCACCACAATCGCATCGCGCTGTACGCGCAGGTTTTCCAGTTCACTAAACAGTTTCCTGGATTCAAACTGGCTGTGCGTGACCGCCACTGCTGACAGCAGCACAGCAGCCAGCAAGAACAACAAAACCATCGCACGCGGCTGTTGCAACCAGGACCACATCACAACACCTCCGCCACGCGCATCACGGCACTGCGGGCGCGCACATTGTCTTTAATCTCCTGCTCGGACGGATGCACCGCCTTGCCGACCGTCTTGAGCACCGCATTGCTTTGCTCGAATTGCACCGGCAGGCCGTTGGGCAAGCGATCGCCCTGCGACTGCTTGCGCATAAAACGTTTGACGATGCGATCTTCCAGCGAGTGAAAACTGATCACCACCAGACGAGCACCCTGTGCCAGCACCTGCAACGACTGATCCAGCGCATCCACCAGATCATCAAGCTCCCGGTTAACCTTGATTCTGACCGCCTGAAAACTGCGGGTTGCCGGGTTTTTGCCCTTCTCACGACGCGGCACTGCCGCTGCAATCAATTCAGCAAACTGACGTGTTGTAACAAGCGGTTGTGAATCACGCTGCGCCACGACAGCCCGGGCAATGCGACGCGCAAAACGCTCCTCTCCATAGACCTTCAACACTTCAGCAATATCCCCCTCATCGGCAGTATTCAGCCAGTCACTGGCGCTTATGCCTTGCGTGCGGTCCATACGCATATCCAGTGGACCATCCTGCTGGAAACTGAAACCTCTTAACGGGTCATCCAGTTGTGGCGAAGACACCCCCAGATCCAGCAACAAACCATTCACTTCTCCAGCTTTTTGGTATTTCTCTGCTACCTGTCGCAACTGCGCAAATGACGCCTGCTCAATGTGAAATCTCGCATCTCCGGCGAAACGCTGTGCCGCAGCAGCGACCGCTTCCTCATCCTTGTCAATCGCAATCAAACAACCGTTTTCGCCAAGTCGCTCCAGAATCGCCGCGCTGTGCCCACCGCGCCCGAAGGTGCCGTCAATGTAGCAACCACCGACCTGGATATTCAGAGCCTCAACAGCCTCCTGCAGGAGCACCGTTTGATGAGCCAGCACATCGGCCACCACTACAGAACCAGGTTCTGCAATTCTTCGGACAGCTCCGAATCACCGTCACCGGCCGCCTTGAGCCATTCCTCACGTTTACTGGCCCACTGCGACTCATCCCAGAGTTCAAACTTGTGACCTTCACCGACCATCGCGACACGCTTTTCCAGCCCGGCATAATCACGCAGTTCGCCAGACAGTAGAATGCGGCCCTGGGCGTCCATATCGACTTCCAGCGCATGGCCCAGCAGCAAACGCTGCATCAACAGGTTCGGACCTTTCAGGGTCGGCAATTTGGCAACCTTACGCTCGATGTCACGCCACTCGGTTTCCGGATACAGCCACAGACAGTGTTCACGGGGATTGATGGTTACGACGAGGCGGGAACCACAGGTGTCACGCAGGCGCTCACGGTGCTTGGCAGGAACCTGCAAGCGACCCTTGGCATCCAGATTAAGATTGGTGACCCCAAGAAACATTTAAGTTTCATCCCCCATTTCGTGGTCGCAAAAACCATTTTACACCACAATCCCCCACATAAATGTAATCTTAGGTACTGCACCCCCACATTGTCAAGGCGATCTCAATAAAAAATCGTTAGCTGACAGGAACTTAGAAGCATTTTTTCGGGATCCAAACAGGAAATTTATTCCCCTTTTAAAACAGCCTAATGAACCCTCAACTTAAAGTGATTTATTAAGAAATGAGAAAAAATCGACTGGTCGGGCTGCGAAAAATAACCACTTTCGCGGACTGGCTCACAAAACACCATTGAATCAGCCCCGCCCCACCCGGAAATCCGGCAGAAATGACCCTAAAATGATGCGGGACCCGCCGGCCCACCATCCTTTATAATCGCCGCATGACCCGCCTGTTCGTCAACAAACTCACCGTCATCGACTTTTCCTACCTGCACGCCGAAAGAGGCCTGCTCGGGGAAAGCTGGCTGACCGATATCGAATTACAGGGCAGCCTCGACCAGCAAGGCATGGTGCTGGATTTTGCGGAAGTAAAAAAACAGGTGAAGCGCCTGATTGATGAGCGCTTTGACCACAAGCTCATCGTACCGAAGCAATACAGCGGCTGCCGGGTCAAGGCGCATAACCGGCGCACCGAAGTGATCTTCACCACCCGACAGGGGCAACAGATCGAGCATATTGCGGACGAGTCGGCCTATTGCCTGCTGGATGCCGCAGAAGTCACGCCCGACAACCTGGCCGACGCCATCATTGCCGAACTCCGGCCGCTGCTACCGGCAAATGTCGAGAATATCGTCATCCGTCTGTATCCGGAGCAAAGCGACGATTATTTTTACCATTACAGCCACGGCCTCAAACAGCATGCCGGCAACTGCCAGCGCATCGCCCATGGCCACCGCTCTCGCATCCGTATTTTAGATGATGGCAAACGTGACATCGAACTGGAAAAATACTGGTCGCAACTGTGGCGTGATATCTACATTGCCAGCCGCGATGACCTGGCTGAAGAGCAGGTCCGCGATGGCGACAACTACCTGCATTTTCGCTACAGCGCCTGCCAGGGTGAGTTTGAACTGACCCTGCCGGCACAACACTGCTATCTGGTCGACGGCGACTCCACCGTGGAAAACCTGGCGCAGCACATCGCTGACGCACTCAAGCGCAAATATCCGGACAAGCAGTTGCTGGTATACGCCTACGAAGGCGTCGACAAGGGCGCAATCGCCGGCCCCGCTTAACGCTGAAACTGCAGCCGCATACCTTGCGGCCGATTGGCAGTCAGGCCCTGGCGGTACATGAGGTGGCCGTTAACAAAGGTGGCGACAATTTGCGAACGCAGCAACCTGCCTTCCAGCGGTGACCAGCCGCATTTGTACATGACATCTTCACGCTCGATGCGCTGCTGCCGGTTCATATCGACCAGCACCAGATCAGCCCAGTATCCTTCGCGCAGATAACCGCGATCCGGGATACCGAACATACGCGCCGGACCGTGTGCGGTTTTTTCCACCACGCGCGGCATGTCCAGCACCTCGTCATGCACCAGTTCCAGCACCATCTGCAGTGCATACTGCACCAGCGGCAGACCAGCCGGTGTTTTGAAGTAACTGCTGTTGAGCTTTTCTTCCAGCGTATGCGGCGCATGGTCGGTGCCAATGACATCGATGCGATCATCCAGCAGAGCCTGCCACAAGGCTTTGCGATCCTCAGGCGTCTTGATCGCCGGATTGCATTTAATGAAGCTGCCCTTGGAATCGTAATCTCGATCATCAAAATAAAGATGATGCACACAGGCCTCCGCAGTGATCTGCTTGCCATCCAGCTTGCCGGCCGTGAATTGATCCAGTTCGCGCGCCGTGGTCAGATGCAGCACATGCAAACGGGTGCCGTGCTTTTTGGCCAGGGCAATCGCCTGTGACGAAGACAGGTAGCAGGCCTCTTCGCTACGAATCAGCGGGTGACAGGCCATCGGAATCTCGTCACCGTATTTTTCCCGGTAAACTTCTTCGTTGGCGAGAATGGTCGGCGTGTCTTCACAATGCGTCGCCACCAGCATCGGTGCCGAGCTGAAAATGCCTTCCAGGGTCTTCTCGTCATCCACCAACATGTTGCCGGTGGATGCACCCATGAATACCTTGATGCCACAAGTCTGGTTTTTATCGAGGCGTTTGATCTGCTCCAGGTTGTCGTTGGTGGCGCCAAAATAAAACGCGTAGTTGGCGAATGCCCGGTCACTGGCCAGCGTGTATTTTTCTTCCAGCGCTTCAAGCGTGACCGTCTGCGGATTGGTGTTGGGCATGTCCATGAAACTGGTGATGCCACCGGCAACGGCGGCGCGCGATTCAATGGCAATCTCGCCCTTGTGCGTCAGACCGGGTTCACGAAAATGCACCTGGTCATCGATCATACCGGGCAACAGATAGTTGCCTTCGGCATCGAGCACGTGCATATCGCTGCTGGCGGTGATGTCGCTGGCGACTTTTTCGATGCGACCGTCCTTGATCAGCAAATCCGCTTGTATGATTTGCCCCTCGTTGACCAGTGTTGCATTCTTGATCAGGTTTTTTGCCATAGTAGCCTCAGTGGTTATTCTGTGTGTCCGTGCTGACCTGCGATTCAGATGTACTTTAACCGATTAGTCGTAATCGCGATCTTTCCATTGTCTCAAAGCGGTAAACACCTGTTCGTCGTTGTCCAGCTCATGTCCGACCCAGCGTTGTGCAGCGGCGATCACCGCTGGCTGGCCCGTGCGTAAAAACGGGTTGGTTTGCAATTCATCGCCCAGCAGCGATGGCACCGTCGCCTGGCCCTGCTCGCGCAATTGCTGATCCGCCTGCTGCCGTGCTTTGATCTGCTGACTGTCCGGCTCCACCCACGCGGCAAAGCCGAGATTGTCGAGCGTATATTCGTGCGCACAATAGACTCTGGTTTGTGTCGGCAGCTGTTTGATTTTCTGCAACGCCGCCGACAGCTGCTGAAAGCTGCCGCTGAACACACGCCCGCAGCCGGCCGCGAACAGGGTATCGCCACAAAACAGGCTGTCGTATCCATAATAGGCGATATGGCCTTCGGTGTGCCCTGGCACGTCCAGCACCTGGAATGACAAGCCGGTTCCGGCAATCTCCACAACATCGCCTTCTGCCAGCTTAACATCAATGCCGCTGATGTTTTCATGCGCCGGCCCGAACACGGTGGCGTCCGGAAATTGCTGCTTCAGGCCGGCGATGCCACCGACGTGATCATAATGCTTGTGGGTAATCAGAATGGCGGTCAGTTGCAAACCCTGCTGTTGCAGCGCTTGCAGCACCGGCACTTCGTCACCCGGATCCACCACGGCGCATGCCGGACTGCCATCCTGCTGCAATAGCCAGATGTAGTTATCGTCGAAGGCCGGGATCGCCTGCACCTGCAACATGGCTTATTTCCCGTACAGGGTTTCCGGGTCGACAATCGGCGCTGCATCCACCACGACCCGCTCGCCCTGCACCAGATTGTAAAAACAGTTACGCCGGCCGGTGTGACAGGCCGCGCCCTGCTGGTCGACTTTCAGCAACAGGGTATCGCCATCGCAGTCAAAGCGCATTTCCACCAGCATCTGCATCTGACCGGAACTTTCACCCTTGCGCCAGTATGCCTGTCGCGAACGCGACCAGTAGCACACATGGCCGGTGCGCAGGGTTTCGCGGATCGAGTCCTGGTTCATCCAGGCCAGCATGAGCACTTCGCCGCTATCGTGCTGCTGGGCGATCGCCGGCACCAGCCCGTCGGCATTGTAGGGCAAGCCCTCCAATACCTCGTCGAGCGGCAGGCCTTCGCCAACGGCGAATTTTTCTGTCTGGTGCAAAATACCCATGGATCACTCCGAAATTGTATGCCGGCAGGGAAGCGACTGCGCCCCGGGACAAAAAAACAGACTCGCTGTATTATTGCCGCTCGAGCAGAATAAATGTATGAAAATTTTCCGAATCAGCTTTATTAACCAGGGCAAAGTCTATCAGTTGCACGCCGAGTCGGTGCAACAGGCTGACCTGTATGGCTTTGTACAACTGAGTGGTCTGATTTTTGGCGAGACCAGTTCGGTGGTGATCGACCCGGCCGAGGAAAAGCTGAAAAACGAGTTCAGCGGCGTCAGCAGTTGCCTGATCCCGATGCACAGTGTGATCCGCATCGATGAAGTCAGCAAACGCGGCCAGAACAAAATCATCGAGCTCGACGCCAACAATAACGTCATGCCGTTCCCGTCCGGCCTGTATTCGCCGGACAACACCAAATCCTAGCCGATGCACAAGTCACTCAAGGAAAGCATCAAACGGCAGCGCACCTCATTGTTCAACATGCTGGTGGACCCGATGTCGCGCGCCGCCAGGGCCTGCGCCAAGGTCTGGGACGACAGGGAAAAGCTCGACCAGAGATTGCTCAAATCACTCGCCAGCCTACCCTACGGTCGTTTCATGTATGCGTTGGGCAATGATGCCGTGCAGATCAGCGCCAACGCTTCCCAGGAAGGTCTGGAACAACAGGATTTCGGTCGCGACCGCTCCGAACGTCCCTATATGAAAGAAGTTTCCGCCAAGCACGACATGACATTATCGGAAGCCTATATTTCGCTGCGCGCCAACCGGCCCTCGGTCACGGCCATCCAGAAAGTCTATCGGGACGGCGAGCAGATCGGTTACCTGGGCGCCGACTTTGACTTGCGCGCCCTGCCATTGACCCGCGAGATTTACGAGGAACCCGGCCAGTGGCAACAACTCAAGGGTGATCCGGCGATTCGCAGCGGCGTGTTCCAGCAGCACCGCATCGACAGCATGCTGGACGAAAAAATTGATCAGGTATTGCCCGTCATCGAAGAACTCATGACCGAAAACGGCGTGTTCCACAGTAAAATCCATTTTTCCAGCAACCGCTGCACGCTGTGGTTCATCGACGACCCATATCGTTATCGCATCCTGCCCTACGACGCGCTGGTCGACCCCGACGTGGTACTGGCCTATCCTAACCGCCCGTATCCAAAAACCGCCATTATCAAGGCTAGCGAGGTGCGCCCGATTCTGGACACCTTCAAGCATTTGCGTTTCGCCGACGACACCATTTACCTGCGCGCCGGCTCTCTCAATATTTTCAACGGCATCGTCGGACTGAATTTTTCCTGCGATGGCTCTCACTATATTCCGCACGACCAGTTCCTGGCGCGCGATTCCGAATTCTGGGAAGGCATGTAATGCGTATTTTCACTTTTTTGCTGGTTATTCTGCTGGCAGCTTTCATTGGCGTTGAACATTTTGCTCTGCGCGATCTTGATAATGCCGAACTGATCCACCAGACCCATGAGCAGATTTTGTCCGATTTGCGCCAGCAGTCGATGGACAGCCTCAACAAGTCGATTGAAAACGACAGTCTCGGCAAAATCGTCAGCCGTGCTGCCAATGTGCTGACCACCGACATCACCCTGATCGGCCTGAAAAGCAGCCAATCATTGCTGCAACAACAGCAGGCGCCGGAAACCATCATCCAGGCTCGCTTCCTGGTGGAAAACAGCAATGAACAGGCCAGCGTGCAACAGCGTTATCTGCGCTTTCAGCAGGATGCCAAACAGCAATGGATTTTTGCAGGCGACACGACTATAAAGGATTTCTACATGAATCTGCTTCGTAACGATTGACCGACGCGGCCACGCAAGTGGCGCAGAGATTGATTCAGATCAATGTAAAAATCATAAAAAAGCAATAGAAAATGGACACTTAGAAAGCATAATAATTCATCAAGGGAGAATCATCATGGAACTTTGGGCGGAACTCTTCAGCGACTGGGTCGGCATTCTGTCATTTGGCGTCATCGCCTTTGTCATTGTCATCGCGATTTTCATGTATCGCTTTGTCACCGGTCACACCCACGACGACGCGGCCGACTGATTAGCGGAAAATCTCACAAACTACCTGTGGTTTTCTGACGTCTTTGGAAGTGTCAGAATAGCCGGATATCAACCGATATCCGGCTGACCTTACTGGAACCACAGGCATGCGACGCGACACCATCGAACAGAAACTCATCGACGCCTTTGCGCCATTGCACGTCGAGGTGGTCGACGAGAGTCACATGCACGATGTACCGCCTGGCGCGGAGTCGCATTTCAAGGTAACGCTGGTCAGCGAAAGCTTTGATGACCAGCTGCTGATTGCACGCCATCGCGCCGTCAATCACGAACTCAAGCAAGAACTGGAAGGTGGCGTACATGCCCTGGCGTTACACACCATGACACCGGAAGAGTGGTTCGCCAAGGGTGGTGTCGCACCGGACTCGCCACCCTGCCTGGGCGGCTCCAAACAGAGTTCGTAACAGCCATGAAATACCTGTTCCTGCCACTGCATTTTATCATCGGCGGCCTGATCCGGCTGGTCGATTTCGCCACCTCGCCAACGCCGCTGCAACGACCCGCCGACGAACAGCAGCAGATAGCCGAAGACTGCAAAAACCTGACGCTGTTTCACTACCCGGCATGCCCGTTCTGCGTACGTGTGCGGCGCAATATGAAACGCCTCAACCTGCCCATCCGGCGAATCGATCCACGTAAAGATGCACAGGCCATGCAGCGATTAACGGAAGAAGGAGGAAAGCAGCAGGTGCCCTGCCTGCAGATCATCGACGCAAACGGTCAGTCAAGCTGGCTGTATGAATCCGGCGACATCAACGCCTACCTCAACCAGCGCTTCGCCGGTGAAGCGGCGCCACAAAGCAACTAGGTTTTAGCAAGACCTAGCGCAAATCCTGGAAATACTGGCGCGTCAGGCGAAACACGACCGGACTGAGCAACAGCAGCGCCACCAAGTTCGGCAACGCCATGAGACCGTTGAGCGTGTCCGCCACCAGCCAGACAAACTCCAGCTTGAGCACGGCGCCAACCGGTACGGCGGCAATCCACAGTACGCGAAACGGCCGGATGGCGCGCACGCCAAACAGGTATTCAGCACAACGCTCACCGTAAACACTCCAGCCCAGCAGTGTGGAAAACGCAAAAATGGCCAGGCCGAAGGTCACCACGATAGAGCCCATGCCCGGTAGCATCTGGTCAAACGCCATCGCCGACAGCGGCGCACCGCTTTCACCGGTACTCCAGGCTCCCGAAATGATGATCACCAGCCCGGTAATGCTGCACACCACCAGGGTATCGATAAACGTGCCGAGCATGGCAATACTGCCCTGGCGTACCGGGTTGTCGGTTTTGGCCGCGGCATGGGCAATCGGCGCCGAGCCGAGACCGGCCTCATTGGAAAACACACCGCGCGCCACGCCATAACGAATCGCCGCCCAGACGGCCGCACCAGCAAAGCCGCCGGTGGCGGCCACCGGGTTGAAGGCAGAATCAATAATCAGGCCGAATGCCGCCGGAATCTCCGTGACATTCATGAGCAGAATGATCGAACCGCCCAGCACATAAAACAGCGCCATAAAAGGCACCAGCTTGCCGGCGACCACCGCAATGCGACGAATGCCGCCAAGCAGCACCGACGCCGCCAGCGCCGCCATGATGACGCCGGTAATCCAGGCTTCCAGGCCGAGGTTGGTGAAAATCACATCCGCCACCGAATTGGCTTGCACCATATTGCCGATACCAAAGCCGGCCAATGTGCCAAAAACTGCAAATGCCGCACCCAGCCAGCGCCAGTTCTGGCCGAGACCATTTTTGATGTAATACATCGGTCCGCCGATGTGATTCCCCTGTTCGTCGACTTCACGGTATTTGACCGCCAGCACCGCTTCGGAATACTTGGTCGCCATGCCGACCAGCGCCGTACACCACATCCAGAACAGCGCCCCCGGCCCACCCAGCGCAATCGCGGTCGCTACCCCGGCGATATTGCCGGTGCCGATAGTGGCCGCCAGCGAGGTCATGAGCGCGTTGAAGGGGCTGATATCGCCTTCCTGGATGGATTTGCGACCGCGCCACAGCTGCTTGAAACCGTAACCGAGTTTGAAAATCGGCATGAAGCGCAGGCCAGCGGTCAGGATCAGGCCGGTGCCCAGAATCGCCACCAGCATGAACGGACCCCAGACAATTGCATTGAGTTGTTCCACCAGCTGCTTGATCAAATCCATCGAAGCCAACCCTCTCTAATAAGAATTTAATTACTTTTTTGTAAATTATTGACAAAAATCAGTATTCTGGACGCATTTTACATTGTAGTATTTCAGCATGTTTTAATATGCGCATGTTTTTATGCGCAGTTCCAGTACCAGCAGTAACGGTCCTGAAGCGTGTCGATCGAGGAAACCGCCGATGACTGAAATTGAGAAGCTGCACTCTCCCGCCAACCGTGATGTCTGCAAACACGAGTGGCTGGCCGATACCGCATCCCTGTTCGCTGTAATACTGCTGTTTGGCAGCGTCTGGGCCATCATGCAATTCCACGATGTCACGCTCGACTGGATGCACAGCAGCAGCCTGCTGCAAACCTCCGCCGCTTATGGCCTGTTGCTCGCCGATGCCGTGCTGATTGTCAGCCTGCTGTGCTTTGGCCCGTCCTGCCATTCCGATGACAAAAGTTGTTTCAGCACCTTCAAGGGCAGAAGGCGTTAAACCCTAAGCCAGACCTCAGTGCACGTCGCAGCCATCGCCATGATGCACATGGCCGTGCGCGATTTCCTCTTCACTGGCCTGGCGCACATCCGCCACTTCCACCTCGAACACCAGTGTCAAACCCGCTAACGGGTGATTGCCATCCACCGTGATCGCGTCGCCCTCGACCGAGGTGATGCGAATCACCATCGGCGCGCCGTCATCCATGGTGGTCTGAAACTGCATGCCGGGCTGGATCTCATCAATGCCCGGAAACTGCTGGCGCGATACCACTTCAACCAGCGATTGCTCATAATCGCCATAAGCCTGATCCGGTGGCACCACGACTCGCAACGACTCTCCCGCCGCACGGCCTTCCAGCGCCTGCTCAAGGCCTGGAATAATGTCCTGGGCACCGTGCAGGTAAACCAGCGGTTCACCTTCTGCGGACTGGTCCAGGATCTCGCCCTGCTCGTCGCGCAGGGTGTAATTCAGGCTAACGACTTTGTGTTTTTCTATCTGCATAGTATTTCTCAGACTGAAGAGCCGGCGCTCGGTTTGACCGCCTGGATATAGGCAGAGACGACGTAATCCTCAACGCCGCGCCCCGGCGCCCAGTCGCGAATAAAATCTTTCGACTCATCCTTGGGCGTGATGACGATATCGACAAAGCCGGCCTGCTGCATGTAGGCATGCAATTCATCAATGAGGCTGGCGCCAGCGACACAGGCCGAATGCAGATCCAGGTCGGCGCGCATTTCCGCCGGCAATTCACAGCTGGCGACCACATCGGAAATCGCCAGCCGACCGCCGGGTTTGAGAATGCGCCAGGCCTCGTGAAAAACCTGCAGCTTGTCCGGCGACAGGTTGATCACACAATTGGAAATCACCACATCGGCGCTGTCATTGGCGACCGGCAGGAACTCGATTTCACCGAGGCGAAACTCCACCTGGGTATAACCGCCTTGTGCCGCATTCTTGCGCGCCTTGGACAGCATCGCCGGTGTCATGTCGATGCCGATCACGCGGCCGTGATCGCCAACTTCACGTGCCGCCAGAAAACAATCGAAACCGCCGCCGCTGCCGAGATCAACCACCACTTCACCGGGTTGCAGTGAGGCAATCGCCTTGGGATTGCCACAACCCAGCCCCATGTCGGAACCGCCCGGCACCGCCTGCAGATCCGCTTCACTGTAACCCAGCTTGATGGAAAAGCCGGCCAGGTCCGGCGCGGTGCCACAACAACTGTTCGGCACACCGCAGCCACAACCGTTGTCATCCGCCTCAGCCACCCGGCCATAGGCATCGCGCACGCTGTTGTGTAATTCGTCGAGTTGTTGCTGACTCAAGATCGGTCTCCGGCAGCCGTTTAATCTGATTAGACGTTATGATACGCAGACCTACAGCATTCATCATCCCCTAATTCACAGATAACCATGAACGACCTGCACGACATTGAAGTCAGTCTCAAATCGCAGACACCGATCCTGCTGATCGAATCGCGCGAGGAACGCCGCCTGCTGGAAATGTTCACCCGCCTTGGTCTGCGGTTGAGCCTGCCGATGTTTCGCTGGTCGATCACCGAAGGCCTAGCGCGCACCGAAGTCGATTTCGGCAACATGACCGGTACCAGCGAGCCGACCGAAGTGCTGCGCCACATCAAGGCCGTCAGCAAGCCGGGTATTTATCTGCTGCTGGATTTTCATCCCTACCTGGAAGACCCGCTGCATGTACGCCTGCTCAAGGAAATCGCCCAGGAATACCAGGACATACAACGCACCCTGGTGTTGATCAGCCACAACATCAACACACCCGATGAATTGTCACACCTGACCGCACATTTTGAGTTACGCCTGCCCGACCAGGGCGCGTTACGTCAGCTGATCCGCGAGGAAGCCGGCCACTGGCAGAAAGCCAACCCGGGCCGCAAACTGCAGGCCGACCGTGAGGCACTTGGCAAGCTCGCCAGTAATCTCAGCGGCGTCACCTTACAACAGGCACGCCGCCTGATCCGCACCGCGATCAGCGACGACGGCGCCATCAGCCACAGCGATATCCCGGAAGTCATGAAAGCCAAAAATGCGCTCATGAACCGCGACAACATCATCAGCTTCGAATACGACACCGAAGACTTCGCCAATGTCGCCGGCCTGAGCAAACTCAAGCAATGGATCGCACAACGCAAGTCCGCTTTCGAGAAAAACCACGACGGCCTCGATGCGCCGAAAGGCATTCTGCTGCTCGGCGTGCAAGGCAGCGGCAAAAGCCTCGCGGCGCGCGCCGTGGCCGGCTTTTTCGGCATACCGTTGCTGCGGCTCGACTTCGGTATGTTGTACAACAAATACATCGGCGAAACCGAAAAGAATCTGCGCCAGGCGCTGCACACCGCCGAAGTCATGTCGCCCTGTATTCTGTGGATCGATGAAATTGAAAAAGGCCTGGCCCAGGGCAGTAACGACGATGGCGTGTCACGGCGCGTGCTCGGCACATTGCTGACCTGGATGGCGGAACACAAGGGCACGGTATTCCTGGTCGCTACCGCCAATGACATCGAACAGCTGCCGCCGGAACTCATGCGCAAGGGGCGGATCGACGAAATTTTTTTCATCGACCTGCCCGATGCCGCAAGCCGCGAAGAAATCTTCAGCATCCATCTGCGCAAACGCAACCTGGCGCCGTCCGGTTTCGACCTGCCGCGGCTGGCGCAGCTCAGCGACGGCTTCAGCGGCGCCGAAATCGAACAGGCCGTGGTCGGCGCCTTGTACGCCAGCAATTCGCAAAACCACGCTGTCACCAGCGACACCATCGCCGCAGAAATCGAACGCACCCAGCCACTGTCCGTCATTATGGCGGAAAAAATCGCTGACCTGCGCGACTGGGCCAGCCAGCGCACCGTGCCTGCCCATTGATCCGTTCACGGCATCGTACAGCGCGGCATGCGACTGGCGTATAATATCCGGCTTTGATTCAACCAGACCCAGCCATGCCCTCCGCCCCGCCTATTGGCCAGTTACATCAAATCCAGGAAATGCTGATTCAACTGGCCGAGTCGGTATCCGATGCCGATTGCCATCAGCAATTCCACCCGGAACTGGCAAGCATCGGCTGGTACCTGGCGCGTAGCGTCTACCTGGAAACTTATCTGATCCGTGAAGTCGTGCAACACGACGACAGCATGACGGCGCGTGTACGCCACCTGTTTGGTCATGACGTGACAGCCGATACTGACATCCTCGCGCAACTGCCACCCAAAGAACATCTGCTTAACTGGGCCATGGAACTGCAGGAAGAAAACCTGACCCGCCTGGCTAATCCCGACTTGCTTGGCGAGCACCCCCAGCTGGACGTGCGCTGGCTCAGTTCCTATTTACTGCAAAGCCATGCACGCAGTTACGAGCAGATACTGATGGTGTTGCAGGCACGCAGCATCCAGCAGATCGGCAACGACTTCATGGTCACCATGGAACTGCTGCCGAAATTGTCCGAGCCGGCCAGCACACACATCAGCCAGGGCCATTACCGCATCGGCGCACGCCAAGACGAAGTGGTGTTCGACAGCGAGCAGCCGGCGCAAATGGTGGAGTTGTCGAATTACCGCATTGCCGTCAACCCGGTCAGCAACGCCGACTACCTGACCTTCATGCGCGACGACGGCTACCTCAATGCCGACTACTGGTCGGAAGCCGGCTGGCAATGGGCCAGCGCATCGGCGCAACAGCCGTGGCACTGGAAGCAGAACCGTAACGGCCTGTGGTTTGCGATCGGCCTGAACGGTCCGGGCGAACTGGTCGCCGACCAGCCAGTCATGGGCATCAACCAGTACGAAGCCGAAGCATTCTGCCACTGGCTCGGCAAGCAGCACGACAGTTACCACGGCGCTGTGTTGCAGCACGAGTACCAGTGGGAAATCGCCGCCCGCCTCGGTGTGCTGGAAAACACCGGTCGCGTGCGCGAATGGACATCCAGCCCGTTCAGCCCCTATCCGGACTATCAGAAACCGGCCATCGAGGAGCTGGCCTGCGCGGATTTCGATGACCGGCACTTCACACTCAGGGGCGTCAGCCTGCACAGCCAGCCGGGCATCAGGCGCACCAGCCTGCGTACCCCCGCCCTGCCGCACCAGCAACACCTGCTCAGTGGTGCGCGCCTGGTATTCCCGCCCGGCAAGCCGTTCTGGGAACAGTAATCAGGACAGACGCAGCTGACGTTTTTTCCACACCAGAAACACGGCCGGCACCACAAACAACGACAACAGCGGTGCGGTGATCATGCCGCCGATCATTGGTGCCGCAATGCGCTGCATGACCTCCGAGCCGGTACCCTGGCCGAGAAAAATCGGCACCAGGCCGGCAACGATCACCGCCACCGTCATGGCCTTGGGGCGCACGCGCAACACCGCGCCGTGCATGATGGCCGCTTTCAGTTGGGACAGATCGATTTGCCCCTTGCCCTGCTGCTCGGCCAGACTGTTGTCGAGATACACCAGCATAACCACTCCGAACTCGGCCGCGACACCGGCCAGCGCAATAAAACCCACCGCCACGGCGACCGACATATTGAAGCCCATGAGGAAAATCAGCCAGAAGCCGCCGACCAGCGCAAACGGCAGCGAAAACATGACAATCACCGCTTCGGTGGCATTGCTGAACGTCAGGTAGAGCAGCACAAAAATCACCAACAAGGTCAAGGGCACCAGAGTGTTGAGCTTCTCCTTGGCGCGTAACAGGTATTCGTACTGGCCCGACCAGGTCACCGAATAACCCGCCGGCAACGACACCTGTTCACGCACCTGCTGCTGCGCCATTTCGACATAGCTGCCCAGATCGACATCGCGGATGTCGACAAAGGTCCAGCCGTTGAGGCGCGCATTTTCACTCTTCAGCATCGGCGGGCCATCCACGACCTCGACACTGGCGACCCTCCCGAGCGGGATCTGCCCGCCACTGGCGGTGACCAGCGGCAGGTTACGCAGCTTTTCAACATCGTCACGCTGCTCGCGCGGAAAACGCAGATTGATCGGATATCGCTCGCGCCCTTCCACCGTCTGGCTGATGTTAAGCCCGCCGACGGCTGCCGCCACGACCTGATTAATGTCACTGACATTCAGGCCGAAACGCGCGGCGACGATGCGGTCCGGAACGATTTCGATATAGCGCCCACCGGTGACGCGTTCCGAATAGGCCGAGGTCGTGCCTGGCAGCTGCATCACCACCTTTTCGATCTGCCGGCCGATGTCTTCGATGATCGCCAGGTCCGGCCCTGCGACCTTGATGCCGACCGGCGTCTTGATGCCGGTCGCCAGCATGTCGATACGGGTCTTGATCGGCATCACCCAGGCATTGGTGACGCCGGGAATCGCCACAATGCGATCGAGTTCCTCGATGAGCTTTTTGGTGGTCATGCCGGCGCGCCACTGATCGCGCGGCTTGAGATTGATGATGGTCTCGATCATGGTCAACGGCGCCGGATCGGTGGCGGTGTCGGCGCGACCGATCTTGCCAAACACCTGCACAACTTCAGGCACGGTTTTGATCAGCCGGTCGGTCTGTTGCAACAGCTGCTGCGCCTTGCCGATCGACAAGCCCGGCAAGGTGGTCGGCATGTACATCAGATCACCTTCGTCCAGTTCCGGCATGAACTCGGAGCCAATGCCTTTGGCAAAGCGCGCCAGCCAGGGCGTGTCACGGAAACTTTTTGACCAGGCTTTCGCCAGGTCCGCCTGCCAGCTTTCAATCTGTTGTTCGGTGCGCAGCGCGCCGGAGTCGGGGTCATCAGAAAAAGTCGTCACCAACTGGAACGGCCATTTCAATGGTTCGAGCAAGCCACTGACACCAGCGATTGGCACAATCATGGTGATGATCACCAGCCAGGATGCGGCTATGGTCAACTTCGGTCGACGCAACACGGCAGCGAGCACCGGCCGATACAGCCAGATCAACACACGGTTGAGCGGGTTGGCGCTTTCATTCGGTATACGGCCACGAATGAAATACCCCATCAGCACCGGCACCAATGTGATCGCCAGTCCGGCCGCGGCGGCCATGGCATAGGTTTTGGTATAAGCCAGCGGGCCGAACAAGCGCCCTTCCTGGGCTTCCAGCGAAAACACCGGCACAAAGCTCAGCGTGATGATCAGCAATGAAAAAAACAACGCCGGACCGACTTCGCCAGCAGCCGAGGAAATGATCTGCCAGTGTTCCCGGCCTTGCGGCATATGGCCGAAATCATGCTGGTAGCGTTCCAGGTGTTTGTGCGCATTTTCAATCATAACAATCGCCGCATCCACCATCGCACCGATCGCAATGGCAATGCCGCCGAGTGACATGATGTTGGCATTCAGCCCCTGATGCTCCATCAGAATGAATGCAGCCAGAATACCAAGCGGCAAGGTGACGATCGCTACCAGTGACGAGCGCAGGTGAAACAGAAACACCAGGCACACCAGCGCCACCACGATGAACTCCTCGATGAGTTTTTCCTCGAGATTGTTAACCGCACGCTGGATCAGTTCGGACCGATCATAAGTGGTGACGATTTCGACGCCTTGCGGCAGGCCGCCGCGCAGCTGTTCGATCTTGCGTTTCACGGCCTTGATAGTGGTCAGCGCATTCTCGCCATAGCGCATGACGATAATGCCGCCGGTGATTTCGCCCTCGCCATCGAGGTCAGCCACCACGCGGCGCATCTCGGGACCGATCTGCACCAACGCCAGATCACGCAACAACACCGGCGTACCATTTTCAGTTACTGCAATCGGGATCGATTCAATGTCTTCGATCGAACTCAGGTAGCCGCGTGTACGAATCATGTATTCGGCCTCAGCCAGCTCCAGTACCGAACCGCCGACTTCCTGGTTGGCATTGCGAATGGCGCTGCTCAACCGGCTTAACGGAATGCCATAGGCGCGCAACTTTTCCGGGTTCACCACCACCTGGTACTGGCGCACCATGCCGCCAACCGTGGCAACTTCGGCAACGCCAGGTACCGCCTGCAGTTCAAACTGGAGAAACCAGTCCTGGTAACTCCGCAGCTCGGACAGGTCATAACGGCCACTGCGATCGACCAGCGCATAACTGAACACCCAGCCAACGCCGGTAGCGTCCGGCCCGAGTCGTGGCTGCACGCCTTCGGGCAAATCGGACGCGGCCTGATTGAGGTATTCGAGCACACGCGACCGTGCCCAGTAAATGTCGGTACCGTCCTTGAAGATCACATACACATAGGAATCACCGAAAAACGAAAAACCGCGCACCACTTCAGCGCCCGGCACCGACAGCATGGTGGTGGTGATCGGGTAAGTCACCTGGTCCTCGACCACCCGTGGTGACTGGCCCGGATAAGCGGTCTTGATGATGACCTGCACATCCGACAGATCGGGTATCGCATCGAGTGGAATCTGGCGTAGCGACAGCCAACCCCAGCCGCTGAGAATCAGCGCCAGGATCAGTACCAGGAAACGGTTTTTGATTGAATGATTGATGATGGCCTGCAACATGATCATTCTCCCGACAGACGCGAGAAGCTCGCCTGCAGGCTGGATTCCGAGTCGATCAGGAACTGACCCGACACGACGATTTCATCATCTTGCTTGAGGCCGTTGAGAATCTCGACCTGATCGCCGCTGTGCATGCCAGTCACCACATCCACCGGCTTGAAGCGGTTTTCACCCAGTCGCTTGATCACCGCCTTGCGCTGCCCCGTGACGATCAACGCCTGTTTCGGAATCACCAGTGCTTCATGCTTCGGGCCACCGTAAATGGTCACCTGGGCGAACATATTGGGACGCAGTTGCAGATCGGGATTGTCGAACACCAGCCGCAGTCGCAAGGTGCGCGCCATGGCATCGAGTTCCGGGTAGATATATTCAATGCGGCCTTCCCAGGTTTTGCCCGGAAACGCCGGCACCGTGATTTCAGCGACATTGCCGACCTGCACCCAGTCCATCTGGTGCTCAAAGATATCGACCTGCACCCAGACGCGACTCAGATCGGCAATGGTGAACAGCTCCATGCTCGGCGGCACAAACATGCCCTGGCGCGCACCAAGCTTGGTGATGATGCCACTGGCTGGCGCGTTGACCGGGACGCGGTTGCGGGTCTTTTTGGTTTTTTCCAGCTCGCGGATGAAGTCGTCGGTGACGCCGAACAGACGCAAGCGGTTGCGGGCGTTATCCCTGTTGCTGGCATTCTGTGCCAGTAAAAAATCCACCTGCGCAGCCAGTATCTCCTTGGAATAAAATTCACCCAGTTTCTGACCGGCCTTGACTTCATCTCCTTCGGCACGCACAGACAGCTGTTCCATCCAGCCCTCAGCACGCGGGTGCAGGTGCGTTAACAAACGCTCATCGTATTCGATATGCCCGACCGTGCGGATATAACGCCACAGGGTATCGCGCCCGACGGTTGCCGTGCGCAGGCCGAGGCTTTGCTGCATGGCGCCAGCCACCGCAACTTCGGCGTATTTATCTGCGTTCGACTTGACCTGCCTGGCGACCAGGTCCATACCACAAATCGGGCAATTACCGGGTTCATCACGCACGATCTGCGGATGCATCGGACAGACGTAACGCTCGTCGAGATGCTTGGCCGCGTGTTCCAGTGCCGTGTCATCGAGCACTTGCGCCATGCTCTCACTCGGTTGTACCGGACTTGCTGCCGGCTCCCCTGAAGCCTGGTTCTGGTTGATGGATGTGGGCGGCTCGTCATTACCACAAGCCACCAGTAACAGCAGCGTCAGGCTGCCAATAAAAAAACGAAACATGTTGCTATCCTCTGGCCCGGGCTGAACGCAGAATACAGCGCTACAACCACAATGCAGGCACCCGCACGTAGTGCGGCGTTAGAAATCAGAAGAGGATAATTTGCGGGGGACGAGTCAGATCATTCTGACTGTGGGAATAATAATGCGGAAAAACATTCGGCTGGTACGAATCGGCAGGCGCCGGCATCATTCTGACCACCAGATGCTGGTTATCATCAGCCAGCAACAGCACTGCCAGAGCACATTTCTGGCAATCCAGCAGTTTGCCATCGTTTTCACCAGCAGCACTCTGTTGTGCGCTGGCCATGTGGCAATGACCTGACTGCTCACCAGCCGCAGTACTGACGGCATGCAGGCACGGCATGGCGGCGAGTGCGACCGACTGGAACACCAGCAGCAACAGCAGGGTCCAGATCAGGGATTTTTTGTGGCGAAAATTCAAACGCATGGCCAGAGTTTATGCCGTAATCGGCGCAAAACCAAGTCCACTAAGGGCCTTGTTCCCGATCGTCCGATTTTGGCATTTCATACGGATCGATGACATAGGCGGGACCTTTCATGACATACACCACAAAAGCACCGATGGCGATGGTCAATATGGCGATCCACACCGTTGTCAGAATGGCGATTGCCAGGATATCCACCATGCCCAGAAACTTGGCAACATCCGTGGCGCTACCGCTTGGCGGCATCAAATGCGCAACCAGGGTGAAAATCAAAACCACCAGGCCACTGTAGATCATCGCATACGGCAGCTTTTTCAGGATTTTCCATTCCAGGCCATGCGGTTCCCGGCGAGATCCGGGCAATTTTTTCAATATCGACATCGACTGCTCCATTGCGCGCCTGATCAGTGAGACCATTACGGCGCATCAAGGTTCGACAGGCCGGCACGGCTCTCTCAAAACGCAGGCCATCAAACCGAATACAGTCTGGCGGAAATCCCGGGATACGTCATTGATGATTGCCAATCGCAACCGATTGAAACGCCTGAACTCGGCGTCAGTGAAAGCGATCCGCCAATTGAACCAACGCCTGACCCAGACTGGACCAATCGCCCTCAAATTCCAGTAGCAGCAATGACGCTGGCGACAACGCCAGACTCCGGCCGACCAGGGTCGAGGCAATTATGGAAAGTCCCGGGTTATGCCCGATCAGTAATAGCCGCTGAATCTGTTGTTGCTGATGAATCAGCTCCGCCAATGTCTGGGTATCGGCATTATAGAGTGACTCGGGAAACTGGCTGGCCGGTTCAAGCGCCATGCCTGCAACGGCAGACTGCAGGGTCTGCCGGGTTCTGACTGCCGGCGAACAAAGCACCAGTTCCGGCAACAAGCTCCGTGCCGCCAGCCACTGCCCCGCCTGATGCGTATCCTCGATGCCTTTACCGGTCAGCTGACGCTCAAAATCAACCGGTCCGGAGCCGGCCTCACCGTGGCGCAAAATCAGTAGCTGGCGGGACATAAAAATTACTCGATGCCGAGCAATTCGATTTCAAAAATCAGTGTCTGGTTCGGGCCGATCTTGCCGCCGGCGCCACGCTCACCATAGGCAAGCTCGGAAGGCACAAACACGCGCCATTTGGAACCGACCGGCATGCGCGTGATGGCTTCACGGAAACCCGGAATGACCTGGTTCAAGGCAAAACGCGCCGGCGAGCCGCGTTCCACCGAGCTGTCAAACACGGTGCCATCGATCAGGGTGCCATGATAATGCACACTGACCACATCGGTAGCCGCCGGCACCTTGCCATTGCCGGCTTTCAGCTCCAGATACTGCAGACCGTTATCGAGCACCTGCACACCTTTGGCGCTCTTGTTGGCTTCGAGAAACTGGCGGCCTTTTTCGGCATTGTTGCCGGCGGCCTGTTGCGCCTCGGCCTGCATTTTCTGTTTCTGCATATTGATGCTGTTACGCATTTCATCGATGCTCAGACGCATCGGCTTGCCCTGCAGGACATCGGCAATACCGGCTGACAAGGCGTCGCTGTCGAGATCATCAACACCCTGGGTCTTGAGCAAGTTGCCGAGACTGACGCCGGTGGCATAAGAAAATTTCTGTTTTTCCGTCTGCAGATCCTGTGCAACCGCAAACGGCGCCTGCAGCGCAACAGCAAGCACAAATCCTGACAGCCCGATTTTCTTCATC
>JASFVP010000095.1:0-6267 GCA_050049775.1 Chromatiales bacterium
GCTGATTAACATGGATACACCGGCGGCCAGCTTGGCCGGCTTAGGGATGCAGTGATTCTGTCGCCAGGCGCGGATCGCCGGGCCGGTGCGTGGATGATTGAGCAATGCCTGGTGCAGGCGTTGGGACGAGTTGGCGAAAGCCCAGGCGGCAATCAGGATGAAAACGGTCGTCGGCATGACCGGCAAAAAGGCACCGATGATGCCCAGCACCAGACAAATTACCCCCAACAAAAAGTATCCGCTTTTTACCAGCATCCTGTCACAACTATAACCTGTTTATAGTATGCTTTCGGCAGATTTTGATTTACCTGAAGTCGCCGCCCGGACCACTGATGCAAACCACATTTGACGATCTTTTCCTGGATGCTCGTTTGCTCAGAGCCATTGGCAAACTTTCCTATAAGGAACCGACCGAAATCCAGCAGCGCCTGCTGCCGGAAGCCATCAATGGTATGGACATCATCGGTTCAGCACCGACCGGCAGTGGCAAGACGGTAGCTTACTTGCTGCCGGTTTTACAAGGGCTGCTGGAAACTCACGGCAAAAAATACTGGCCCAAGGCGCTGATCCTGGTGCCGACGCGGGAGCTGGCCAACCAGGTACGCAAGGTGGTCGAGGCGCTGTCCGAGTTTACCGCCATTCAAAGCACGGTACTGATCGGCGGCGTGCACGAATCGCTGCAACAGCAGTGGCTGGAGCTGCAGCCCGAGGTAGTGGTGGCGACGCCGGGCCGCTTGCTGGACATGCTCGACAAGCAGCAACTGGATCTGCTCAATCTCGAATTCCTCATCATCGATGAAGCCGACCGCATGCTGGACATGGGCTTTCTGCCGGATGTCAGCGCCATCATCGCCCAGACCCCACCGACGCGTCAGACCATGCTGTTTTCCGCAACCATGGAAAATCCGCAGGTGCTGGACTTTGCCGAATCCATCATGGACGAAGCGGTGCGGGTTGAAGTCGGCCTGGCGCGGGCCATACCGGCGGAAATCGAGCAACTGTGTTACCTGTGCGATTCGGCCCAGCACAAGTTTGATCTGGTGCTGGTGCTGTTGCAGAAATACCAGTCCGGTCCGGAGCACAAGGCATCCGATCCGGAGACCGGCAAAACCCTGATTTTCCTCAACACCCGTGCCGGCGCAGAAGACCTTGCCGCGCGACTTCATGCCAGCGGCATCGCTAGTGGTGTGCTGCACGGCGATCTGACTCAAAAAGAGCGCAACCAGAAGGTACGGCATTTTCAGGGTGGCCGCCTCAGCGTACTGATTGCGACAGATGTCGCCGCACGCGGCATTCATATCGATGAGGTCGAAACCGTCATCAATTATGACATGCCGCGCAACGCCGAGATTTATGTGCACCGCGCCGGGCGTACCGGACGTGCCAAAAACCTCGGCACCGTGATTTCGCTGGTGGAGGCTTTTGAGGCGAAAACGTTGCATCGTATTGAACGTTTCACGCATCAGCCGATTGAGCGTGTGGTGTTTTCCGGGCTCGAGCCAAACAATCGGGAACCACAATTCAAACGCAGCAAAAGCAAACCCGGCAAGAAAGTCGTCAAAAAACCGAAGCCGAAACAACGCCTGCGCGACCGCAAGGACAAGGGCAAACCGAAGTTGCCGTTGGGCAAGCAGAAGCGACTGGAAATGAAAAAGCAGTCAAAAAAGCGTTGACGCGCTGATTTGAACAGGACATGCTTGCAGCCATGTATACAAATCAGATCAACAAACCGCGAGTAATGGTATGTGTGGCGCTGTGGCGTCAGGCAGCTTGTGCCGTGTGTCCTGTTTACTGATTTAACTGACAGTCAGATTTTTAACCAAGGCCGCGGATTGAGAGATTCGCGGCCTTTTTGTTTCTGGAGGAAAACAAAGTGTCTATCCCAGCGGCCTATATCGGTGTCATCCTGATCTGGACTACCACGCCTTTGGCGATCAAGTGGAGCGGCGAAAGCGCCGGCTTCCTGTTCGGCGTCACCGGTCGTATGGTCATCGGTGTGGTGCTGGCCAGTGCGCTGCTGTATCTGTCCGGTAAGCGCCTGCTGTGGCATCGCAAGGCGCGCGCCACCTATATGGCTGGCGGCCTGGGTATTTACGGTGCCATGTCGCTGGTTTACTGGGGGGTGCAATTCATCCCGTCCGGCTGGGTATCGATCATTTTCGGCCTGTCACCGGTGATTACCGGTGTGCTGGCGGCGATCTGGTTGCAGGAATCGGCGCTCACACCAACGCGGCTGCTCGGGATGTTCCTGGGTTTGTCCGGCCTGTTTCTGGTGTTTGCCGAAGGCGTTGAAGTTTCCCTGCAGTCGACGCTCGGGATTGTCGCCGTGGTGCTGTCGACGCTGGTGCATTCCTTCAGCACCGTCTGGGTCAAGAAAATTGCTGCGGCCTTGCCGGGCATGACCATCACCACAGGGTCACTGGTGGTCGCCGTGCTGTTGTTTCTGCTGACCTGGTTCGTCACCGGCGCACAATGGCCGCAACACCTGAGCCAGCGTTCTGTCGGCGCGATTGTCTATCTGGGCGTGATCGGCTCGGTGCTGGGTTTCGCCCTGTACTTTTATGTGTTGACCCACGTGCAGGCGACACGGGTTTCATTGATCACGTTGATCACTCCGGTGACTGCATTGCTGCTCGGTGCGATTTTCAATGACGAAGTAATCAGCCTGCAGGTCTGGCTGGGTGTCAGTGTGATCTCGCTGGGGCTGGTGGTGTTCCAGTGGGGTGGCCTCTTTCGCCAGTGGGCGCTATTGCGGGTCAGACGTTGATCTTTCCGGTAGGCACGACAGCTACTACACTGTTGTGCCTACCGGTTTTTAACTGTCTTGGGTCCACTCGGTCAGGGCTTCGATGATTTGCTTGGCCTGGTCCGGGCTGGAGATATTGAATTTCGATTTCTGCTGGTACTCGCCACCGCGTTTCTGGTAACGGCGGATAGTGTACTTGTCCTTGCTGTATTCCTCCTTGCCGCGATTCCATTCACGATAACGGAAGATGATGGTCGTCCAGGCACCTTTGGACAGAATCTTCTTGTCGAGTTCATCGATGACATTGATGCCGTCTTCGGCGTAGGTGACGGAAATTTCGTCCGGAGTTGAAGCCATATATCCCTCTTGGTTATTTGGAAGTTCTTGCGCCGTTGGTCTGCAACAGCTCAATCAGGTCTTTACGCTGCATATCGGTCGCAATGTCCAGTGGCAGACGCCCCTGGCGATCAGCTAAATTGACATCCGCATTATTGGCGATCAGCTGTTTGGCGACGATGCGTTGCCCATGTTGTATGGCAATGCTCAGCGGCGTATTGCCCTCATCGTTGAGGCTGTTGATATTAGCATCATTCAGCCTGAGAAACTCATAGATGTCGCGATCCGTGACATCGTTTTCGACCGCAGCGAATAGCAATTCAGTTGGTTGAAAGTCGGCGCCATATTTTTTGATCAGCATTTCAGCCAGCTGGATACGGCCATTCAACACCGCGATGTACAGCGGCGTTTGTTTATTGCTGTTGAGACGGTTAACATCGGCACCGTTGTTGAGCAGCAGTCTGGCGATGATGATGCGACCGGCTGAGGCAGCTTCATGTAGTGGCGTCTGGCCATCGATGTTGAGCTGGTTGATGTCGGTTTTCCAGTAAATATGCCTTTCGATCTGGTCAATATCGCCGCGTTTGACCGCCAGGTACAAACCGATGCTGGGTTTGTCCATTTCGCTGCAGGCAGTGACAAGCAGCATGCCGGTCAGCAGGAATAAAAACGAAAGTCGACTCATAACAGTATTGACAACAAAACTCAGGGTACATTCATGCCGCCGTAGCGGCGTGCTGATGGCCCGGTCAAAGTAACACAGGCCCGGATGCAATGATAAAGAAAATTTTACTGACTGTGTCAGTCATTTTGCTGATGTATCTGGTGATTCGCTGGAAACAGCGGCGCCAGCAGCAATTGCGTGAGACGCCGGTGCCTCCGGCTCAGGACAAGGGCATTCGCTTCGCAGCCGGCGCCTTGCTGGTGATTATGTTGTCCGCGGTGGCTTACTGGGCGTTTTCTACACTTTGAAACGGTCAACCAGTTGGGTCAGTTTGACCGACAGCTGCACCAGGTTCTGACTGAAATCATTGACCTGTTGCGTGTCTTCACAGGTATTTTCCGCAATCTCACTGATGGTGGTAATGTTTTTCGACACATCCTCGGTAACGCGACTTTGCTCGGTGGCGGCATTGGCCATCTGGGTATTGAGGTTTTTGATTTCACTGACGCGCTCGGCAATGCTGCGCAGTGAGGTGCCGGCCGCTTCAATCTGGGTGCCACGTTCGGCAGCGCTTTCACGTGCATTGCTCATGGCGCCCACGGCTTTCTTGGCGTCATCCTGCAGTTGCTCGATGAGTTGCTGGATTTCCTTGGTGGCTTCATGCGAACGTGTCGCGAGGGTACGTACCTCGTCGGCAACGACGGCAAAACCACGTCCCATTTCACCGGCGCGGGCGGCTTCGATGGCGGCGTTGAGCGCCAGCAGATTGGTCTGCTCGGCAATATTGCGGATGACATCCAGCACCTGGCCAACATCCTGCGAACGTGTGTCCAACTGATTGATGACGCTGGAGGCATTTTCAATTTCACCGATCAGGTGATGGATGCCTTGCACGGCGCTGGCCGCCATTTCGGCGCCGGCGCTGCTTTCCTCGTCAGCAGAAATCGAGGCCTGCTGGGTGCTGTTGGCGCTGTTGTTGACTTCCACGGCGCTGGCGGAAAGCTCGTTGATGGCGGTGGCGATGTTGCCGGTTTGACTCTGTTGCGACTGGGCGGCGCCCAATGTGGTTTCAGACAACCGCGAGATCTGGTTGGCGGAGTCGGTCACCTGGTGAGCGGTTTCGCGCACGCTTTGAATGCTCTCGTGAAAGGCATCGAGCATGCGGTTGAAGGCGTTCGCCAGCATGCCGAGTTCATCTTCGCTTTTGATCGGCAGGCGTATCATGAGATTACAGTTATCCTGGATCTGGTGCATGGTGTGCCGGTACTGCTGAATCGGTTTGACCAGGATGTTACGCAGCAGCCAGATGATGATCGCAATGGCGGCGACGAACAGCACGATGCTGAGCAGGGTTGAAACCAGAATGGTATGACTGACTTTTTTGTCGATCTCGGCAAGCGAGTAACTGGCTTTGACCACGCCGAGTATGGTGCCTTCCGGCACCTGGTGGCAGGTCAGGCAGTTGGTGCCACGATAATCCGAACTCGCGGCCAGCGGTATCCAGGTAGTGATCTTGCGGCCGTGATCGGTGTCCTGCATGATTTGAAACTGCTCACCCTGCATGGCTTTTTTGTCGTGCTCAGATTCAGCGCTTTCGTGTTCCAGGCCTTTGCCGAATACATCGACGATGGCCTTGCTACGCAGGATACTGACTTCCTCGACACCGTTTTCGCCCAGAATCTTGTCCCTGAGTATGCCACGTTGTGTGGTGGTGCCGGTCAACATCATGGTGTTGACGCCGTCGAAATAGGTGTTGGCGAGGGCGTCGACTTTTTCGCGCGCCAGTTCGGTGACCAGGTTACGCTGATTGGTGCTGATAAAAACCGCGGTTGTCACCAGCAGTACAGTGAATGTGATGACCAGGGCCAGTAAAATCTTGGTCTGTATGGTCAGATTATGCAATTTCATGCCTGCACCTCATAGTAGTCAGAATCATCCGATGACATGCGGCCAAAATTCATCGCAACGGCAAGCCTGAGTTCGTCGCTGAAATTCTCGCTAACCTCGTGGGGCAATTGGGGAGAAAACAGAATAATGTTGCCTTCCTTGGGTGAAATATAGCGGATTTCTGCACTTTTTGTATGGATTTTCAGGTCGCCGCTGTTGGCGCGCGCCTGGATGTAATACACAGCGGAAAGCAGCTCGTCATCATCATCATGCGTATGCAGGGTAGTCCTGTCTCCGGGCTGCATTTCGTTGAACCAGAAGCCCAGCTGCAGTTGGGCTGGGTCGACGTCAAGCAGTTGGCGGGCATAAAACAAAGCCATCGACAATACCGGTTCGATGCTCGGGATCAGGTTGCGCGGTATGTAAATATTTTCATAACGCCCGTTAAACAGATGACTACGTCTGGTCTGAGCATGTTCGCGTTGTAGCAGATACTCGCCCAGGAGTGTCTGGTTAACCGTTGCGATTTCTGTTGCCGGCAAGCCGCCGATTGCGACGTCTCCATCTCGCTGCATCTCGACATAGCTTGTCTGGTCGGGCTCCCGAAGTAATGTATCAGTCAAGTTAACTACCC
>JASFVP010000058.1:0-22067 GCA_050049775.1 Chromatiales bacterium
GCACACCGGCCTGCTCCAGCCACAACGGCAACATGATGATCAGTGCGATCAGCAACGGCGCAAAGCCGTTGACGAAGGCGATCAGCACCGGCACCCAGCGCGCCGCCAGTCCTTGGGCGGTCTGTTCCAGGTCAGCCACCACGGCGTGTTCGAGTTCACGCAATTCCTTTTCGCGTTCCGCCGCTTCGCTGACATAGGCGCTGGCCAGGCCGCTGACGGTCAGCGCAATCGCCGCACCCAGGCAGGCGCTGAGAATCACCGAGATCGCGACGCCACCGCTGCTGTAAAAGCCCATGGTCAGTCCCAGCATGGTGAGGGCGCCGTCAAAGCCGTTGGTGACAAAATAGCGCCGCGCAATCTTGTGAGCGTGGCTGAGCTGGAGCAGCAGGCGCAGTTGACGAAGCATGCGGCGGTGTTATCAATCGGTGGCTGTTGCCGGGCTGATGACTTCCACCTCATCGATGCTGTGCACCGAGGCGCCGAGTTCACGGATGCTGGCGACGATGTCGTCGTAAGGAATGTTATCGCCTTCCAGCGTGACCACCGTGGTCTCGGTTTTTTCATCCATTTCGGTCACCACCACCTGGACGCAGATACCACTGTGCTGCTTGGCCAGCGTGCTGGCGAATTCCAGTACATTCGGTTGGTGCGGTTTGAGCACGTCCAGCACCACACGCTTGATCTGCACCATGCTCATGTACCGACCGATTGGGCGATCAGCAGGCCGACAATCGCGACCAGCAGGACAATCACCCATTTCAGGTGATGCGCGATGTTGTGCAGTAATTGTTTGGTTTCTTCATCCATGGCGACTACCTGTTGCAGTGTCTTTGTTACTATCAACATTACCGGGTTCAACCCGCTTTGAGAAGACTCGGGAGAGGACTTTGCCAATCCGCCTGGCGCCGAAAGCCAGGTTGATCTGAACTATGCTTGCTAAAGCGGCCAACGACCAAGGCCGGCCTGGAAAATTTATGTCATCAAGTCGCAACAACAGCATCGATACGCCGATTGCCGCACACATCTGGCAAAGCAAGTATCGCCTCGTGGTCGATGGCGTGCCGCAGGAAGACCGCATTGAAGACAGCTGGCGGCGTGTTGCCGACAGCCTGGCGGCGGTCGAGCCAACGGACCAGTCGCAGTGGGCGGAAGCCTTTTATCGCATTCTCGAAGATTTCCGTTTTCTGCCGGGTGGGCGCATTCTCGCCGGCGCGGGCACCGGCCGGCGCGTGACGCTGTTTAACTGCTTTGTCATGGGCGTTATCGACGACCGCATGGAAAGCATCTTCGAGCATCTCAAGCAGGGTGCGCTGACCATGCAGGCCGGCGGCGGTACCGGCTATGATTTTTCCAACCTGCGGCCGCGCAACAGCATCGCGCACGCCAGCGGTCGCATCGCTTCCGGGCCGGTGTCGTTCATGCGCATCTGGGATGCGATGTGCGCGACCATCCTGTCGACCGGCGCACGCCGTGGCGCGATGATCGCCAGCCTGCGCTGTGATCATCCCGACATCGAACACTTCATCGATGCCAAACGCACCGCGGGCGAGTTACAGCATTTCAACCTGTCGGTGCAGGTCAGCGATGCCTTCATGCAGGCGGTCGAAAAGGATGAATCCTGGCCGTTGCTGTTTCCAGCCGACAGCCTGGATGCCAGCCATGGCAGTGAAACCGTCCTGCGTCGCTGGAGCGGCCGCCATGGCGAAGTATCGTGCCGCGTGGTCGATCGTGTACCGGCACGCCGGCTGTGGCAGAAAATCATGTCCGCCGCCTACGATACCGCCGAACCCGGTGTGCTGTTTGTCGATCGCATCAACCAACTCAACAACCTGGCTTATCGTGAGCAGATCACCACCACCAACCCCTGTGGCGAGATTCCGCTGCCGCCATACGGGGCCTGCGATCTCGGCTCGATCAACCTGACGCGTTTTGTGCTGCAGCCGTTCAGCAATGATGCGCGCATGGATCTCGATGCGATTGCCGATACGGTCCGGGTGGCGGTGCGTTTGCTCGACAATGTCATCGATGCGTCGAAATTCCCGTTGCCGGAACAGGCCGAACAGGCGCACGGTTCGCGCCGCATCGGGCTCGGCGTCACCGGCCTGGCCGATGCGCTGATCATGCTGGGTCTGCATTACGACAGTGATGCCGCACGCGAGCAGGCGCGGCAGATCATGCAAATCATTTGTCACAAGGCCTACCGTGCCTCAATCGAACTGGCGCAGGAAAAAGGTGCGTTTCCGTTTCTGGAGCGCGACGCCTATCTGCAAGGCCGCTTCATCGCCGAGCTGCCGCAGGACATTCGCGACGCCATCGCCAGCCACGGTATCCGTAACAGTCATCTGCTGGCGATTGCGCCAACCGGCACCATCAGCCTGCTGGCCGGCAATGTTTCCAGCGGCATCGAACCGGTGTTTGATTTCAGCCATCAGCGGCGTGTGCTCAATCGCGCCGGTGAATACGAAAGCTTTGCGGTAAGCGATTACGCCTATCGCCACTGGCAGGCTGCTGAGGACAAACCGCTGTCGGCTTATTTTGTCGATGCGCGCGCCTTGCCGCCGGCGGCGCACTTGAGCATGCAGGCGGTCCTGCAGCCGTTTGTCGACAACGCCATTTCCAAAACCATCAATGTGCCGGCGGATTATCCGTTTGAGGATTTCAGCCAGCTGTACAGCATGGCTTTCCGGGCGGGCCTGAAAGGTTGCACCAGTTACCGGCCCACGGCGCTGCGCGGTGAAATCCTGGTGGCAGGTGGCCAGGACGAGGAGGGTATGCAGGCGTCGCATTGCTGCAGCATCGAGCGTGAAGCGGACTGAAAAAGCCTCAGGCGGCACGATACGGCGTTAAAATCTTGCTCAAAATGCTCATTTACTTTTTGTAAACTGCGCTTTTTCGCAAGATTTTGCCTTGTCTCGCACCACCTGAGACTTTTTTCGGTATTTGCCAAATTGTGGCTATAACGCGCTTCTATTGCATTTGGCATCTGTATAAAAAATGCTGAACTCGGCGCGGCGTCAATGGTCTTAGAATGGAACAACAGAATCAAACAGTGTCGACAGGCTGACATTGGATCGCCGCGGCGCAGACATTCCATCACACATCAGGTTTTTTCTTCATGATATTCAACGGTCTATTCGAATTATCCGTTACAGGTTACATCCTGCTGACACTGGCTTTGACCCACATCACCATTGTTTCTGTCACCGTCTTTTTACACCGCCACCAGGCGCACCGCGCGCTGGAACTGCATCCGCTGTTGAGCCATTTTTTCCGCTTCTGGCTGTGGCTCACCACCGGTATGGTGACGCGCGAGTGGGTGGCGATTCATCGCAAGCATCACGCCATGTGCGAAACCGACGCCGATCCGCACAGCCCGCAGACACGCGGCCTGCGCAAGGTGTTGTGGCAGGGTGCCGAGTTGTACCGCGCTGAGTCCGCCAACGACGAAACGCTCGACAAATATGGCCGCGGCACACCGGATGACTGGCTCGAACGCCATATCTACGGCCGCTACAATTTTCTCGGCGTGACCCTGCTGGCGATTATCCAGTTGGTGTTGTTCGGTCCGGCCGGCCTGGCCATGTGGGCGGTGCAGATGATCTGGATTCCGTTCTGGGCTGCCGGCGTCATCAACGGCATCGGTCACTACTGGGGTTATCGCAATTTCGACATCAACAATGCCGCCACCAACATTCTGCCGTGGGGCATTCTCATCGGTGGTGAGGAGTTGCATAACAATCACCATGCGTTTGCCAGCTCGGCCAAACTGTCGAACCGCTGGTGGGAGTTTGACATCGGCTGGTTTTATATCCGCCTGTTTTCCCTGTTTGGCCTGGCCGACGTCAAGAAAGTTGCGCCGCAACGCACCTTGGTGCCGGAGCGCCCGCAACTCGACATCGAATCGATCAAGGCGCTGACCGTGAACCGCTTGCAGCTGTTCTCGGATTACCGCCGCAAGGTAATGCGCCCGGTATTCCGCGAGGAAATCCGCCATGCCAGTCGGCCGTTGCGCCGCCTGTATCGTTATGGACGCAAGCTGGCGCGCCGTGATCAGGCCCTGCTCAGCGAAGCCGATCAGAAGCAGCTGGACGACGTGCTGGCCCGCAGCAGTACACTGGAAACGGTCTATCAGTACAAGCTGCGCCTGCAGCAGATCTGGGAACCGCATTTCGGCAATTACGCCAAACGCCTTGAAGCACTCAAGCAGTGGTGCGCACAGGCGGAAAGCAGTGGTGTTGCCGCGCTGGAATCCTTCGCCCATCTGGTGCGGCGCTACAGCCTGACGCCGGCCGCGGTGTAAACAGGCTTGTGAATTTCAACATGCAGTGAGGAAATCAGTATGAACAGGATTATTGCAATCATCGTATTAATGGCCAGCAGTGTGGTGCTGCTCGGCGGGTGCGCCAGCAGCCTCGAAGGTGATGTCTACTCACGTGACGAGGCACGCAAGCCGCAAATCGTGCGCATGGGCACCATCGAAGCGCTGCGCCCGGTGCGCATTGAAGGCACCAAAACACCGATCGGTTCCGGTGCCGGCGCCGTGGTCGGCGGTATTGCCGGCAGCGGTGTTGGTGGTGGGCGTGGCAAGGCAGTTGCCGCCGTGATCGGCGCGGTCGCCGGTGGTATGGCCGGTGCTGCGATCGAGGAAGGCATCACTCGCACCCAAGGCGTGGAAATCACCGTGCGCGAAGACAGTGGCATTACGCGTGCCTATGTTCAGGCCGTTAGTGAGGGTGAGATTTTTCGGGTTGGTGAGCGGGTGCGAATTATGCTGGTGAATGGGAATGCTCGTGTTGCACACTAGCTGGTTAGTGGCAATGTGAAACAGGGAAGCCGGCGTAAGTCGGCTTTTTTGTGCGTGCTCCATTGTGGTGGTATGAATCATCCCCTGTACTGAAAGCAGCCTGGTAAATTTTCTCTTGTTCTTTTGCCGGCAAAAGAACCAAAACCGTCTTCCCCCTGTTTTGGCTTCACGTTGTTCAGCGGCATGCGTCACTTGTCAGTCAGGCGAACGAAAAGAACTCGCGATTTATAATCGCTCAGACACCTTTTCGTTTTTTCCGCCTGCCTTCCGGCGTGACGCATCAAAACAGAGGGGAAGCTTGGTGGTTGATCAGCGACCTATCTCTAAATCAACTCTTTTGTGTTGCATAAAACGGAAACAAAATGACAAGGGGGTTTGGTATTCAACTTATCACCCTTCTCCGACTCCAGCCCACCGAGCCGCGCAGAAGACTGCTGGGTAAAGGCCGAGCATGTTTGAGCGTAGCGAGTTTGCGAGGACTCAGCAGGCTTTGAGCAGTGAGGGCAGCCGCAGGCTGGGCTGGTGGAGGAAGTGCCTTTGGTTACTTTGTGCGAAAACAAAGTAACAAGAAACATTTTACTGAAGTTTAAATTTTCGACGCAGTGTCATGAATAATCCATGCACAAAAACGCAGACTCGCAAATGTCCTCTTCGTTCTTTTGCCGGCAAAAGAACCAAAACCGTCTTCCCCCTGTTTTGGCTTCACGTTGTTCAGCACCTGCGTCACTTGTCAGTCAGGCGAACGAAAAGAACTCGCGATTGACAATCGCTCAAACACCTTTTCGTTTTTCTCGCCTGCCTTCTGGCGTGATGCATCAAAACAGAGGGGAAGCAGGGTGCTTAATTCGTCACCCTTCTCTGGCTTCCAGCCCGCTGAGCTGTTGAGAAAATGGTAGAAAAATGGGGCCAGAGTTAATTTTCTCTGACCCCATTTACTCTTCTTTATCCTCAATACGAATGAACCAAGGGATGTTTATTTCATTAAACATCGGAATGTTCATTAAAGTTATCGCTTCTAGGTTGTCTTTGACTTTTAATTCAGAATGAATGTCTATAAATGCGCACATAAATTGATGTGAGAATGAAAGCATAAGTTTAGAAACCCGATTAAGTTCTACTACGATGCGATCAAACAATAGAGACCAGTCAGTGCTTCCACAGGATTTTAGCAATGAATAGGAAGCAATTACTTCAGATGCGTAATATAGAGAATTCCCCCGAGTTTGATGCAGGAATATTTCTAGATCATCTGGGATGTTAGAAAAGTCTTCACTGAAGTTGTTATTTGAGTAGTGGAAAGAATGATTATTTCTTATTTTGTTTACAATATTCGAATTACCAAAGTACTTCTTGATTTCATTAAGAGTCTCGTTTGTCTTTTTATCGAAAGAACCTATGTATTTTTGGGAATACTTTTGAGATAAAAAAGCAGTTCTTATGAGTTCATTTGCTTCATTTAATTTTCCTGCCATCATTCGATAATAAAAAAACGCCAGCGTAATTTGTCCTTTGGTTATATGGTCTAGTTCATTTGAAAAATCGCTGCACCATATTATCTGTTTACTCAAGATATTAATTTCATTTGCGACGTGCCCAAGAGCAAAGAAGAAAGAACGTTCAGCCTTGTCAATCTTATTCAACTCGGCCTTGTTAAATTTATGTTTGTATAATTGATCCATTGGCTCGCTATCGCATCCTTAATTACGCCACCACACCAAATATCCTCCCAACCACCGCCGTTAACGCCATCGCCAACGCCCCCCAGAATGTCACTCTGACGGCTCCCTTGAACATGGATGCACCACCAGCCTGAGCCGCGATGCTGCCAAGCACTGCGAGAAATGCCAGTGACAGTATCGCGACGATGGGAATGATCTGTTCGAGTGTGGCGAACCAGGCGCTGAGCAGGGGCAGGGCGGCGCCGATAGTGAAGGTGGTGGCTGATGACAGTGCGGCCTGTACCGGGCGTGCGCGGCCGTGTTCGACAATGCCGATTTCGTCCCGGGCGTGCGCGCCAAGCGCATCGTGGGCCATGAGCTGGGTTGCGACGACTCGGGCCAGTTCCGGGGCCAGACCGCGTTCTTCGTAGATTTCGGCGAGTTCCTGCTTTTCCAGTTCCGGCCTTTCTTTCAGCGCTTTGCGTTCGATCTCGAGATCAGCTTTTTCGGTATCGGACTGTGAGCTGACAGATACGTACTCACCGGCGGCCATCGACATCGCACCGGCGACCAGCCCGGCAAGGCCGGCGAGCAGGATTTCTTCCTGTGTGGTGTTGGCCGCGGCGACTCCGATGATCAGGCTGGCAGTGGAGACAATGCCGTCGTTTGCGCCGAGCACGGCGGCGCGCAGCCAGCCGACACGATGTGCTTTGTGATGTTCTGCATGGGTCATGTGCTATCTCGCTTTGCGTATTACAGCCGGCAGTGGAGACGCCAGCATAGCATGTCCGTTACGCACTCATGACCAGCCAGGCAAGGTAGGCGACATAGCCGACCAGAAACAGCAGGCCTTCCCTGCGTTTTAGGATGAAGTCGCTGCGCGCCAGTGGCAGTACGGCGATGGCAAAGGCCAGCATGACAGCGATATCCACCCAGGTGACATTGCCCTGTGGCAGTGGCGCCAGCAAGGCACTTGCGCCGAGTACGCTGAGCAGGTTGAAGATGTTGGAGCCGACCACATTACCGACCGAGATGTCGCTCATGTTCCTGGCGGCGGCCAGCACGGAGGTCGCCAGCTCCGGCAGGCTGGTGCCGATGGCGATGATGGTCAGGCCGATGACGGCTTCGCTGATGCCGGCGAAGCGGGCGATCTGGATGGCGCCATCAACCAGGTATTTGCCGCCAATGGTCAGCATGACCAGGCCGACAATAATGAAGATGATTTCACGCAGCAGGCCATTGCGCATCGCCGGTATTTCGGCTTCGAAGATTTCCTGCGCAATGGGTCTTGCCTTGCGGGCCTTGAGCACATTGAAGACAGTGAATGCGATGATGCCGGCAAATAACAACATGCCGTCTGTGCGTGTCAGCCCGGCGTCCAGCATCAGCAGCACAAAGCCCAGCGATGCGGCAATCATGATCGGGATGTCGATGCGCACCAGCTTGACGTCGATGCTGATCGGCCGGATCAGCGCGGACAGGCCGAGTATCAGGCCGATGTTGGCGATGTTGGAACCGATGACGTTGCTGATTGAGACATCGGTCTGGCCGATGTAGGCGGCGTTCATGCTCACCGCGAGTTCCGGTGCACTGGTGCCGAAGGCTACGATGGTGAGACCGACCACCAGCGGTGACAGGCCCAGCCGCAGGCCGAGGTTGGAGCTGCCGCGCACCAGCGCTTCGGCACCGAAGTAAAGGATCAATAGACCAAATGTCGATAAAAAGATTGCGCTGAGCATGTGTTGCCTGAAGTTTTTCCATTGAATGACTGGCAGTGGCATCACATTCGCTTGCCGGGCATTTTTCTGTCAAGCCTTTCGTGAATGGCGCGCCCGAGAGGGTGAGATCAAACCGTTATGCCAGTGGCATAACGCAGTTGACCGAACGCCCCGAAGGGGCAGGAAATCCGTCAGGTGGGGGTGCCATGAACAGAGTGAATGGCGCGCCCGAGAGGGTGAGGTCAAACCGTTATGCCAGTGGCATAACGCAGTTGACCGAACGCCCCGAAGGGGCAGGAAATCCGTCAGGTGGGGGTGCCGTGAACAGAGTGAATGGCGCGCCCGAGAGGGTGAGATCAAACCGTTATGCCAGTGGCATAACGCAGTTGATCGAACGCCCGAAGGGCAGGAAATCCGTCAGGTGGGGGTGCCATGAACAGAGTGAATGGCGCGCCCGAGAGGATTCGAACCTCTGACTTCACCCTTAGGAGGGGTGCGCTCTATCCTGCTGAGCTACGGGCGCATGATATGAATGTGCATTGTAGTGCCTTTCCGATTTGATCGTAAGGCTGTATCGGATCTGGAGGTGCATCGGGCGCGCTCACGCGGCAGTGCCGCTTCCCCGGCCCAAACCTGTCGGTTCGGGCGTTCGCCAGTGACAAAGCCACGTTAAGTGGCTTTGCCTTGACTGCGTCAACCCTGGCTCACCCTGCTGAGCTACGGGCGCTTTTGAGCTACGGGAGCTTTATAGGCGCGAGCAATTGTAAGTCATTTCAGCATGGCGCCAAAACCCGCAGCCGTTGTTGTTGGATGATGTGCAAATCGAAGCTTGCCTGTTGTCGTGTTCAAGCAGGAGTTTGCCAAAGTATGTGCCTGAAAAATCTCAATGTTTGCAGTGGTGCGCCGCTAAACAAGCATAAGTCTGGCATTTCCGGTTTTTTGTGTGAGCTTGCCAGGGAGTATGGGACCATGACTTGACGAATCCTGAACGTATTTTGATCAGTGCCAGGTGGTTGCGCAGGTTGTCGCAACGGCTTTCTATGTTTGTAAAACTTTATTTTCATCAGTTTATTGATCTGTGTGGCACTCCACGGCGCGGTACTGATGTATTTTCTATTCCATGAATTTATCCGGTAGTGGTGCAGTGGGTCGGCTTCGTTGAAGCGGTCTGGTGTGTCGCCAAGAGCAGTTGATGAGCAGTAAGCCTGTAGATACTGAAAACAATGACGACTCGCTTCTTTATAGCGAGCAGGTGCGCCTGTTAAGCCACAGCATTCCCACCGGCGCATCCGGCAATTTGTTTGGGGTTCTGATCGTTACCTGGGTGATGTGGGAGTCCCTGCCGGTATCCGACTTGCTGGTATGGGCGTTTTTGCTGGTGGCCAGCCAGTTGGTGCGCATCTCGATATTTGTGGCTGTGTTGCGCACGCCGGGCCGGTTCTCGCAAAGGCATTGGCGCAGCCTGTTGCGCGCCGGCATCTTGCTCGGCGGGGTGGCCTGGGGTTTGTTGCCGCTGTTTCTGTTCCCGGCCGATTTGCCGCACCAGATATTTCTGGCGTTTGTGTCCGCCGGATTCACCGGCATCGTACTGGTCGGACTCGCGTCTGACCGTGTCTCGGTACTGTTGTTCGGTATGCCGTTTATTGTGCCGTTGCTGGTGCGTTTCCTGCTGGAAGGCGGCGAAATACCCACCGCCATCGGCCTGCTGATGATTCCGTATCTGGTCTATCTGACAGCGGCTGCCTATCGCGGCGAAGCGGTGTTTCGTGAAAACCTGATGCTGCGGGAGCAGGCCGACCGCCACAGTGCCGAGTTGACCGTCGCTCGTGATGAGGCGGACCGGGCCAATCAGGCCAAATCCGAGTTTCTTTCCAGTATGAGTCATGAGTTGCGTACACCGCTGAACGCTATCCTGGGGTTCAGCCAGCTCATGGAAAGAGACGGTAAATTGCACGCCGAGCATCAGGAGTATGTGCACGAGATCCTCAAGGCTGGCCGGCACTTGCTGGACCTGATCAATGAGGTGCTGGACCTGGCCAGAATCGAATCCGGCCACCTGGATTTGTCGATCGAGCCGGTGGCTGCGGATCAGGTCGTGGCCGAATGTATCGGCCTGGTAGCGCCGATGGCTGACAGTTATGGGATCACACTCGGTTCTGGTGAACCGGCCGGCGCGATCGTGCGGGCTGATCGCGTTCGCCTGAAACAGGTATTGCTCAACCTGTTGTCCAATGCCATCAAATACAATCGTGAAGCTGGCGAGGTCCATATCGCTACGCAGGTGATCGATGCAGAATATTTGCGTATTCGCGTCAGTGATACCGGCCCCGGGATTTCCGCCACACAACAGGCCGATCTGTTTCAACCTTTCAATCGGCTCGATGCCGGAAACAGTACGATCGAAGGTACCGGCATCGGTCTGACGATCAGCCGGCACCTTGTTGAAATCATGCATGGCCGGCTGGAATTTGAGAGTTCTCCCGGTGTCGGCAGCAGTTTCTGGATCGAACTGCCCATCGAATCAGTCGCGCAACCCGACGAGCATCAGGCCCCTCTGGATACGGTGGTGATCAATGAACCGGTTGCGCCGGTCAGCCACACTGAGGGTGGCCATCGTACCGTGCTGTACATCGAGGATAACCCGGCCAACCTGAGACTGGTCGAACAGATTGTTGCACGCCTTGAGCACATCCACTTGCTGACAGCCGACAATCCCGCTCTGGGTATTGAACTGGTTCGAGCGCATCGGCCCGAGCTGATCCTGCTCGATATCAACATGCCCGGCATGGATGGCTATAAGGTGCTGGAAATTCTCAAGGCAGATGCCGATCTGAAGCACATCCCGGTGGTTGCCGTGACCGCGAAAGCCATGCAGGAAGATATCGAGCACGGCAAGGCGGCGGGTTTTATCGAGTATCTGACCAAGCCACTGGACGTGCCCCGGTTTCACACGTTGCTTGAGCAACTGCTTCCGTCCTAGACATCACAATATGCGCTGGTTTCGGTTGCGGCCGAGCCAGGCCAGTATTGACTGATCAGCGGATTGCGGCATTATTGCGTGACCGAAGCAGAATAAGTGACGATATGCTCGATTCCAAAGCTTTGCTGTTTCCTTCCGATTTCCCGCCACTGCAGCGGCGCTCCGTGAGCACCTTGCAGGTGAATATGGGCATGCGCTGCAACCAGTCCTGTGTGCATTGCCATGTCAACGCCGGACCGCAACGCAGCGAGATGATGTCGCGCCAGACCGCCGATCAGGTGGTGGAGTTTTTACAGCGTGAGCCGGTCGCGACACTCGACATCACTGGTGGCGCGCCGGAGTTGAACGACAATTTCAGATATCTGGTGACGGCAGCGGCTGAGCAAGGGTTGCAGGTCATGGACCGCTGCAATCTCACGGTGCTGCAAGAACCCGATCAGCAGGATCTGGCGGAATTTCTTGCCGAACATCGGGTGGAGGTGATCGCTTCCTTGCCCTGTTATTTGCAGGAGAATGTCGATCAGCAACGCGGCAAGGGCGTTTTCGATGCCAGCATGCATGCTTTGCGCAAGCTCAATGAACTGGGTTACGGCCAGCAGGATTCCGGCCTGCAACTGAATCTGGTGTATAACCCGGTTGGCGCCTACCTGCCACCGGGCCAGCAACAGCTGGAAGACGATTACCGCAAGCAACTGCACGAGCGTTTTGGCATTCGTTTCAATCACCTGTTTACCATTACCAATATGCCGATCAGCCGTTTTGGCAGCTATCTGCAATCCAAGGGCGAGTTCGAGACGTATATGGATCTGTTGAAAAATGCTTTCCAGCCCGACAATCTGGATACCGTCATGTGCCGCGACCTGCTCAGCATCGATTGGCAGGGTTATGTCTACGATTGTGATTTCAACCAGATGCTGAACATGCCATTGCATCGCAGTAACGGTGGTCGATTGCACATCAGTCAGGTCAACACTGACCGTCTCGAACAACACGACATCCTGGTTGCCGAGCATTGTTATGGCTGCACTGCAGGTCAAGGCAGCAGTTGTGGAGGTGCGCTCAGTGACTGAGTCAGCACGCTGTTCCATCATTATTCCGTTGCTTAACGATGGCGGCGTGGTATTGCCGTTGCTGCAGTCGCTACAGGTTTTGCGTGCGCAGGGCCACGAAATCATTGTCGCTGATGGTGGCAGTGAGGATATTCAACTTAATGAACTGCAAACCCTGGTGGACCAGGTGCTGATCTGCGAGCCGGGGCGCGCGACACAGATGAACCGTGGCGCCGCCGTTGCCAGCGGTGACCTGCTCTGGTTTGTGCATGCCGACAGCAAGCTGGATGCCGAGTCCGCCATGCGGCAGGTCACCGATTTACCAGGGTCGGACGATGGCTGGGGACGTTTTGATGTGCAGCTGTCCGATGCCGACTGGCGCCTGCGTATCGTCGCGCGATTGATGAATTGCCGTTCCTGTTTCAGCCGGCTTGCTACTGGAGACCAGGCAATGTTCATCCGTCGCGAGCTGTTTGAACAGGCCGGTGGCTTTCCCGAGATTCCCCTGATGGAGGACATTGCCTTGAGCAGGACCTTACGCGGCTTGGCGCGTTGCCGTTGTGTACATTCGCCGGCGGTGATCACTTCCAGCCGGCGCTGGCAACAACAGGGTGTGCTGCGCACCGTCGTACAGATGTGGATACTGCGCCTGGCTTTTTACGCCGGTGTCTCGCCACAGCGGCTGGCGACTTATTACAAGTCATGCAATACCCCGATGCGCGCATCCTGATCTTTGCCCGGGCACCGGTTGCCGGTCAGGTCAAAACCAGGCTGGCAGCGGATATCGGTGCCGAGCGGGCCGCACAGCTCTATCGTGAACTGTTGCAACACACACTGGAAGTGGCAGTTGCCGCTCGGTTATGCCCGGTGGTGTGTTATTGCGATCCGGATTGCCAGCACGAATTTTTTCAGGAATGGCGTGAACGTGGCGTGCTGCTGGCGGATCAGCAGGGTGATGACCTTGGTGAGCGCATGCAGCATGCCTTGCAACAACAGTTACAAGAAGCCGGGCATGCTGTGCTGGTTGGCAGCGATTGCCCGGTGTTGCAGCAGCGACATTTGCAGCTGGCGTTCGACGGACTGCAGGACAGGCAGGCAGTCATTGCCGGCGCCGAGGATGGCGGTTATGCGTTAATCGGTTTGAAGTCGGCGCCGCGCGAAATTTTCAGCGGCATTGAATGGAGCGGCAGTGGCGTGTTGCAACAGACGTTACAGCGTTTCCGCCAGTTGAGTTGGCAATGGCGTGAACTGGAAACGCTGTGGGACGTCGATCGACTCGAGGATTTGCAGCGGCTGGCGGGTTTCGCTGATTATGCCTATGCGATCGCCAGTGACCGTGACTGACGATAACCCTCGGTCTTGCCACCGTACTGATAAACCGGTTTTTCATAGCGCTGGCCGGTCAGGATATCCAGTGCGTTGCGGGTTCGGTTGGTGCATTGCGACAGCATGACACCGTTGCGCAGATTCTGTTCGGCCAGGTTTTTTGCCAGCGTCTGCAAGGTTTTCCAGGCCTTGCGCGCCGGATGTTCCGGCACGAGGCTGGCGTAAAGTCGTTGCACACCGGCGTCATCCAGGGTCAGATCCATGGAGCAGAGCAGACTGTTTTGTTCAGCCAGTACATTGCCGAGCTGAACCAGAAACTGTTTTTTCTCGGCGACCGTTTTCTCAAGACGTTCCGGGCTGTTGCTGGCCAAGGCCTCGAATTCATTATCGAGAGCGGAGCTTAATTGTCTCGACAGGGCGATGGCCTTGTTGACGATGTCCGAAAACAACTTCTGTTTTGCATTGTCTGTCTGCATGTTTCTGTCCTCAGCTGGTATTACCTGCCTGTTTGACGCCAGCCAGTTCCTGCTCGGAAGTCAGCAGTTTGTTTGCGGTGCTTTTCTCATTGACCTCATAACTGCCGGTCGAGATCTGTAACTGCATCGCATCGACTGCCTGGGCGTCGACTACAGGCAAGCTGGCAATGTGATTTTCCAGTTCCTGTAACTGTGTTGCTGAAGCGGTCAGTTGCAGTGAATCACTTCCTTGTGATTGACCGGTTCTGGCTGCTTTGCCGCTGCCGGACTGTTGACCGGAGGTCTTGTCAGTACCTTTGGCGGACTGTTTCTTGTTAACCTCCGAAACGCCGGAGCCTGTATTTCTCGTGATTCCAATTGCCATTATTTTCACCTGTCAACATTCTTAAGGACTCCCTTTTCATAACGACAAAATGGCCAGTTTCTTTAACAGTTTAATTCCCCAAAAGATACTCTAAGTATTTGTTTTTAGGAAAAAATCTCATAATGCTACCTGGATCACACCAGCGCTGAGAATCTGTCCTTCAATGGTCCTGTCGGAGCTCAGATTCCGCACCTTGATCCAGTCTCCGGCAGAGCCCGATTTCAGCGCCTTGCCTTTCATTCTGACCTGTATGCCGTTCAGGTCAGCCAATATTGTCACAACTGATCCGCGCTTGACAGCCAGCGGATTTTTTACCTGTGACGGCGTTATCACCGTGCCGCTTTTCATCGCCCGTTTGGCGTGTTTGCCGGCCAACTGGTCGATGCGGGTGTAGTAACCGCGATACAGGTCGGAAATGTCTTTTTCCAACAGGTGCAGGTCGGCTTTACGCAGGATGGCGTTTCTGCTGACCGGCTGTTTGAGTACGACGATGTTCTTCAGCACCTGGATGGTTACCGGCACGTACAGCTTCCAGGGCGTATTGCCATCGCAACGTACGCCGATCGTGGTGCTGCCGCTTGGGCGGGTGTTGGGCGATTCAAACGTGGTCAGCGGTTGGTCGCATTGCGCCAGGCGCAGGCGATGATCCAGCTTACCGCTTTCGATGGCGATTTTGTCCGAGCCGGATTTTTCAAATGCAATTTGGCGGGCAAAGTCTTCCGCCGCCTTTAATATACTGGCGTGGCTCTGCACGTCTTGCGCCTGGGCTGTCGGCAGACCGAGCAGGCAAAGCAGCGCGGCAACAAGGTATTTTCTGTAATTCATCATTTTCATAAGCAACCTGAAAATCACTGCGTCAAAAAAATCACGGTTGTGCAGAAATATGCAATGTATATGCCATCTGTTTGGACGGAAATCATGCGCTGGCGGTTAAAGCTGACGACTTATCAGCCGCTAAGCTGGTTGATACAGGATTTTGCAATGGAGAAAACAATGGCCGGAGTTCTTCACGGTGTGGACATGCGCACCCAGCTTGCTGGAGAGAATCGTCTGGAGCTGCTGTTGTTCAAGCTGAATGGACCTCAGCCTTACGGTATTAACGTATTCAAGGTACAGGAAGTCATTCAGTGTCCTGAACTGACCGAGCTGCCGAGCTCACACCCGAGCGTGCGCGGTATCGCGCACATGCGCGGACGCACCATCACCATCATGGATTTATCACAGGCCATCGGCGGACCACCGATTGCGGACTGGCAGGAGAAGTTTGTGGTCGTGACCGAATACAACGGCCATGTACAGGGCTTCCTGGTCGATGCGGTCGATCGCATCATCAATATGAACTGGGAAGACATTCTGCCACCGCCCAAAGGTGCTGCCGGCAACAGTTATATGACGGCGGTGACCAAGGTTGAGAACCAGCTGGTCGAGATCATCGATGTCGAAAAGGTCATGAAAGAGATCATGGGTGGTGAAGAGGAAGTCGATTCCAGCCTGGTGGCGAGCGGTGTGGCGCTGGAGGACCAGCACATCCTGGTTGCCGATGACTCGCTGGTGGCGCGCAAGCAGGTGCAGAAGGTACTGGATCATCTGGGTGTTGCCTCTACTCTGGTCAACGACGGCGAACAGGCGTACAAACAGTTACTGGAATGGAAAGCAGAGGGCAAGGATCTGCACAAATGGCTGGCCATGGTGATTTCCGATATCGAAATGCCGAGAATGGATGGCTATTCATTGACCAGCAAGATCCGCCAGACTTCCGGGCTGGACCATCTTTATGTGGTTTTGCATACTTCGCTCAGTGGCGTGTTCAATCACGCCATGGTGGAGAAAGTCGGAGCCAATGAATTCCTGCCGAAGTTTCAGCCGGATACACTCGGCCAGATTGTGCAGGCGCGACTTGAGGCGCATCAGTCGGAACGCACGGAAAGCTGACCACCCACTATTTATTACGCCAGCGTTTTATCAACCAAAAAATTTATTGTGGGCAAGCTGAATAATTACAACAACAGAGAACAGGTAGTATGTCAGGAACGACATTATCAGCAGTAGACTACACCGCATTTCAGGTCTATCTGGAAAAATCCTGTGGTATCGTGCTCGGTGAACGCAAGGAATACCTGGTTACCAGCCGGTTGGCCAACATCCTCAGGCAGTACAATATTGAATCCTATGCGGCGTTGCTGACCAACCTGCAACGCGGCACCCATTCGGCGCTGAAGACAGCGGTGATTGATGCCATGACCACCAACGAGACCTTCTGGTTTCGTGACATGGCGCATTTCAACATCCTGACTCAGCACATTTTCCCGGCCTTTGCCAACAAGCGCATGCGCATCTGGTCAGCCGCCTGTTCTTCGGGCCAGGAGCCGTATTCGATCAGCATGACGGTGGCCAAATACAAGGAATCGCGGCCTTCCGATCTGTTTGATGTCGACATCATCGCGACCGATATTTCACAGACGATTCTTAACGAAGCGCGCAAGGGATATTATTGCGGACTGTCGGCGTCGCGCGGTGTGGACCAGGCCAGCGTGAAAAAATACTTCACCGAGGTCGACAGCTGCATCCAGGTCAAGCCGGACATCACCAAGCGCGTCAGTTTCCGCGAGGTCAACCTGACCCAGTCCTACAGCACGCTCGGCAACTTTGATGTGATTTTCTGCCGCAATGTGCTGATTTACTTCTCCGCCGAGATGAAATTCGACATCATCAACCGCCTCGCCAATGCGCTCAACCCCGGCGGTTATCTGTTTCTCGGTTCCACCGAAGCACCGCCCGGACTCAAGGATTTCTTTGAGATGCGCTCGATCAGCGGCGGCATTGTCTACCAGAAGCCAGCCCGCAAATAGCCATTTGCAGTTACCGGCGTCTGCCGGATGGTTTTGCCGCCCGGCGGCATTGCCTTGCCGTTTTCTTCCGCTGTTGCCGCGGCCATTGCGTTGAAACCCCTTGTAAATCAACACTTGTCTGATTTGGCATGAAGCCTGCATTTAGCAGGCAGGGATAATAGATGACAGGAACAGCAACGTGGATATCGGCAATGTTTTAGGCATACACGAGCAGGCGCTACTGGTGAGAAACAAGCGTGCCGAGATGCTTGCGTCGAACATCGCCAATGCCGACACGCCGGGCTACAAGGCGCGCGATATTGATTTCAGAAAGGTCCTGCAACAGCAGTCGGTCGCCAACGTCAGATTACAGGCGACCAAGGCAGGCCACATTCAGCCATCAAGCGGCCCGGTATCGACCAACCAGATGCAGTACCGCATTCCTGATCAGGCGTCACTGGATGGCAACACTGTGGATATGCAGCATGAACAGCTGCAGTTTTCCGATAACAACATGCGTTTCAGCGCCACGATGCGTTTCCTCAACGGCAAGATCGCATCGATTAAGGCGGCATTGAAAGGACAATAACCATGTCTGAGTTCACTATTTTTGACATCGCCGGCAGTGGCCTCAAGGCGCAGAACCTGCGCATGAACCTGGTCGCCAGTAACATGGCTAACGCCGATGCCATCAGCAGCAGCATCAACGAAACCTATAAAAGTCGGCAGCCGGTGTTCAAGGCGGTCATGGATCAGCTCAACCATAAAAACCCGGCGCCAGGCGTGAAAGTCGCCGGCGTGGTGGAAAGCGATGCGCCGATCCTCAAGGAGTATTCGCCGAACCATCCGATGGCCGACGAGAACGGTTATATCTACCGATCCAACGTCAATGTAGTCGAAGAGATGGCCAACATGATTTCGGCGTCACGCTCTTACGAAAGCAATATTGAAGTCATCAATGCAACCAAACGCATGATGAATGCCGTCATCAATCTGGGCAAATAACGGAGGCAATTATGTCAACCATCGATAACAGCGAACTGTACGCACGGCTGGGTTTGACGGCCAACACAACAGAAACCAAGGACAGCGGCCAGCTCGGCCTGGAACAGTTTCTTGAACTGATGACCACGCAGTTGACCAACCAGAATCCTTTGGAGCCGACCGAGAACGGTGACTTCCTTGGCCAGATTGCCCAGTTCGGCACGGTTTCCGGCATTGAACAACTGAACACCTCGTTCGGTGATTTCACCGCTTCTATGGCCAGCGGCCAGGCGTTGCAGGCCAGCGAGCTGGTGGGACGCGAAGTGCTGGCGCCGGTCAGCGTCGGTCTGCTGGAAGCTGGCGGTGCGATCCGCGGACGCATCGGCCTGGACACCAGCGCCAACCAGATACGCGTTGAAATTACCAATGAAAACGGCGAGCTGGTTCGCAGCATGGAACTCGGCGCGCACAAGGCTGGACCGGTGGATTTCACCTGGGACGGTCTCAACGAAAACGACGAATATGCCGAGCCTGGCACCTACAACATCAAGATCGAAGCCTTGCAGGGCGGCGAGTACCAGGCCCAGCAACCCTACATTTTTAACAAGGTCGACAGCGTCACCCTGGCTTACGGCTCGGAAGGACTGAGCGTGAATCTGGCCGGGCTGGGCTCCATGCCTTATTCGGAAATTGTTTCCATACATTAATCCTGGAGGAGAGTTCTCATGTCATTTCAAATCGCGTTAAGTGGACTGGACGCCGCGACTACCAACCTGGAAGTTACCTCCAATAACATCGCCAACGCGCGCACCAACGGCTTCAAGGAAGCGCGCGCCGAGTTCGGTGATGTGTTTGCCTCCTCGATTAACGACACCTCATCGGCATCATCCGGTCGTGGTGTGCGCGTCAACAAGATCGCCCAGCAGTTCAGTCAGGGTACGGTGGATTTCACCTCCAGGAACCTCGACCTGGCGATCAATGGCGACGGTTTCTTCGTACTGAAAGGTGAGGACGGCGCCCTGGAATTCACCCGCGCCGGCGCTTACAGCGCTGACCGCGACGGCTTTATCGTCAACCACAAGCTACAAAAGTTGCAGATTTATCCGGCGGTACAGGTCGCCGGCACCACCACCTTCACTACCGGTGTGCTTACCGATCTGCAGTTACCCCTGGCCAATAGTGCGCCGGCCACCACGACTTCGCTGATCACCGCAGTCAACCTGGATGCGGCCGCAACGGTGCCGGCCACGGCATTCCCGGCGGCGCCAGCCAACCAGGCGGCCGTGGATGCGGCAGTTACCGGTGGCACCACCGTGACGCCACTGCCGAGTGCCTACAATTATTCAACTTCGACCACGGTTTACGACTCGCTCGGCGCGTCGCATACCCTGAGTCTGTACTACGTGAAAACCGCAACCGCCAACCAGTGGGATGTGCATACGCTGATCGACGGTTATAACGTCACCAACGCGACCGGTGCACCGCCGGCTAACCGTCTGGCATTCACCGCGGCGGGCGCACTGGATGCCGCTAATTCCGGCTCCCAGACTTTGTACAGCGCGACATTCGGCGGGGCCAATCCACTGGCGATTACCGGCACCATTGCCGATATGACCCAGTACGGTGGTGACTTTGCCGTGAGTAATCTGACCCAGGACGGTTATGCCACAGGACGTTTGAGTGGCCTGGACATCGATTCCGAAGGCATTGCCTTCGCCCGTTATACCAACGGTCAGGCGACGGCGCTCGGCAAGGTGGCGATGGCCAAGTTCAACAGTCCGCAGAACCTCAACAAGGTGGGCGACTCCAACTGGGCCGAATCCTACGCATCGGGTGCGGCGCAGCTGGGTGAGGCGACCACCTCAAGCTTCGGCAGCATCCAGTCTGGTGCTTTGGAAGCCTCGAACGTGGATCTGTCAGAACAGCTGGTCAATCTGATCGTGGCACAGCGCAGTTTCCAGGCCAACGCCAAGGTAGTGACATCCACCGACCAGATTCTGCAGACCATTATCCAGATCTAGTCGATATGACCTGATTGATAGAACCACAGTAACAACCTGAACCAGGAGTCCGATAAATGGATCGCATGCTTTACATAGCCATGAGTGGCGCCAAGGAAACCATGAATTCCCAGGCGACTACCAGTAACAATCTGGCTAATGCATCGACCACCGGATTCCAGGCCGACCTGCAACAGTTTCGCAGTATGCCGGTGTTCGGGCCGGGCCAGCCGACGCGTGTATATGCGATGAGCGAACGGCCACAAACCGACTTTACACCGGGCGTTATGAGCATGACCGGCCGCGAGCTCGATATTGCGGTGCAGGGGCAGGGCTGGTTTGCAGTGCAGGCGCCCGACGGCAGTGAAGCCTATAGCCGGCGCGGCGATCTGCAGGTAGACGCAAATGGCATCGTCACCACCGGTAACGGCCTGCCGTTGCTGGGTGATGGCGGACCGATTGCGATTCCGCCGGCCGAGAAAATCACCATTGGCCTCGATGGCACCATCTCGATTGTTCCGGAAGGCGGCGGTGCCACACAAATTGCCGTGATTGACCGTATCAAGATGGTCAATCCCGACATCCAGGAAATGGAAAAAGGCCTGGATGGCCTGATGCGCTTGAAATCCGGCGAACCGGCACCGGCCGATCCCGACAAGCGCGTGCTGCAGGGCGCGCTGGAAACCAGCAACGTCAACACCGTCAACGAAATGGCGAACATGATTGAGCTGCAGCGGCGTTTCGATCTGCAGGTCAAGATGATGAAAACCGCCAACGACATGGCCGCCAAGGCGGCAACCCTTATCCGGCCGGGCGGCTAATTTTGCCTCTCGGGCGCTCCTGAACCCCAATCATTCCTGTTTGCCGGTATTTAAGCACCGGCGCGCCGGCACGTCTGTGCAAGCACTTGGCTCGGACATTTACGCCTGATTCCTACAACCGGCTTTTCTGGCAAGAAAATTGCAATTTGTGTGCTGAGAGTACGCAAGTAACAATTTTTTGACAGGAGCAGCCTATGTTTCCCGCACTCAGAATTGCGATGACCGGTCTGGAAGCCCAGCAAACCGGCATGTCTGTGATCTCCAATAACCTGGCGAACGTCAGCACGGTCGGTTTCAAGCGTGACCGCGCGGTGTTTGAAGACCTGATTTACCAGAATTATCGCCAGGCCGGCGCGCAGACCACCCAGGACACCGAATTGCCGTCCGGTCTGCAGATCGGTACCGGCGTCAAAACTGTGGCGACCCACAAGCTGCATAACCAGGGCACGCTGTCGCAAACCGATAACCAGTTCGACCTGGCGATTCAGGGTAATGGCTTTTTCCAGATCGCACACCCGGACGGCTCAACCGTGTATACGCGTGATGGCGAGTTCTCCGTCAGCGCCACCGGCACCATCGTCAATTCCAACGGTTACCAGCTAGAGCCGGCCATTACCTTGCCGGCGGATACGGTCAATATCACGATCGGTTCCGACGGTGTGGTATCCGCACTGGTTGCCGGCAACTCGGCGCCGACACAGATCGGCCAGATCACGCTGGCGGGCTTTATCAACACCGCTGGACTTGAGTCCATCGGCGACAACCTGTTCCGTGAAACCGCCGCCAGTGGCGCACCGACGGTTGGCAACCCGACTGACAACAGCCTGGGCTCGCTGCAACAGGGCTTTCTGGAAAGTTCCAATGTCAACGTCGTGCTGGAACTGGTCAACATGATCGAGACACAGCGCGCCTACGAAGTGAATTCCAAGTCCATTTCCAAATCGGACCAGATGCTCGGTTCGGTCATCAACCAGCTGGGATAATGACATGAACAGACTGACTGGCATTACGGTGATTTTCCTGGGAGTGCTGATTCTGTCGGGCTGCCAGAACACCATG
>JASFVP010000059.1:0-20845 GCA_050049775.1 Chromatiales bacterium
GGCGGTGAGGAATTCATTGTGTTACTGCCCTGCAATCACGAATGCTCGGCCGTGAATGTGCTGGAGCGTTTCCGCCAGGAAGTCGAACAACACCAGTTTCCAGGCGTCGGCCACATCACCGTCAGTACCGGCCTGGCCGAATGTCCACGTGACCTGCTGCCCAGCACCGTCATCGACCGTGCTGACAAGGCGTTGTATTACGCCAAGCAGCATGGCCGCAACCGTCTCGTCCGCTACCGCGATGTCGCCTCCAGGAACGACAAAAAATCCGGCGAGGTCAATCTTTTCTACAAGTGAACCACGCGGCGATTGACCTCCTGCAATTGCCGCACCCTGTTGGCGATCACCACAAACCGGAGATTGCCACCCGCCTGCAAGGCATCAAACGGATAACAGGTCACCAGCAGTAACTGGTCAGCGGTTTCGTGCAACTGCAGCATGCTGTTACCGGCATCCACCACGGCCAGTTCCGCCACCTGATAGACAAAATCACCGCCGACGGTCTGGACAGAAATCTGCTCCCCCGGCCTGATCTGTTGCAGGAAGCGGAAATGCGTGTCGCGATGTGCTGAAATCACAGTCGTGCCTCCGGCACCGGGTTTGTGTGATAGCGGATTGTAACCCGGGGCAAACGCCAGCACGTTACCTGTGTCGCCGGCCAGCACGATCTGGTCGACATTCTGTGACGCCACCCTGAGACGCGCCACCGGCCAGTGATCGGCCCACGGCCAGGGCTTGTGCCTTTCACCGTCGGCCAGCGACTGTTGCCAGGAGTGCTGCAACAGCCACTGGGACAGCAATGCCTTGGCCTGTATCCAGCTGCCCTGTACGGCGAACAACAATCCCAGGCCAAACAAGGCAGCGACCAGCCAGTTACGTTGTAGCGATTGCAGCCTCACGCCGACCTCCTGCCAGAGTCCGCCAGGGTGATTTTCATCAGCACAGCCGCCAGCATCAACAGCAACCCAAGCAGCAGATACCACTGTGAAGCAGTTGCTGTACGAGCCATATGCAACTGCCCGGCAGCTTGCAGCCCGGCTGGTAATTCGCCTCGCACCGCATGTTGCCGCAAGTTTTGTTGTGGTTCGCGCACGGGGGTGACATCCACCGCGACCAGACTGGTGTAGCGGCTCACCAGATGATGTTGCAACGCCAGCTTCAGCACCTCTTCACGTACTTTCTGCGCAGACTCGCCACGCAAGCGGCTGCGCATCCAGTAACGGATTTTTTCTCTTGCCCAGTAAACCGACAGGCCCGGATGATTTTCAGAAGCGTGCAGTTTGATGCTGTGATGCCATTCGGTATTGGCAATACGTCCCTGCACCTGCAGTTGCTCCGGCAACTCATCAAATTTCATGATCGCCACCAGGGGTTCGCCCAGATACAGATCCGGCAACGGGTCTGGCAACAGATCAAGGCCGGTTGCTGATTGCAGTTGCAACCCGGTCAATACCGGATGTTGCAGCTTGTCAAAAAGCTTTTCCATGTTCTGCTGCACTTCCGATGGCTGGTTGATGTAGCTGTATGTGCCGCGCCCAAAATACGCCGCCTCGGTCATGAAATGACTGTTTGGCGCCGAGCCGATGCCAACCGTGAACAGGCGGCGCTGGCCATGCGACGGCTGCAACTGTTCATGTATATAGGCCAGCAGCTGCGCCTCATTGCCAACTGCACCATCCGTGATGAAGACGATTTGCTGCAAGCGATGTGCGTCTGTGCCGTTCATACCAAAAGCGGCCTGCAATGCCGGCAGCATTTCGGTGCCGCCACCGGCCTGCAATTGTCCGACATAACTCAGGGCCTGCCTACAATTGACTTCTGTTGCCTGTTTGGGGCGATCGAACAACACCTGCGTGTTGCTGTTGAACTGAATCACATTGAACCATTCATCGCCACGCAATTGACGAATCGCGCTCTGCAAGGCGCTGCGCGCCTGGCGTATCGATTCACCACCCATGGAACCCGAGGTATCGATGATAAAAATAATCTCACGCTGACTCTGCTGCTCGGGGCTGGTGAAATCGGGCGGCATTAACATCAGCAGGCCATAATGGCCGGAATCCGTTTTTTCCGAGAAAAACGCTGCCTGCGGCTGGCTACCCTGTTGCGGGCGCCATTGCAGTACAAAGTCACGGTCCATTTTGTTATCAACCTGTGACAGATTGATAAGGCGTTTGCCCTGCCCCTGATTTTCGATATCAACAGCGTGATACAGGCTATTGACTTCGGCCAACGGGAAACCGGCATCCAGCTGGATGCTCATGCGGATGCGATTACCGGCATCCGGTTGCGGATTGAATTCCTCTTGAACCGGCAGAGGCACGCTGTTGGGAATTTCTCCCGGTAAAATTGCCCAGCCGCCATCCAGTGCCGTGCTACTCTCAAGCCGTTGTGTTGGTGGCAGGTCTGCATCCGCCGGTTTGTAGCGCGGAGTGATCGCCATCGGGAAACGCAACGAAAAGCCCTGCTTCGACCAGTGCAACGGCTGCTGGTATTCAATGCTGACGGTCACTTGCCCGAGTGGTTCGATGTTCGCCACCGACGTGGTGAACAGATTCGGTCGGTGTTGTTCAACCAGAGCGCTGCGCCTGCCCTGCTGTTTGGCCTTGGTGTAAATCCGGCGCGCCTGCTGGCGCTCCTTGATCTGGCCTTCGATGATGCGTTCACCGACTTGCATACGCAGATGATCGACGGCGGCGTCTTCGGGTAATGGAAACGCATAAATCGCTTCGGCCCAGTCATTGTTCGGGTTATTGAATGTCTGCATCACCCTGGCACGCACGATGGGTCCGCTGATGTGCATTTCCACTTCGGTCTGCTGTGACACCGCCAGGCGATAGCGCCCCGGCGTGGATCTGTTGAACAGCAGGCTGCCCTGGCTGACCTCCGCCAGCGACACCTCATCCGGCTCCGCTACGACTGGCTCGGCATCCACCCGTAACGAGATGATCCAGAGGAAAACAAACACCAGGAAAAATTCCACAATGTTGAGATTACGGCGCATGACAGGCACTCCATGTTGGTTTGGTAAACACAGCATGGCTGGGCAAATTGAGGAAAATATGAAAATAATGTGAAGTCAGCCAAAAGTGTGAAAACAACGGCCGGGAGCCGACGCTGTCACAGCTGATGAGTGCTATCATCTGGCCAAGTCAAACAAGATTGATGTCATCATGAACCGCATTCTCGTCGTCGAAGACGAACCGGCCATCGCCGACACCATTGTCTATGCGCTCAACACGGAAGGTTTCGTGACCGAATGGGTGGCCAACGGCAATGCGGCATTACAGGCCGTTGAGCAGCAACCGCCAGCGCTGGTTATTCTTGATGTCGGCCTGCCCGACATCAGTGGTTTTGATGTGTGCCGCGAAATCCGCCAGCAATCCGACCTGCCGATTGTCTTCCTGACTTCGCGTAGCGATGACATCGACCAGGTCGTCGGCCTGGAAATCGGCGGTGACGATTACATCGTCAAACCCTTCAGTCCACGCGTATTAGCCGCCCGGGTGCGCACACGTTTGCGCCATCACCAGCAACACCAGAACGAGCCGGCGAACCAACCCGACGCGCTGTTTGAAGTTGAAGCACAGTCGTATGCCATTTTTCTGCGTGGCCACAATCTGCAATTGTCACGCTACGAGTTTCGCATCCTGCAATTGCTGATGAGCCATCCCGGACGCGTGTACTCGCGCGCACAGCTGATGGAATTGCTGTGGGAAGAACCGGAACGCAGTTACGACCGCACTGTCGATACCCACGTCAAAACCATCCGGCAGAAAATTCGTTCCATTGAGGCCGAGCTCGACCCGATCCGCACCCACCGCGGTCTGGGTTACAGCTTTCAGGAAACACCCGACGCTTCATGAACATCCGCACGCGTATTTTCCTGTTTTTCATCGTACTCATGGCGGTCGGTATTTTCAGCCTGGTGCGCTGGATGCAGGGCGAAATGCGGCCGCGTTATATGGAAGCCCAGGAAGACACCCTGGTCGACACCGCGCAGTTACTGGCTTCACTGGTCAGCCGCAATGGTATCGACAGCAGTGGCGGCAAGGCCCGGATCAAAACGGATTTTCTGCAACAAAGCTTCGATCATTTATTGCATCAGCAGCTTTCCGCAACAATTTACCAGATGCACAAAACCCAGGTGGATATCCGGGTTTACGTCACCGATGGCAGTGGCAAGGTGGTTTTCGATTCGGACAGCGGCCGGGATCTTGGCGCCGACTATTCGCAATGGCGCGATGTGCATCTCACACTTAAAGGTAATTACGGTGCACGCAGTACGGAATTCGACCCGCTGTTCCCGGACGGTTCGACCATGTACATCGCCGCACCGATTCGTTATCAGGGAGATATTGTTGGCGTGCTCAGCGTCGGCAAGCCAACGCGCAATGCCGAACGTTTCATGACGCACCTGCTGGGTAACATCAGTTATGTCGGCATGCTGATTCTGCTCATCGCCTCAATCATCGGCCTGTTCATTCACTGGTGGTTAAGCCGACCGCTGCAACAATTGCAAAACTATGCGACCGCTGTCAGCAACGGTGAGCGCACGGCACTGCCAAAACATGGGAATAACGAAGTCGGTCGCGTTGGCCGCGCCATGGAAAGCATGCGCATCGCGCTTGATGGCAAAACCTATATCACCGACTATGTGCAAGCGCTGACACATGAACTGAAAAGCCCGATCGCTGCAATTCGTGGCGCCGCCGAGCTGCTGCAGGAAGACATGCCGGCAGCCGATCGCGAACGCTTTCTCGCCAACATCCGCAACGAAGTGGCGCGCATGCAGCAGTTGATCGAGCGCCTGCTGGAACTGGCCGCGCTGGAGAGCCGGCCGTCGCTGAATCAACGCCGACACATTGATTTGCGAGAATTGCTCGAAGACGTGGTCGAGAGCTTTCGCCCGATCGCCTTGCAGCATCAGGTCACCATTGAATTGCAACTAAGTGGCAATCCCCGACTGCAAGGCGATGAATTCCTGTTGTCCAAAGCCATCACCAATCTGTTGAAAAATGCCATTGAGTTCTCGCCGCCCAGCAGCAGTGTGCAACTGAGCTGTAAAACAGTCGGTAACGGCATCGAAATTGCCGTCAGTGACCACGGCAGTGGCATTCCGGCTTATGCGCAGCAGCGCGTGTTCGAGCGTTTTTTTGCCTTGCCCAAAACGGATGGTCGCAAAGGGTCGGGGCTGGGTTTGAGTTTTGTAAAGGAAATCGCAGCCCTGCATCAAGCGCAGGTAAAAATTGAAAGCAGCGAGGAAAAAGGCTCAACCGTTAGCTTGTTGTTTGCTAACGGTTGAGAAAAAATCGATGAATCGTTACCGGCCAGAAATGCCGGTAACTACTACCCCAACCTAGATCAGTGCCAGGGCGTAGGCAAATTTGGACAGGAAGAAAAACGTAACCAGCAGAGCTGTTTTAAAAATGTATCTGATCATGATGATCTCCAACAAACTTTCACAATTACCACAGTAACAGCAAAAAGCCTGCCAAATATTTTTTCTCCATTAAATCAATTAGATAAGACGACAACGATTTTATTTCCTATAAAATTGTAAAAAAATCCAACAGTGTTGTAAAAGTATTTCTGTGATGCAGATCAACTTATGCGATAAAACTTTACTTCGCATGAAGTGAGATCATTTTTGGCGCGGGCTTTCCGGCTACCAGGAGAGATCATCCGGTTTTCAAATGGACCGCGAAGACAGTCGTAACATCGTTGCAACTGCTTATATCCAGCATGGATATCTGCCTAAAAACTAAAGAGAAACAAAAAAGCCGGCAGTTGTGTTGACAGCTAAAAGCTTATGAGTAGAATACACGCCTTCTTACGCGGGAATAGCTCAGCTGGTAGAGCACAACCTTGCCAAGGTTGGGGTCGCGAGTTCGAATCTCGTTTCCCGCTCCAAATCGGAAAAGCCGTTAATCTGGATCAATCAGGTAACGGCTTTTTTTGTGCCTGCTCGTTCACTGACAAGACATATTTCCTTGTAATTGCTGAATTTATTTCACCTGTTCTGTCGATGAGTTGGCATAACTGGTGATTCTTGTTCTCCTGCAATTCGACGCACTGAACTAAAATTATGCTAACGAATCTGCTTTTACAGGTAGTACAAATATGGCCATAGGTATCGATTCAGCATCGTCGCTTTTCGGGCAAAACCAGCTCAACCAGGCACACAACCGTTTACAGACTTCCAGTGAACGCCTGGCGTCCGGTAAGCGTATCAACAAGGCCGCTGACGATGCCGCCGGTCTGGCGCTGGCGGCTCGCCTGGCCAATCAGCTGCTTGGCACCAACCAGGCGCAGAGAAATACGCTGGACGGTATTTCCCTGGCGCAAACCGCAGAAGGTGCCTTGACCGAAGTCGGCGAAATCACCCAGCGCATGCGCGAGCTGGCCGTGCAATCATCCAATGGCACTTTATCGAATGAAGATCGCAGCTCGCTGCAAGCCGAATTCAGCGAATTGCAGGCGGAAGCCAGCCGTATTTTTTCGGTCACCGAATTCAACGGCCAACCCTTGCTCAACCAGAATACCAGTATCGACATCCAGGTTGGCCCGGAGGCCGGCGACCTGATTTCCGTCTCGACCAAGGATCTCGCCACACAGCTCACGACGGACGGTTTTTTCAGCGCCGACATTTCTACCGCGCAAGGCGCACAGGATGCACTGTCGGCGTTAAATACTTCGCTAGATTCGGTATCGCAAAACCGTGCCGACTTCGGCGCCATCAGCAATCGTTTTGAAACCGTCATTCGTGGGCTGCAAAATAATGCAGAAAACGTCGCCGCTTCGCAAAGCCGCATCGCCGATGCCGATTATGCAGCCGAAACCGGTAATCGCACCCGCGATCTGATCCAGCAAAACGCCAGCCTGTCGATGACAGCACAGGCCAACGTTACGGCCAACATCGCGGCACAATTGCTCAAGTAAAGCCTGACGGCAGGCACTAACGGCATTTTTCCGCGAAACACTACCGGTTCGCGGCGGAATCCTGTAGTATCGCGTTCGCAAATCACCTGAGCGGCTCGCTATGTAACAGCTGCTCCGATTCACTGTTTGACTATCAACAATGGCTGAGTGGCAGAGTGGTTATGCAGCGGCCTGCAAAGCCGTGGACCTCGGTTCGATTCCGGGCTCAGCCTCCACTTTCCTGCCCAGGTGGCGAAATTGGTAGACGCAAGGGACTTAAAATCCCTCGGTGGTAACACCGTGCCGGTTCGACCCCGGCCCTGGGCACCAAACCAATCGATAATTTACACTTCATTCCGCTTCGCTGAGTTCCGGGGATCCCGGTAAGCGTGTCCTCTGTATTTGAGCTTTTTGATTATTTCGGGCAGTGAGCCGCTTTTTCTTTATTGAGTTTTAATCAGCACCGGAAAAGCGGTCTTGAGGAAGAAGCCGAATTGGCTCCCTCCCCAGTCGTTCACTTATGACTTGAAGCCATAAGGAAAATCGAGACCGTCTATTGAATCATCAACTTCCGGCGTCTTGCCCAAAGCATTTGCTTGTCCCGAAAACTGCTTGGGACGCTGTTCCCGATCAAAGCCATATGGCCAGTCGTAGCCCTGATAACGAATTTCCTCAGTCAGAGGCCCGTATGCTGCTTCATAGTAGTCACAGTAGGGACCAAGTGAATTGCCCGCATTAACATTTGCAGTTAAGGAAATAACACTCCAAACGATTGTAAATAAAAGCTTTTTCATGACAACTTACCTCTATTAGAATTTACTTATGTGCTAATATACCTCACGAAAAATCAAGCTTCATTGAGATTTCTCAATATTCCTGACAAATTTAGTCGGTTATTTGCCAAAAATCCGTTTGTCTGATTTTTTATCTTTATTGATCAATTACTTAAGATTTAAAAAATTGATAGCCCGCAATGTAACACAGCCCCGATAGAAGAATAATGAAGATACAGAGATGCATAGACCTGTTTTTATCAGCCTCTGCTCCAGGCAAGGAGGCCAGGATTTTCCGACAGACGGTCTTGAGAAGACTAAAGGGGTGTGATGATTATGAAGACCTTACGAAAAACCATAATCCTGGCGTTCCTGTCCTTTCTGATACTGAGCAGTGCAAATCTTGTTCATCAAAATGGATTTGTCGTTGAGGCGCAAGGAACGCTGGATTATAACGAAGCAACCCACCTGGCCTTTATGCGGGAAGAAGAAAAGCTGGCCCGGGATGTCTACATTACGCTGGGCAAGTTCTACCCATGGGTAAAGACCTTCAGCAATATTGATGACTCTGAACAACGCCATACGGATTCAGTCCTGAAAGTGATGAACAGTTATGGTTTGTCAGACCCGAACACCAATGACGAGGTTGGTGCTTTCACCGGTGAAGAATGGGGTTGGTATTTCACTGAGAAATATGAACAACTGGTCTTGCGTGGCAGTCAAGGCGTACTGAATGCCCTTTATGTGGGCGCCTTCATTGAAGAACTGGACATGCATGACATCATCTACTGCCCGCAAGTCATTGTTGATACAGATAACGGCATCAACGAGAGCAACCAGTGTGGGCGAGTCTATACCGATGAAAAGCCCATTTTGAGACTGTACCAGAACCTGCTGGACGGTTCTGTTAACCACCTAAAGGCTTATGTCTATGGCATTGAACAAATCATTGGTGAAGGTAAATACGAGGCCCAGTACCTGACCCAGGAAGAAGTCGATGACATTCTAGGCCGATAGGAATACCACTTTCGTTTGAATTTAACGAACCCGCGCGAGCGGGTTTCTTTTCAGGATGTTCCGCTTTCAAGACCATATCGGGTAAACATGGCCAATAAAAAAGGCCAGCAAATGCTGGCCTTGAATCAAGCAAGCTGATTAACGCCTGGCAGGCTCAATAACGCTTGCCCTTATAATGATGAACAGGTTTGTGATGTGGCCAGTGGCGGCAATGCCGTGGCTTGCCCGTTTGTTGCGGCTCAAAAACATCCTTGATACGAATCAGCTGGGTTTCGCCATTGGAGTCATCGACGCCGTCGTTGTCATTGGCAAACAGCAAATCGCCTTTACGTGTGACTGCCAGGCTTTCGATTTTTTCCAGCACCATACCGTTGGTCGCCTGCAGGTCGGGCAGGAGATCACGCACCAATGTCTTGCTGAAGGTGTCAAAGGTATCTCCTTCCGGTTTGAACTCCACATCTTCCATGGCAATCTGGTACACCCTTTTGATGCGTGCATCGGTATTGGCCTGATTGTCGCGCTCGACAATCGCAAATTCGCCACCGCCCAACGCGGTAATTTCGGACAGGCCGACCCAGCCGCCATTCGGTGATTCACGCACATCAAGCGAATAGTAGGCAAATGTCCATTCACCGTTCGTGGTATCGTAACGGCCGATACGCACCTTGCCTCCGTCACTGACGTTATCCGGTGCCGGATCATCCACCCAGGCGCGCTGGAATGCCACGTACAGGATTTCCTTGCCCGCTTCCATCACGGAAGCCACGCCTTCGAAACCAAAGCGGCGTTGTTTGGCATTAACGCTGGCCGGCAGCTCAACTGTTTCCAGAACCGCACCGTCTGCAGCGACATGAACGACAACGCTCAGGCTGGTCACCGGACGACCGGCATCATCAACCGAACCGGCGCCCTCGGAGGCGACCCAGAAACTGCCATCCTCGCTGGCGCTGACGGCGATACCTTCCGGATCGAGATCGACGGTATTGCCACCATCCTTGAGAACGATTTCACGTTTGATGACCGCCGGCTTTTTGCTGATGTCCATGACGTAAATGCGGCTCTGTTGGTAAAAGCTGTCGTGGATGCTGTACAGGCGGTTATCGTTTTTCGGGTCCAGCGCAAAGCCGGACAGCGCCGCCCAGGGAATCGGCGTGCCATCGGGGCGGTTTGCCGAAACCACCGTCGGATAATCCGCCGGCTTGCGCTGCAGCTGATAAATCGTCAACAGGCCACGAAAACCATCGTCACGGCTATCGTTTTCACTTGCCGCCACCAGCAGATTTCTGGAAGGAATCGCCTTGACGCCTTCCGGTCCGATACCAGCAGGCAGGGTCTGAACCAGCACCGGCCGTTTGCCGTGACCTTTGAGCTTGTAGACAAAAATCACACTGGAGCGTTCTGAGGCGACGAACATGTACTTGTCACGGCCAAAACGCGCCACATCGACATTCTCCGGCTCATTGCCTTTGTTTTTCGAGCGAGCATCCGGGTAGTGACCCAGACGCACCGTCTCGTGCTCGAGCTGGTTGCCGGAACTGAACACCACATGGCCCGATGTGCTGAAAATGGTTGCACCGCGGCTGCCGCCGTCCAGATCGCCTTCGTCGGCAGTTGCGAACAGGAACCGATTGATCCAGGACACGCCATCCGGTTCGCGTGGCACATCGCTGAGTGAGTCGGTCAAACTGATCAGTGCTGGGTCTTCTTCCTTGGTGTCAATCTGATCAAGGTCCACGCTACCGGCAGAGAAATCCTTGACGACCTGACCAGTGGCCAGATTGACGATGGCGATGTGATTGTTTTCCTGCATGGTCACGACCGCCATATTGGCCCGGTTGATATCCACATACTCCGGTTCAGCGTCGGTCGGGTACAAATCCGCCACACCGTCGAGACTGACGTTGCGCATACCCCAGTTGGGCGGCTCGCCGATCAGGTCGACAACCACTAGCGAACCGGCCGGCGCCTGCGGCAGTCCACCTTCGACACCATCCACGCTGATGTCTTCATCACGCTCGTTTTCCAGCACAATCGCCGCATAACGACCATCCGGGCTGACCGCAACAGAATCGGGCTGACCATCCAGCGTATGGCTGGCGACGATGGTCCTGCTGAACAGGTCAATGATTTTCAGTTCACCGCTCGGTGCGATGAAACTGGGTGAAGTGTTCACACCAACCAGCGCATACTTGCCTGCGACTGCTACAGAAGTCGGTTCGCCGGAAACATCGACCGTGCCCAGCGGCGCAGGGCTGGCCGGATCGGTGATGTCCACAAAGCCGAGTTTTTCGGTTTCGCTGTCCGTGTAAACCAGGGTCTTGCCATCCTTGCTGACGTCGACAATTTCCGCCACCGTTTCATCATCGATGTCTGTGTTCAGATAAACCGGAAAAGAGGCAATGCGATTGAATGCCTGTTCGGAATGGAAATGTTTTCCATATGCCATCGCATCTGTTGTGGCAACGGCACTGAGCGCTGCAGTCATCGCCACTGCAAGAATACTTTTACCAAACACGGAACGTCGAAAATTCATCACTAACCTCTCATTGTGAAACTGCTGAATGAACAGAAAAAGAGCGGTTAACGTAACGCGAAAATGTTGCAGTTCCATGAACGGAGATAACATCGCACGGAACTAATTCCATCTCAGCTGTCAGTAATACGAGTGTCACAAAAGACAACCAGTGAGCTGATGTGAACAGGCTCACAGCTTCACCAGAACATCTCACCGATTGGCTCGGGACTTGCAACAATTACAAAGATCACATTTTAAATTTGCAGGAGTATCGCAAAATGTTTCATGACAGTTTTTCAGCAATTCCACTGAGTACCTATTTGTTTTCACCGTCAAGCTTGTTAAAAGCACTGCGAAAACAGTATGCAAGACATCATTTTCTCACTAGTAACAAAGCCGGTGTCAGACAGGTGATGAAACCCGGACGTGTAGCAGGCGCACAAAAATGGCGCTCGGCCGCACAACTACTGTATGTCGTAAAAAAGACAATGTCGGCAAACAGGACATTGCTGCCATTTTCCCTCCCGGGAATTCTCGCATTGACACTGGCAGGCCCGGTGACTGCCCAGACTTACTGGCTCAACATACCCGGCGCTTATAGCAAGGTAGACGAACAGTACCTGCCTTCCATGTCATTTCCGACGCCGAATCACAACGCCTGCTCCGATGCGGTTGTGCATTACGCGAAAAATAACCTCGTGCATTACATCGGCTGTGATGTCAAACCGCTACCGGATGCAGTCAATCTGCAACATAGACCTTCGCCATCACGCAAAGGCAATGCACCCCATCTTCGTCGGCCGTAAGCTTTAAACTGATACTGTGTTGCAACAGACAACAATATTTGTTGTCTGTTGCCAGTAGTTCAATTGCAACTGACTGAAAAACACGCCAGTCTGTTACCCGCAAACAGCTGTCGTTTTCCCGATACCCAGCCAAGTAGCAACAGGCCTGACAATAGCAATACCAAAGTTTTTGGCGATGATACGGCTGCACGTCCTGTTTCCACCGGGATACTGAAATCCCGCAATCCACTAAAATCAACGCTAGCATTGCTGCTGACCCAGTTGGCCGGATCATCAATCGTCTGGCGATAGACATTGATGTCCAAACCACTAAAAGGCCCCGTATAAACAGCATTATCCCGTTCAGGACTGATGAAGAAGTTCAGCAAATCCGCACTGATATCCGGAGGCAAAGCCGAGGTGCCCGCACTGGTGGCATCGACATCCCAGGCCCCATTCATCTGTATGCCGGTTATGAGATCGCCTGACATGCCATCAATGGCAAACAGCTGGTCACCGGATGACGACAAACCCAACGACCCTGTTACGGAACCAACACTGACCGAATCACCGATGATGACCAGGCTGCCAGCAGCAATCGCTTGCCCGGCTGTCCAGAACAATTCACCTTCACCGCTTCGAAAGCCGCCATCGGCGAGCCAGCCATTGTCCGTGAAAGTGATTTGGGTGCTGGCATCAAGTTCCGTCCAGCTGACAAATGCAAAAGTATCCGGATTATCCGCTTGATAGCCGACAAACTGGATGTCCCCGGAATTTAATGTGCTGGCCTGAAGCAAGCCAGAAGTGAATAACAGGCAAATGCCTGCGCATAAGGATTTACACAGTTCCATGTGACTCTCTCCCTTGATAAATGAACCCGTTCCATGGGTAACGCAATCCGTGCGTTGCACGCCAATCTAGCAAAAGCCGTTGCAGAAATAAACCACAACTCGCGTCAGTAGATGATGAGAGCTGTTATTTCCTGCCCGGCTCGTAGGACTCGTATTGCGGTAGATCGCCGCAAATATCTTCCCAGTTGGCTTTTGATGTCGTGAAGATGTGCGCCAACGGACGCTCGTTGATATCCGTTTCAATCGCACCAAGGCGCACGCGCACCTGCTGTGGCTGTTTATCCGTCTTGCTGATGATTGGTGAACCGCAGTGCTTGCAAAAATATTTGGTTTGCCCCGGCGTGTGCTGATAACCGGTCAGCTCCTGTTCGCCGCTGACAAAATGGAAGTCCGTTGTCTGAACAAAACCGTTGGCGGCGAAAGCGCTGCCCTGGGCCTTGCGGCACTGTGAACAATGACAGTAAACAATACTGTCGATTGGACCACTGATTTCAAACCGGACCTTGCCACACAGGCAGCCACCTTGATACATACCGTCTACCCTCAGGAACAAACAAAGATGTTGTGCCTGACTCTGTACCAGCCTGACCCTGATTGCAACAGGGCCAGCCGGTTTTATGCCTGGTAAAGAATCAGCGATGCCGCCAGTACGGCATCCTCATGTCAGGAAAGTCGCGGAAGAAGGCATCGCCATCAAAGTATCGCTGGAAGAACGGATCGTTGAACATGCGATCACGCAAGCTGTCCATCGAATCCATATTCAGTGTCTGCAGCAATGCCTGCTTTTTATCCTCGGGTATGTCTTTTTGTTGTTTGATCTGCTCGATGATCTCTTCACGTTTGCCTTCAAACAAAAGGCTTTTACTCTCATCGCTTTCGTTTTTGTATTTCACCTCGGCACGATAACGACCGTCCGGCAAGGTCTGCACCTGGATCGATTCAAATTCATCCCACGCCATCGGCACTTGCGGCGTATCTGGGCCACTTTGGCCAAAAGGCATCACCGGCAGGCTGCGATGATGGCGGTATGGCTGGTCCTGACGCCGCCAGTGTTTCATACGGCTTTCACCCAGCTCCACGGCAACTTGCTGCGACTTGCCGACGCGCAACAGCTGCAATTGCACCTGTTGTCCTGGCTTATCGTCACGCACCAGCGCCACCAGCTGGCGTACGGCAAACAGCTTCTGATCGGCATAAGCGAGAATCACGTCGTGTTGTTGAATCCCTGCCTTGTCGGCCGGGCCATCCGGCAGGACATCGACCACCAGCACACCCTGATCAACCGGCAGCGCATCGCCGAGATGGCTGCGCAAGGCATCCGGTACATCCGCCAGTTGCACACCCAGCATTGCGGCTGGAGGCGCTTTGATGTCTGTAGTTGAGGCCGCCTGCACACTGCTGAACAGCGCCAGCAGCAAGATTCCAAGCATGTGTAATTGCTTCATGATTAACCTCCGTTTTACAGCAACGGGCATGGTTTTTATGCACTCACACCCGTCCGGTTGTTCGCACATTGAATTTGCATTTGTATGATTGCGCCAATATCTATAAGTTCAGAGTCTGATCATTCAAGAGTGATTTTTTGTGTATAACCTTGGACTGGCACAACGCAAGCTGCTCAACTGGCTGCAGACATTGCTGCTGATCGGCGGCATGGCGCTGATCCTGGCGCTGGCCACGGAACTGTTGATTGGTGGTGGTGTGTGGGTTGGCGTATTTGCCGGGGTGGCCTTGTCACTGGCGATGTTTCCACAGATTTCGCCACGCTGGGTACTGCGCGCCTATCAGGCCAGAATGCTGGCACCGCAACAGGCGCCACCACTTTATGAAGCACTGCGCGTCATGGCGCAACGCGCTCACCTGCCTGGTGTGCCTGAGTTGTACTGGATTCCGAGCAACACGCTCAATGCGTTTGCCGTCGGGCGCAAGGATGACGCCGCCATCGCCTTGACCGATGGTCTGTTGCGCAACCTGAACTTACGTGAACTGGTCGGCGTGATCGCGCATGAACTCAGCCACATCAGCCATAACGACATGCGCCTGATGGCATTGGCCGACCTGGTCAGCCGCATGACGCATCTGATCACGCTGTTTGGCATGTTGTTTTTGTTTGGCCTGCTGCCGTTTATCCTGCTCGGCCTGGTAAGCATTTCCATGAGTGGTATCGTGCTGCTGTTTCTGGCACCGGCCTTAAGTGCGCTGTTACAGATGTCGTTATCTCGCACGCGTGAATTCGCTGCCGACCTGGAAGCCGTCAACCTGACCGGCGACCCCAGAGGGCTGGCATCCGCACTGGCCAAACTTGATCCGCAACGTTCTTACTGGCAACGCCTGCTTGGCCAGGGTTATCGTGATCCGAACCCTTCGGTATTGCGCAGCCATCCGCAAACCGAACAACGGATCCAGAAACTGCTGTCGCTCAAACCCGGGCAACAGCAATGGCCGCTGCATCGACCGGATGCTTTCACCTCGGTGCCACCTGAGCTCACCGTCTTCTCTCGACCACGCCAGCATTTTTTCAGCAACATCTGGCGCTGACCTCGCACGCGCGGACCTGCTGCCGGTTTCGGTGGACCGAAGCGGCCCGCGCAATTTTATTAAACTAATTGTGGAATTTTAGATGCATCATTAGCTATGATTATGGACGGGGGATTCAAACACATAACAATAAGACCACGCCAAGCGTGGCTATAATTTATTTATGAACAAACTCAGCTCCTTAGGCAACGGCGCCAGCAGGACGCGAGCCACGATGGCGATACCGGCCAAGACCACAGAAGCCTGTAGTCTGTGCCGCTCCAAAACCTTGTGCCTGGCGAAAAATCTCACATCAGAGCAACTCAAGGGACTTGATACACTGACGCGGCCGCTCGGGCCTTTCAAACAGGGCGATACCATTTTCCGCATGGAAGACCCTTTCAAATCCCTGTTTGTCATACGCAGTGGCTGTGTCAAGGTGGAAACCATCACCTATGAGGGTGAAAGCTGTGTCGACGGCTTCTTCTTCGCCGGTGACCTGATCGGCCTGGAAGCCATCGGCGATCGCACCTACCGACACGACGCCATTGCGCTGGAAGACTGCCTGATCTGCGAACTGCCGTTTACCCAACTGGAAACGCTCAGCTCTTTTGTGCCGCATCTGCAACACAAGCTGCTGCAACTGCTCGGTGACAAAATTCGCCTGACCAATGAAACTTTTATTTACGCGCGCCACTTGTCTGCCGAACAGCGCTTGCTGCTGTTTTTCCGCCTGCTATGCCAGAAAAACATCATTCGCCGCGAACGCCAGGATCAGAGCATTCGCCTGCCAATGTCAAAATGTGACATCGCCAGTTATCTTGGCCTGCGCCCCGAATCACTCAGCCGCGCGCTGCGCAAGCTCGAACAGAAAGGCATCATCGTCAATCACGCCAAGACCATCGAGTTCACCGATATCGAAGCCATTTTGCAAATCGTCGGCCACTGAAACGAACTGGCGCACAGGAACAAAAAAATTCATCGAAATCTGTCAAATTTCTTGATCAAAGTCATATGTTCGTACGCAGGAAGTTGTATTTTATGACTAAAGGGAATGATTCAGATAGCAATGAATCCTCAGGGCGCCAGGCGGTAAAACGCCGGCGCCGTCCCCTTTACCAGAGATAGTCTCCATAACATTACCACTGCTTTGCCGCAGTGGTTTTTTTTGTCTGTTCACTTCCCGCACGATCCTCAAAACGGTGAAAAATCCCCGTTTTTTGGCTGCTTCATTTTGTTCTACTTTTATTCTATATTATTAGACCTGAGTAACGAGGAGCAATCATGTGCGGCGGTGTGTTTTACATTCATCAGGGACAGGAAGTACGGACCTATTTTCCGAATCCGAAAGCGCGCCTGCCGGTGCGTATGAAATCCGGCGACATCGAACTGTTGCCCTGGGGACGGCGCAAGGAACAGGCCGGCTCGCTGCCGCTGGGCGGCTGGGCCAGGCTGGAGGCGATTTACGAAAGCCGCTGGGACAAATGGTTTCCGATCCCGGTGAAAATCATGGTGTCGCAATTCATGGAAAAGGACATCGTCGGCCATTCCCAGTGGTTTGACATCACCTACGGCAAGTGGGTCCAGGGGCTGGTGGCGCGCTCCGGCCACGAGCGACGCGTCTATGTCGTCACCATCACGCCGGAAATGGACGAGGCCGTACACAGCCGCTGGCCGCGCATTCTCAGCGGCCTGTGAACAAAGCGGGAATAAAGCGGGAATGACGTTCACGGATGCGCGGCAATTTTTCGCGGATGTCCTAATATAAAAGTCAGGGATTGCTCCCTATTGTCTCTCCCTCTAGACAGGAGACCAGGCCCCGGTCATTCCGGGGCTTCCTTCTTCTGCCGACCCTCAAAAACCCGGATGTTTGCACGATAAGCCAATGAAAATCCTCGATCTGGCACAACAACCCGAACAGTTGGAAACCCTGGCGCACTGGCACCAGCAACAATGGCAGGAGCTGAATCCGGGAGAAACCCTGCAGCAACGCATCCGCCGCATGCAGGCCTATCTCGGCCCCGCGTTCATCCCCTCCACCTTCATTGCGCTGGGCGACGAGTTGTACGGTTCCGCGGCGATCGTAACGTCGGATATGGACAATCACCCGGAACTGACGCCCTGGCTGGCCAGCGTTTACGTCGCGCCGTCGTTTCGTAACCGCGGCATTGGCGCCCGGCTGGTGCAACATGTGATGCAACAGGCGGCTGCACATGGCATCGAGCGTCTGTTTCTGTTCACTCCCGACCGTGAATCGTTTTACCAGCGGCTTGGCTGGCGCCCGCTACTGCGCGAGACATACCGCGACCATGCCGTGGTCATCATGCAAGCCGATTTATAAACAGCCGCCAAATAAAACCGTTTCAGGACATTTGGCGCTAAATTCAGCGCTGTTGCTGCCGACATTGGTAGAGAACGGCCGTCTCATCCACGTAGCCATGGACATCTCCGACAAAGGGAAAAAATGTTTCTTGAGTCAGCGCTCTGGCGCACTTATCTGTTTATCTTGATCAGCTCGTTGATCACGGCGTCCGCGATGCTGTACCTGAAGTGGCACGACATCAAATCCGAGACCGGCACCAAGCTTGAATACGCCAATACGCTGGCTCAAAAATCCATGCATTCGGTGCTGACCCGGCAGGCGTCCCTGCTGAAAATTCTCGGTGGCCGGCTGGTGGAACTGGGACCTTTTCAGGAATCCGAAAAAGCCCGAAAACTGATCAATGAGATATTCGACGACAACCCGGGGCTGGTCGGCTTCGGCGTCATCGATGTGGAAGGCCACCTGATGCTGACCAGCCACAATATTGATCGCAGTATTTTGCCCAATCTGCTGGACAAACCCGAAACCGCCGAAACCCTGCGCAAAGCGCTGCAGACCGATGGCATGGTGTTGGGACGCACCTATTATATGAAGGCCCTGAAGCAATGGCTGATCCCGGCCCGCTATCGCATCACGGACGAATCGGGCAAACCGGTTGCAGTCATGTCGACCGGCTTTTCCGTGAACTCGGACAGCAATCCATGGAACAGGGAAAGCATGCCGGAGAATGTACGCCTGCTGGTGGTCGGCGATGACAAGTTGTACCCGCGTTTTGTTTCCGGCATCAGCCCAAAAGAATACCCCGCCTGGTATAACGAGCCCTTTGATGCGGCGACTGTCGCAATCTTCGAATCCGACCTGCAAGCGCAGCATGGCATCAGCCTGCAGCAACTGAGGCAGGCACCGGGCCTGTACACCCTGGAAACCAGTCATGCCGGCGAAAAGATTATTGCCACCGTGCATTACGATAGCCGATACGAACATTTCACCGTCACCTCACAAAAACTGAATTCGCTGTATCCCAAGCTGTTGCCTTCGCTGCTGTGGCTGATCAGTCTGGTGATCTTGTTCAATGCCACCTTGTATGTGCTGTTTCGCATGATTAGCAAGATCCAGAAAAGCACCAAGCAATCACTGGAGTTCCAGGCGACGCACGACCCGCTCACCGGCTTGCCCAACCGTTACCACCTGAGCAAAATCAGTGGCAACTGGCTGGGCGGAGGCCAGCGCAGGTTTTCGGTGCTGTTCATCGATCTGGACAATTTCAAAACCGCCAACGATTTGCATGGCCATCGCGTTGGCGACAGCATCCTGGTTGAAGTGTCGCGGCGCCTCCATGCCTGTTTCGACAATGAACTGGTGATTCGCCAGGGCGGTGATGAATTCATTGTTTTGCTAAAAGATCGCAAGCAGGAGGAGCTGTTTGAGCTGGGGCGTCACTTCCTTGCGGAACTGCAACAACCCATCAGTGCCGGTGATCTGGAGTTTCGCATCGGCGCCAGCATCGGCATCAGCCATTACCCCCGACATGGACGGCAGCTCGATGAACTGTTGCGTAAGGCCGACATGGCCATGTACGACGCCAAGAAACGCCATGTCGACATTGCCGTGTTTTCCGATGCCCTGGAAATACACAGCAAACGCACCGCCCAGCTGGAAAAGGAATTGCATCAGGCGCTCGGCAAAAACGAACTGTTTCTCATGTACCAGCCGCAAATCCGGGCGGACAACAAGCGCATCATCGGCGTCGAGGTTCTGCTGCGCTGGCGCAATGATTTGTTTGGCCTGGTGCCACCGGATGAATTTATCCCGATCGCCGAATCCACCGGACTGATTCATGACATCGGCGCTTTTGTCATCGAACATGCCTTACTGGAAATTTCCGGATTGTGCCGGGACGGCGCATCCTTCCAGGATATCTGTCCGCGTATTTCCATCAATGTCTCGGTACAACAACTGCTGTATGAAGGTTTCCACGACACGTTGATACAGCTGTGTGACAAACATGATTACGACCACTCCAGGTTGTCGATCGAGGTCACCGAGAGCCTGTTTATCGAGGAACTCGACAAGGCGCGTCATATTCTTGAGCAGATACAACAAAGCGGTTTCGGTATTTCACTGGACGATTTCGGCACCGGCTATTCATCGCTGAGTGTGCTCAACAGCCTGCCGATCCATGAATTGAAAATTGACAAAAGCTTTGTCCACAACATTCTCGATAGCGACCAGGAACGCCTGCTGATTCAAAGTATCATCAGCCTGGGCAAAAGCCTCAATATTCCGGTTGTCGCCGAAGGTGTTGAATTACAGGCGCAGGCCGACATGCTGAATCGATTTGGTTGCGACCTGTTTCAGGGTTACCTGTTTGCGCGCCCGATGCGCCAGACCGAACTGACGGGCTTCCTGCAACGTTATCGTTCGCGCTGATCCGTACCGGTATGCAGCAATGGTGTCGCCAGTGAAATCTCGTGCTCCGCGGCAACCCGCAGGATCAGGGAAATCAGCAGATGCCGGTTGCGCAGAATCTTTTCCGGCTTTCTCGAATAGAAAAACAACGTCCACTCAACCGCATAATCGCCGGCATCCGTAGACCTGAGTTCAAACGGATGTCGAAAATCGATCTGGATGTCACCCTGCTCTTCGGCCTGTTTGAAAACTGCCTCAAACATGCTCGCAATGCGTGACTCAGGCACGTCATAACCGATATTAAAACGCAGCGAGTCGCGCAGGCCCTTGGCGCTGGCGAATTTCGACAGGTTGTAAATCAGACTGTCGCGCAACTTGGCGTTGCGGATCATGACCCTATGATTATTCACCAGATTGAGTATTTCGGTATGAAAGATTTTGGTCTTGTAAATGATGCCGGTAATCTTGCGGCCATTTTCAATCTCGATGACATCGCCTTCCTTGACCAGGTTGGAATTCAGGATGATCAGGCCACTGAGAATATCCGGCGCCCAGGAGCCTTGCGTCAATGCCAGGAACACACCGATGATGCCGAGCATGCCGCCGGCTTCGAGCAGGCTGTTGAATTCCAGCGCCTGGATCACGCCAACCAGGCCGATGATGAAAACACAAATACCCAGCAACAGCCCCAGTACACGTGAGTTGTAGGTCTCGCTGATCACGTTTACTGGGGC
>JASFVP010000009.1:0-81198 GCA_050049775.1 Chromatiales bacterium
GTGAGGGTAGCCGCAGGCTGGGCTGGCGGAGGGAGCGCCTTTGGTTACTTTGTGCGCAAACAAAGTAACAAAAAATAGGTTACTGAAGTAGCAAGAACCTTAGTGGTTTCATGAATAATCCCCGGCGTATAAATTAACTTGGTAAATTTTCTCTTGTTCTTTTGCCGGCAAAAGAACCAAAACCGTCTTCCCCCTGTTTTGGCTTCACGCTGTTCAGCGCCTGCGCCACTTGTCAGTCAGGCGAACGAAAAGAACTCGCGATTTTCAATCGCTCAGACAGCTTTTTTTTTACTCACCTGCCTTCCGGCGTGACGCATCAAAACAGAAGGGAAGCTGAGGTGGTCAATTCACCACCCGCCTCAAACTCTCAATCCAGAGAAAATACCAACATCCCAAAAATTAAAAAAGGGCCAAAGTAATTTACTTTGGCCCTTTTTGGGAATCGGACAATTACTCCCGTTCGTCGTCATCTTCCTTGTCATCACCCCTGTACTCATCGTTGTTTGGATTAAGCTGATTTGCGTGATTATCCAAACTATCCCAATACGATTCATTATTTGGATTCATGCTATCACTACGATCATCATTCGGTGTTCTTCCCATGTTATTTTCCCTCTTAATTGATAGATCAACTTCAGGATTCATCCATGACAGTTACTTGTAATTTCCATTTACAACACAGAATGCTACATGCGCGAAACTTAACCCAAGCTGAACAAAAGGCCAGAATATTTTCAGACCTAATAGAAAAGGGGGCTGACTCCATTTAATTGAAAATATCTTTTATGTTTAATCCCACCAGAAGTACCATGAGTTGCCGTTGAGAAGAGTTCCCGCAAGATTGGCGACACTTTCCACGCCCTGGTAAACGATGTCGCCGCAATACAGAAACTGTTCCCACGCCAATGACATCGCGGCTTTTTCATCGCCCGGTGGCCTGGGCACCCATGCTTCGAATACATCGTGTGAGACGCTTACAATTTCTGCGCCATACTGCTTGAACCAGTGCTTCCATACGGCACAGTGGACTTCAGTATCCGGGCAATCGTTCCAACCGCCATATTTGAAATATGCCGGAATTTGCCACGAGGAATCCACATCCAACTTCGCGAGTAAAACATTTTCCCCTAGTTCTCCGCTCAACAGGTCTCGATGCATTAAGATGGAATGCTTGTAGAGCTGTCCAGACCAGACACCCTCAATGGACAGAAAATCCTCCCCATGCTGATCGTATTCCTCAATCAATGCCTTTTTACGCTGTTGAAACCATTCTGACGCATCAATTGATGAAGAAAGTTTGATCATGTCTGACACACTCTGTGTCGAGGACTTAATTTGTTCCTGCAGTATCTCTTCCTCGTCCGGATCACCACAGATGACTACACGACTATTCTTCCCGACAGAGTTAAGTGCTGCCTTCAGGGCGGATTCTGCATCACTGTTAATAAACTCCATTATCCCTCCTTTGGTTATTTATCATGCACAAAGTAACAAAAATATTAACTGAAGATTTGCACTCTGCAGTGGTGATATGAATGATCGCCTCTACTGAAAGCAGACTGGTAATTTTTCTCCTGTTCTTTTGCCGGCAAAAGAACCAAAACCGTCTTCCCCCTGTTTTGGCTTCACGTTGTTCAGCACCTGCGTCACTTGTCAGTCAGGCGAACGAAAAGAACTCGCGATTTTCAATCGCTCAGACACCTTTTCGTTTTTCTCGCCTGCCTTCCAGCGCGACGCATCAAAACAGAGGGGAAGCTTGGTGGCCAAGTCACCACCAATCTCTGATTTCCTACTTAACGAAAAAGCCTGTTTTCTAACATATCGAAACCAAAGGGGTCAGAGTAAATTTACGGTAACTTCTTTGGCTAACTCGCCCTAATTTCCTTATTAGATTTTCTTGCTTAGCAAGAACTCTTCAATATTATTAATATCAATAGCGACATCGGATTTATCTAGAGATTTTATATATTCTTGATACTTTATTTCCGAATATTTAAATGCTTGGTCTACAGTGTTTATTTGATCTCCCTTTGACGCAAGATAAACAATACCGTTAGTAACAACATCTAAATAATCGTGTAAATTCTTGATTAACACATCAATATATTTAGGCGTATGACCGGCATGCACGATTAGATTTCTTGCTCGATAGATACGTCTAATTTGCCAATCTACTCGCTTCCAATGTGTTTTTAAAAGTTTTGATATCTTTCCTGTTGAGCCAAGGGTGGTCGAAAAATAATGAGCACGATTCCGAAGCAAATAAAACTCCCCTAAATCAGAAAATAAAGCATCTTTTGCCTCTTTATTTTCTTCTAGCAGGAGCAGTTTTAAGAGTTTTTCTCTATCGCCATCTCCTGTGATTGAGGCAGTGTGCTTATTTAGTGACACAACATTCCATTTTTTAAAATCCATTGCCAATCGTTTCGTTAGAGTATGCAAATAGCTCAAAGTCAAAAATGGAAGGACCGAGTCAATAATATTATTTATTTTTGCCTTATTTCTGGACAGTTTACTGGGAGCAAGAGTCTCAAGACCAACCCACAAATTTAACAGCTGATTTTCAGGTGAGTCGTTTTTTAACGATAAGGAGTGAAGTTCAGTTGCTCTAAAAAACTTTTCAAAAATGTGCTGTTCATGGAGAGAGAATTCATTTATAAATTTGTTAAGTTTTAATGCTGCATCAGGTGCTCTATTATCAGAACACATAAGCATTGGATTTTGCGCTGAATTAGTTAGTCTGGGAATATTGGTATCTAAATTAATCAACAGCGACTTTTTCTCCCAAGACGGAATTTCTTTATGGTGAAATAGGTTAATTAATGTACTTAGTGTTTCTATTCTTCTTTCAGCATCATTCCGCGCTGAAAATACATCCATTTCCTCCAAGTCTTGGACTATTAAATATGTTGAACCATCATTGATGAAATATTTTTTATTCTCTGCATGCGTTTTTAACTCACCTTCAAGTTCATCTGTAATTATTATTTCAAATTCTTTACATGAGTCTTTTATTTCATGAAAGAACTCGGCAGCTTTAAATATGGCAACATATTTATATACTCCCCCTCTTACCAGATCAAAAAAGTTGTCGATGTTTGATGCGGATTGAATCTGCTTTTTGCTTGAATGGAAAGCCCATCGGACACTTGGGTATAAATAGCGAGTACTGTATCCAATACCGATCAAAGTTGTTACATAATTTCGCGTCAAGGAGCGTATAAGATTTTTTTCATTACCTTTTTTCACAGCTTCCCTGAGCATTTCCTCTGCGCGTTTTTTATATAAAGCAGGATTTAGTTGGGAATAAATAATCTGCAGAACAATTCTTTTTTCTTGAAGAGAATTATTTTTTAACTCAAGTTTCAAACAAATAGTTTCAACATCTAAATCGAGTAAAGATTTTGCAATTTCGTCTTTACGAAGACTAAACGTCAGTTCTTCGATTACGTGATTGAGGTTAGATTTATCAATTAGTTCTCCCTCAATATCATTAATAAGACTTAGCGCTTCTCCACATAAGCTGCTTGAAGTCATAGCAGAAGGTTTGTAGGTATCCAAACTGTAGTCAAATAAAAGTTCCTCAAGAAGTTGAGCAAAAAAAACAAGTCCTTCTAGATCAGCAGGGTTATCCCAATTTTTTAACGTCCTGTATCTCATCTGTTCTCTTTTATCCAACAACATCTAGATAGGCACTACGTTACCTGAGCTAGGCTGCATCTATCTCCGTATTCCACGAATAAAAACCATTCACCAAATTGTCGCCACGACAAACCTGACAATTGCCAAACAGGTAGACAGACATTGTCGACAATTCGCTACCCTACAATTGTCACATTTACTTGACAATCTAATTATCTTACTGTTTTTAAAATAAAAAACAATGCTGGCACAGGCTTTGCTCTATGACTTGTGAGTTTATTCAAAACACACAAACAGGAGATATCCATGAGCACTACCCAGCAAACCATCGCCAGAAACATGAGCTGTCTGCGTCCACTTGATTCCGACGGCCTGAAGGCACTTGGCGAAAAAGGCAAGGCCAACCCGGACTCGGTTGTTACCCTGAAAGCCAAGACCGTCTGTGAAGGCCAGTTCCGTATGCAAACTTATGTTCGCAACCTGGAACCGATGCTGATCGACGAGCCGCCGCATCTGCTTGGTGAAGACAATGCGCCGAATCCTTCCGAAGCCGTACTGGCCAGTCTTGGCGCTTGCCTGGCGGTTGGTGTACACGCCAATGCCACCGCACAGGGCGTTTGCCTGACCAAACTGGAACTGGAACTGGAAGGCGACATCAACGTGACTGCGGTCTGGGGTACCGGTGATCTCGACGAAGCCAAGACGCTGGGCTTTTCTGCCGTGCGCGTGAAGATTGCCGCCGAAGGCGATGCACCGCAGGAACAGATCGACGAAATCATCAGCCATTCCAACGTCTGGTCGCCGGTTGCCAACACGCTGCGCAACAACGTTGCTGTGGAAGTCATGCCGGCCTGATGGCCGCTTTGCCGGAGGACACTATCATGAGTGAAGCTGCCACAATGCTCGATGAACTGATGCCGCTGGATGAATTGCTGGTGGCTACGCAGGAAGTCGTCGATCAGGACCTCAAACCATTGACCGTCAGGATCGACCTCGAAGGCTATTACCCGGAAGAAGTGCTGCGCAAGCTCGGACCGCTCGGCGCTTTCCGCCAGCATTTGCCGGCGGCCCGCCCGGACGGTGAATACGACATGGGTGCGGCCATCCAGGCCATGGCGACGGTATCGCACGAATGCATGTCCACCGGCTTTACCGTGTGGTGCCAGGACACGTGCGGCTGGTATCTGCAAAATGCCGAAAACGCTGCCGTGCGTGACATCTGGTTGCCGCAGGTCGCCAGTGGCGAAGTGCTGGCCGGTACCGGTATGTCCAACACCATGAAAGCATTCGCCGGCATCGAGCCGCTGCGCCTGCAGGGCAAACGCGTTAACGGCGGTTATGTCGTCAACGGTTCACTACCATGGGTTTCCAACCTCGGTGAGGAACATGTGTTTGGCACGCTGTTCTCGCTGGAAGGCGCACCCGGCCGTTCCGTCATGGCGCTGGTCGACTGCCAGATGGAAGGCTTCAGCCTGCGCGCATCGGCGCACTTTACCGCGCTGGAAGGCACGCGCACCTTTGCCTGTATTTTCGAAAACGTGTTCATCCCGGACGAGATGATCATCGATCACGATGGCGCGGCCTTCCTGAACCGTACCCGCGCCGGCATTGTGCTGTTGCAGTTCGGCATGGGCGTGGGCAACATCCAGTCGTGCATCGACATCAGCCGTGAAGTCGAACCGCTGCTGGGTCACGTCAACCGCTACCTGGAAGATCGCCCCGACGAATTGCAGGAAGAACTCGACGATGCCGTCGAAGCCGCTCTGGCACTGGCCGAAGATCCGTTTGAAACCTCGGACGAATTCTTCCGCGAGATTCTGCAACTGCGACTGGCGGCGGGTGAACTGGCGATTCGCGCTTCGCAATCGACGATGATGCACACCGGCGCAAAAGGTTATCTGCGCGCCGCACCGGCGCAGCGCAAATTGCGTGAGTCCTACTTCATCGCAATCGTCACTCCGGCGATCAAGCACCTGCGCAAGGAGCTCGATGAAATGTCGGAAGCTGCCTGAACCAACACAGCGGGAGCGCAGGCTCCCGCACCAACTTTTATGAAGGAAAACCAGGAACGATGAAAACATTTACCTCATCCCTCAACGCCGAGGACACCGTAGCCAAACTACTGGGCGGCATCGAAGCCGAAAACATGCGTGTGGTGGCCCACATCAACGGCCAGGCCAACGCCGCCAAGATGGGCAAGACCGTACCGGCCGACCAGATTCTGGAAGTGTTCCGTCCCGATTTCGCCATGCGCGTGTGGGCGGCTTGCAAACCGGCGGGTTACGACATCCCGTTGCGCATTTACATGTATGAAGACGGCGATGCCGTCATCGTGTCCTGCCGTATGCCGACCGAAGTGTTCGCGCCTTACGGCAGCGCCGAGCTGGACGCCATTGGCGTCGAACTCGACGGCATTTTCAACAACATCCTGAGTCAGGTAGCGGAGAAATAACATGAGCGAAGCTGAGTATCGCCGCTGGGTATGCGATGCATGCGGTTACATTTACAACGAAGCCGATGGCGACCCGGACTCGGGCCTGGCGCCGGGCACGCGTTATGAAGACATACCGGATGGCTGGCAGTGCCCGTTGTGCGGACTCAGCAAAAGCGATCTGCGCCTGTTGCCGGAAGCCCCGGTAGCCAGCGCCAAACCGAAAGCCGCCATTGGCAAAAGCGCTGGCAGCAAGAACCGCGGCAGCGAAGACACCATTGTTATCGTCGGCGCCGGTATCGCCGGCTGGTCGGTGGCCGAAGCCATTCGCCAACAGGACGCCGACACGCCGTTGCTGCTGGTCACCGCCTGCCCCGGCATCAGTTATCCGAAGCCGGCTTTGTCAACCGCATTCGCACACGGCAAGAGCGCCGACGACCTGGCCGAACAGGATGCCGCCAGCAAGGCTGCCGAACTTAATATGGATGTACGCACCGAAACACGCGTCATCAAGATCGACAGCAACAAGAAACGCCTGACCACCGCCAAGGGCGGTATCCAGTATGGCAAACTCATTCTGGCTTTGGGTGCGCATCAACGTGAACTACCCATCGCCGGTGATGCGGCCGACAGCGTGTTGCGCGTCAACGACCTCATGGCCTACAAGAAACTGCGTGCCCGCCTCGAAGACGGCGTGCAGCATGTCACCATCCTCGGCGCCGGCCTGATCGGCTGCGAGTTCGCCGAAGACCTGACCACCGCCGGTTACCAGGTCAGCGTGGTCGATCCAACCGATTACCCGATCGCCAGCCTGCTGCCGGCCGACACAGCGCGCGAACTGCGCATGCGTCTGCAGGAAAAAGGCGTGCAATGGCATTTTCACAGCACCGTCGACAGCATCGAGCACAGCGGCCAGCACCAGCGCGCGATCCTGTCCAACGGCGAAGCCATCGAAACCGATCTGGTGTTATCCGCTGCCGGCCTGATCGCCAACACCCAACTGGCGGAAAAAGCCGGCCTGGCTGTCGACAAGGGCATCATGACCGACCGCTATATGCACACCAGTATGGATGACATCTATGCCATCGGCGACTGTGCCGCCGTGGAAGGACAGGTGTTCGCTTACATCGAACCGATCCGCCGCCAGGCCGAAACCATTGCCGCCGATTTACGCGGCGAAGACAAAGCCTTTGCGATTCACCCGCCGCTGATCCGTGTCAAAACACCAAGCATGCCATTGACCATCTGCCCGCCAGCAAACGGCAACGGTGCGGAAGCGACCGTCCAATCCAATGCAGCCGGGCGACTGGATTACCTGAGTGGTGATCGTGTTGTGGGGTTTGTGTTGAGTGGCCAGCTGGCAAACAGCGGCGCGAATTTGTATCGGGAGTTGTTTAATTAACTGACAGGGCCGGAAGATATTCCGGCCTGTTCATATCAATCACAACCCCAGACACACACCCGGTTGCGACCATCCGCCTTGGCATTCAGCAAGGCATGGTCGGCATTCTGGATGGATTCTTCGATGCCCTTGTCGAGGCCAACCTGCACCAGGCCAAATGAAGCCGTCACACCAATTTCCTCTCCGGATGGCAATCGGATCTTCAGGTCGGACAGGTCTTCACGCAATCGGTCAACGGCACTTTTTGCCTCCTCCATGCTGAGGTCCGGCATGCAGCAGAGAAATTCCTCTCCGCCGTAACGAAAAAACGAATCGTACTTGCGCAGGCTGTCGGTGCAGAAGATGGTGAATTCTTTCAGGACGACATCACCGGCCAGGTGACCGTGGTTGTCGTTGATCGGTTTGAAATGGTCGATATCCAGCATACAGATGTGCAGATCATGGCCTTTGCGAATCGCCCTTTCCTGCTCCTGTACCAGTTTGTAGTACATGGTGTGTCGGTTCCAGGCGCCGGTTAACTCATCTACCGCGCAAACCTGATTGAGCAGATCAAACTGCAAATTGCGTACTTCGAGTTTGAACACCAGGGCTTCATTGATGAACTTTTCATACAAGGTCGTTTCGATGACTTCGTTCGCCTGTTTTTTCCTCAACAGCTCACGCGCGTGATTGTGCATCTCGAGATGCAGCTCACCGATTTTTTCATACAGGCCGGTGCTACTGATTTCGTCCGGCGCCTCGTTATAGAACCACTGGCCGAATTTGCAGTGATGATGTGCATCATCCTGCATATCCTCCTTATTGGCATGTGGTTCACTACAAATCAGGGATTGATGCAGCGTCTTGAGCCAGTCATCATGGTTGTCGAGCGCCTTGTCGAGCAGGCGCACAATGGCAAACATTTCACTGGTGGAAGGAGTTCTGGTAAGCGTACTGACCATGATCGATACCTCTTTGGAATTAGTATTATTAGCCCAATTCCTTTTGATGGCATCAACACCGGTAGCATGTAAGTATCAGAGTTTCATCAGAAAGATCGGATGGTTACAAGGTGTGTCCCTGTGCGCGCAATTATGAATATTCAGCAGGACAATTTCAACGATACGATAATGCTGGAAATTACTCCTAGATTCTTTTCCGCGGATTACTTGCAGAAACCCTGATTCCTGCAAAGATCAAAAGAAACTTTATCAATACCAAAATTACGAATGAGTTTTAAGGCGCTTTTTAACCACTGGACTTCGAGCTCCAGTTCATCAGCAAGTCTTTCCAGACCTTCCTCAATGGCATCAATCAGTCCATCAGGAATGTCCGCAACGAGTGCAGCCGGACCAAGCAGAGCAATAATTGCCGCCTTAATCGTTTGTACACAAGCCTCACACTGAAAGAATGCGACAGGGTCGCGTGGGAGCTGTTTAAGACGAGTGATCAGCCCTGCAATAACAATGCATGGTGCTGCACCACTTACATTTATTGCCAATCGGGTGGGAAGCATTTCACTGACTGTAATCAGCCCGTGCTGCTCTCCCTGAAACCTGATGATCTCCTCGCCACCCTCGCCATACAAGGAGACAGCCGCATCCGGCCCAACCAGCGCCCCCGGGGCAGACAAGACGGAAAGAGCCAGCAGCTGCCCTCGCTCAACTGTAATCGGGTATGAACGCTCAATCGAGCCGCCTTCATTTCTCAAATCGACAGAAAGAAGACCAAACTGATCTGTATGGACAGACTCAAGTATTATTGGCATGCCAGTTACCTCCCGAAGATATCGTGCTCGACAAGACTAAAGGTTTAAATCCATGGTCACCGGAAAATGATCTGAAGCATTGCGCAAATCCTGTTTTAAAGGCTTGGCCTCATCGTTTTCATACGGATTCCAGATTCGATGCGGATTTTTGCCTGACGTTTTCACCCCGCTCGACACCAGGATATGATCGATGAGCACGTTGATGTCGGTTTCGGTGATGCGATCCTTGAAACGCACCGAGGATGGCGACCAGCCGTAGCGCCCCCATTTCGGCTGACCGACATAATTGCGCAGGATGCGGTCCGGCTCGAACAGGTTGCCCATGATGATTTCCACACCGCTGCGACCATAACGCATTTCATATTCATCCATGCCAGGGCCATCGTTGATGTCACCCATGACGACGATGTCGTATTGTTTGTCGAGCCATTCATCGACGCGTTTGCGTATCCAGCTGCATTCGGCATAGATTTTCAGGCGGTTGCGGCGCGACTCGCGTTCCAGATGCACCATATCAACGCTACTGAAAACACCCTTGGATTTGGCGTGCGCGACGATGAGGCGAAATTCCCGGCCGGTGGCCTTGACCACGACCTTCAGCTCCAGCGGCGGACGATAGTGCTTGTAGACTTCCTTGATGTTGTCGTCATCGGTATCAAAATAAAACTCGCCGTTGAAACGTGGATTACTTCTCGAACGGCTCGAACCGCCCGGCGCGTGTACTACCGTCAATACAGCCGGGTCATACAACACGGCAATCTCCTGCTCGCCGCCCGATATATAGCCGACTTTCGCCTTGCTGGTGCGCAAGCCGTATTGCGCGGCATAATTTTCCAGTTTGCTGATGGTGGATTGCGAACCCGAGGCAGTGGAATTGGGTGCTTCGAGGATGCCAATGAGATCGGGATTAAGCTTGTTGAGCACCCGGGTGATCGCCTCAAAACGCTTGACCGCTTCCTGACTGGTCTTCAAGGCATTGCTACTGGTGAAAAGATGATTGAACCACTCGATGTTGTAGGAACAAAGACGGATAGCCATGCTGTACTCCTCCGATGAATAATCGCATGTGTTAAGAGTTATGGAAAAAAGTCAGGCACCAGCCGCATTTACTCGTTAGTTATTTAAATAACTGGCGTTCCCTGTACACCAACCAGCCCGGTGACACCAGTCATAATAACGGACACACGATCAGTAATTTATTTTTTATTATCGTGACAGTATGGCTACCTGATCTTTATTGAGTATATGTAGACCATGAAGGAATGGCGCACCTGCACCATAGTCGGTGCGAATCAAAAAATACTGGTCATCAAGCTCACCCGCCATTCGCCCCCTTAACTCATCCAGAAAACTCCATGCAACAACCTGCTTAGGCTCGAATTTAACTTTCACTTCTTCAGAGTTGATACTTCCCTCGAGGTCCATTGCCATGACTTTTAGTGAAAGCCTCAAGGCATTTAATGTTTCTCTCCGAACCCACTCTGAATCTATCGATGAATTGCCATTCGATAACGTATGCAAATCCATCTGCCAAGGCAAATGCCGCACATATTGCCCCTTCCACCCGTTTCCTTCGCCGATTTTTTCCTCAACTTTTAGGACTACAGATATTTGTGCAGATGATTCCCGATCCGATTCGAGCAAGACATAAGGTTGCAGAAGATAATGGTGTTCTTTCGGCAACTCATGGCTTATTGAAGTATTCGAGCCTAATTCTCCGTTGCGATACATTTCAGACAAGATTTCATCAACTTCGTGTTTCACTTCAAGCGTCCTGAGCACATCCAGAGCCGACACCTTCTCCCGGGTTTCTGTTTTCAGGCTTTCATTCGCAATGATTACACCAAGCGGCCCGAACAGAAGACTAAAACCAGCCGATTTGGATGGCTGACGATGCAACACCAGATTTGACCCTTCAGGAACAACTGATCCCAGAGGTAAATTCCAGGTGCTTGGCGCATAATCCTCAGTGTGCAAAGTGGTTTTATCTCCGTTTACTACGGGACGAACCATGCCGCTGCCGGTACAGCCCGCCAGCATGACAGAGAGAATAAAAATGACAAAAATATGTTGTATTTTCATAGAGCTGCTCACATTGAGTAAAAGAAGAAATAAGAACCCGGTTTATTCATTTTCAAAACCGAACCAGCGTTTGAGTTTGCCCCGGATCAAAAACAGAACCAGCCCGAACAGCAGCGCCACAAAAGCGCCCCAGAATTCGAGGAATTGTTCCCAGAACACGTTCCAGAGTTGTTTGATCTTGTCGATGACAAAAGCCTTTTCATCGACTTCCACTTCTACCTTGAGTGCAGCGACAGTCTTGGGCACTGGCGGACCGCTGCAGTCGTCCGAGTCAAACAGATAGACATTGGCGCCCACTTCAAAAGTACCGGAGTCTTTTGGCTTCAAACGAAAACGCACTTCCGAGCCGCTGGGATGAATCTTGATGCACTGCCTTTCCGCCGGTTCGACAGTAAAGCCGGGCGCATCCGCTTCGACCTCGGCCGATTCACCGACAGCCGGTACGGTGGTCTCGTCCTGCACCATGTCCTCCGGTAGCTCGGGGCTTGCATCGGTAGCGCCGATCCAGACGCGCATTTCCCCGGGCAGTCCCGGTATCTGCATGTGCTCGTCGGCACCAAGCACTACCTTGTATTCATCAAAGCTTTTGGGCTCAGTGGGGGCCGGTGCCGCAGCCGCGTCAGGCGTTTTGCCAGCTGCTTTATGATTGGTTTTTTTGGCTGCTTTTTTGGTGGTGGCTTTTTTTATTTTCTTGACCACATTGCCCGGGAAATTTTTGATCTTGTCCAGGACACTGGCATTATTGTTGTGAGTGATCGTACCCGTGCCGACGCTGGCTGTGGTCGGTTTGACCTTGACCGTAGATACGGTTTTCCCGACATTCTTGCTGACCGGCGCTGGCTTCGCTGGTGTGGGAGCAGCCGTTTCCGCAACCGGCTCCGGCGCGGCAACCACCACGGCTTCTTCATCAGGCAGATCGGGAGGACGCCCATCAATAGCAGGTTCGACGGCAGTGGACTCTCTGGCCAGTTCTTCTACCATGGCGCCGGTCTGTTGCCGGACTGTGCTGCCGAACTGCCAGAAAGCCAGCAGCGCTACAAGCACTATTGCGACAATGATGAAAAATGATTTCGCGCCAAAACCTGGCCGCATGCTCCTGCTCCCTGGCGAATTTCCGTGAATAGCCGGCAATCAGCTTGTTGCAACGACAATCATCGGTGAATTGTTTTGCACCGATTAACGCGCAAATTCACCCTGAGATCAAGACACTCCGGAAATTGCTGGTAAGGGGCGGAAGACTGCTTGCAGATTCTATTTGGGCGCGACTGACTCGTGAATGATTTTTTCGTCAATGTGCGTAATGCTACTCAATGCCTGAATCTGGGAGCTGGCGCCCCGGATGATCTCGTCATACATCGACAGGATGCGTGGATCAAAATCAGGAGTTTTTTGCGCCGTTATTTTGAACAACTGCATCTGGTTGAGGAAATTATTCAGAATGTGGTGTGTGGAAGCCAGCATCGCTTTATAGATTTTGGCTTTTTCGGTTTCCAGCTTTTGCGCCTTGTTACGTCGGTGCATGTCATAGACAGCGAAAGCCACCAGAGCCACCAGGGGAAGAATCAATTCATCGATCTCGTAATGCTCAAGATCCTCAAGCAATAAAACAAGGTTTTCGTAAAGCTCCAGATCAAAAGCGACAGTGATCAGGTAGAGGAAAATGGCGCTAGCCACGCCAACAATCGTCCATTTGAAATTTTTCATTTCGTCTCCGCTTGCCTACATCGGGATTCATTACTACTGGTCAGCTTCCATGCCAGAACTGTGGTTTTTTATCGGCCAGACCAGTGACAACTGAACAAAAATTTTCGACAACTTCCTGGTCTTTTTCTGCAGAAAAACAAAAATCAAAAACTTAGCGGACCCGGCCTGTTATACAACGGATGCAGTGCAAAACTCAGCGACAGGACAAGGAGCTGAACCAGGCGGCGATGTTCTCAATATCGGTCTCACTGAGATTCTGCGCCATGATCTGCATGGTCGGGTCCGGCCGCACCCGGTTTTTGTAAGCCTGCAACGCCAGCACCAGATAGTCGTATTTCTGCCCCGCCAGATTCGGATAATGACCGATGTTGCTGATGCCCCGATCGCCGTGACACTCGGTGCAGAGATACGCCTTGCTGCGCCCGGCCTCGAGATCGGCGGCCTGGACATTAGCCAGCATGACACAGCAAGCCAGCACCATCAGATATGCGGTTTTCATAAAGGCTCCGACCTCGTTGTTGGGCGACAACAGTACCGCAAAAAATGATGGCAGCCAAAGCTGCCATCAAACAGGTCGGAGGAGATTACAGAAAAGATCAGGCCATGTTCATGGCGAGAAATACCGCACCGGTAACGGTCGCCAGCGCAGCGGCGCCGCGGGTGGCGAGCAGCTGCACGCGTTCGGAGCGTGCCGCGATTTTTTCCATGCCCAGCGTGATGCCGATAACCAGCGCATACTGGATCAGGCTGAAGCCGATCAGGTAAGCCGCCAGCACACCGGTTTCAGCACCGACAATCGACTCGCCATAGGCATAACCGTGAAACAGGCCAAAACCGGCCACGCCGATACCCAGCAGTAACACCGGCAGTTGCTTGCGCAGCAATACCAGCGCGCCGGCGCTCAACACGGAAAACGCGATGATCAGTTCGGCCGCCGGCAGATCCGCCGCGGCCAGATGCAGGCCGGTGCCTGCAATGGTGGCGCCGACAAACGCCGCCGGCATCAGGTATTTCGACATACCGGACAAGGCCACCGCCAGCAGGCCGACCATCAACACGAAGGCAAAGTGGTCGATGCCGATGACCGGATGCGCCAGGCCCGACAGCATGCCCTGCATGAAGGTTTCCGGCGTCTGGCCGTCCATCATGTGATGCGCCTGCGCCGGCAGGCTGGCGGTCAGGGCGGTAACAGTAAACAGAGAAGATTTGATCAATGATTTCATAGCGGCTTCCTCAGGGGTTCGGGTAACAAAATAAAAATATAGTCGGCTTACCAGCTTTTGTAAGGCAGGAATTTGCCATTGAGCGTGACGACCACACGATCGCCGGCCGGGTTTTCCTCCTTGTCGATGTTCATGGTGAAATCGATCGCCGACATGATGCCGTCGCCGAATTTCTCATGAATCAATTCCTTGATGGTCTCGCCATAGACACCGACGATTTCATACCAGCGATAGATCACCGGGTCGGTCGGCACAATCTGCTCCCATTTCTTGTTGGGAAACTCCTGTAACGCGACCGAGACATCCGGACCCAGTCCCAGCGCGGCGACCAGTGGATCGGCATTGGCCTTTTCCAGATGATTCATGCCGAGACAGGCCGACACGACATACTCCGGCGCCAGCCCGGCTGCGGCGGCGATGGCTTCCCAGGTAATCGCCTTGGCTTTTTTGGCTTCCAGTATGGTTTCACGCATTTCAGTTTTATTCATAGTATGTTTCCTGTGTAGCTACTGATTAATGAGCTGGCGGCGCGGTATTGGCGTGCGCCAGTGAAAAAAGTCGTAAGCTGCCATCGATATTGCCGACGGCCAGTAACCGGTCTTTGGCATGCCATTGCAATGCAGTCACTTCGCTGCCGAGTTCCATGTCAAACAGGAACTCGCCGCTGCCCGACCAGAAGCAGACACGCCCGCCTCGGTCGCCGCTGGCCAGCAGGCTGCCGTCGTACGACCAGGCCAGTTGCGTGACCGGCCGGTCGTGCTGACGCAATGGCAGCGCCTTGCGCTCGCCGCTGACCGGATGCAGATACCACAGCACCACATCATTGCCGCCGCAACTGGCGATGCAAAGCTGGCGGCTGAGTTTGCCCGGCCGCCAGGCGAGACAGGCCACCTTGCCCGGATAACCCGACATGCTCAGCTGGCGCGCCTTGCCATGATTGCCTTGCAGGCGTACGTGCATGAAACCGTCCTGGGTGCCGGCGGCCAGGGCCTTGCCGTCCTGGTTCCAGGCCAAGCTGATGGCTGCCCCCGGGAAATCCAGAACCCTGACCGGCTCCCAGACACCGACATTCCACAGATACACGCCTTTGTTCGCACCGCTGGCCAGCCGTTTGCCACTCGGCGCCCAGGCTAGTGCACCGACGCTGCCGGGATGCTCGACACAGTTTTGCTCGCCGGATTGGATGTCATTGACACACAGACGTTTGCCGGCCGCGCTGGCCAGCAAATAGCCGTCCGGCGACCAATCGAGAAAATCACTCCACTGCGCATCCACCAGCAGGGTTTGTTGTAACTCGCCAGTGCCGGCATTACACAGCTGCACAGCGCCATCCTCGCCGGCACTGGCCAGCAATTCACCGTTGGGCTGCACCGCGATGCCGGTAATCGCATCCTGGTGCAACTGGCTGCGAAACAACCAGTCGCCATCGTCCTGGCAGGCGATCAGCTGGCCATCAACCGAAGCTGCATACAACAGACGGTTGTCGTTCGACCAGGCCAGGTCGGTCACACTTTCGCCGAGCACCGTGGCCCAGCACAGGGTGGCATTGAGCAGGCCGTGTTTGCTTTCCGGCAGCATGCCCGCGTCTGCGCTGCGCTGTGTTCCGCTCAGGCCAGACATTGACGAAACCCGGCTTCGAGGCTTGCCCGGTCGAGATCACGACCGATGAAAATCAGCTGGTTGAAGCGTGACTCACCATCGCGCCAGTCACGCCCCGGCTGGCCGTCGAACAACATGTGCACACCCTGGAACACAAAGCACTGCGGGTCACCCGCCAACGCGAGTATGCCTTTCATGCGGAAGATATCAGTGCCCTTGCTGCGCAGCAGATTCACGATCCAGCTTTCAAAGCGGTTCTTGTCGAGATCACCCGGCAGGCTCAGGCCAACCGAAGTGACGGTTTCATCGTGCTCGTGCGGACTGGCGTAGCGGTGCTCTTCATCGACCTGCATGCTGCGGCCGTCACGTAACAGCTTCATGAGAAACTCTTCCGGCAGATGCTGGGTCAACAACACATAGCGGCCCTTGCGTGGCACATGCAGTTTGAATGAAGCACCCTGCTGTTCGTCGATCGGCAGGCGGTATAGATGATCGCCCGGCTGCACACCATTGAGCCAGTCCAGCTTTGGCTGACTCGAATACAGCAACACGCCGGCTTTCTTCCACTTGTCAAAATCCATCGACTCACCGATGCGACCGAACACCACATCGATGCTCGGGTCCGGGCCCGGCTCAAACTGCAGTTCGTAATCACCGGCTTCGAGTTCGTAAATACCGGCCCATTCAAACGGCAGTTCCTCGGTGAGAAACTCTGGGATCACATTGGATTTGGCTTCCAGGTCAAACGCGTGAATGCCGAGCACCTGATCGATGTCGATGTTGCCGTACTGCGTCTGGTAAATGCGCGTCATGCGATTGCGTTTCTGGATCGCAGTACGCAACTCATTGAGCTCATCGGACGACACCAGGTCGGTCTTGTTGAGCAATACCACATCGGCAAACGCCAGTTGCGATTCACATTCGGACGATTCACCCAGATGCTGCACCACGTGCTTGGCATCCACCAACGTGACAATCGCATCGAGGCGTAACTTGTCTTTCATCTCCTCGTCCATGAAGAAGGTCTGCGCCACCGGCCCCGGATCGGCCATGCCGGTGGTCTCGATCAGGATGTGATCGAACTTGTGTTTGCGTTTCATGAGGCGCGACAGAATACGAATCAGGTCACCACGCACGGTGCAGCAGATGCAACCGTTGTTCATTTCGAACACTTCTTCATCGCTGTTGACCACCAGCTCGTGATCGATGCCGATTTCACCGTATTCGTTTTCGATCACGGCGATGCGCTTGCCATGTTGCTCGGTAAGGATGCGATTGAGCAAGGTGGTCTTGCCGGAGCCGAGGAAACCGGTCAGCACCGTGACCGGGATGCGCTCGTCTGTGCTGGCCGGGTTGTCGCTGATTTCGTGATCGCTACAGGTCTCTTGCAGGCAACTTGTCATGACATCACCTCATGAATGGTTCGCGGCGCGCAGGCCGGTATCTGTGATTTCCACCGCCGGATTGATTTCCTGCGGAAACACTCGCTCGGCTGTGGAAACCGAGGCGGTTGCGCCCGGCGCTTCGGCTTCGCCGGCCAGCTCCTTGGAGCGCGTCACGAGAAAATCAACCAGATGGTTACGGATCGGGTAGTAAGCCGGGTCGCGGATGATGCTGCCACGCTGACGTGGCCTGGGAATATCCACCTTGACCGACTCGGCAATGCGCGCATACGGGCCGTTGGTCATGAGCAGAATGCGGTCGGCCAGCAGGATGGCTTCATCAACATCGTGCGTGATCATAAACACGGTTTGGTGCGTATCCGACCAGATCTTCAGCAGCTCGTCCTGGATGTTGCCGCGCGTCAATGCATCCAGCGCACCGAACGGCTCATCGAGTAATAACAGCTTGGGCTCGATGGCGAAGGCGCGCGCAATCGACACACGCTGGCGCATGCCACCGGACAGCTCGGAAGGCTTGCGCAGCTCTGCGCCATCGGCCAGACCGACCATTTTCAGGTACTTGTAGCAATGCTCGGTAACCTGCTCCTTGCTCCAGCCGGGCCAGCGCGCGCGCACGCCAAACTGGATGTTTTTCAGCGCCGTCATCCACGGCAGCAAGGAATAGTTCTGGAACACCACACCGCGTTCCAGCGCCGGACCGGACACCTGTTTGCCTTCCATAAATATGGCGCCATCGGTCGGTTCGTCGAGTCCGGCGAGAATGTTGAGAATGGTGGACTTGCCGCAACCCGAGTGACCGATGATGCAGACGAACTCGCCTTTTTCGATGCCGAAGTTGGCGTTTTCGAATACCGTGAGTTCGTCACCCTTGACCTTGAAGCGGCGCGACAGGTTTTCGGCTTCTACAAAAAACTTCTGGGTAGCCACGGCCTTACTCCTTGTACTCAACCAGTCGGGTGGCGGCGGACAAGGCCATGTCGAGCAACATGCCGACCACACCGATCATGAGTATCGAGAAAATCACACTGGTGAGGTCGAGGTTGTTCCACTCGTTCCAGACGTAGTAACCAATGCCGGTGCCACCGACCAGCATTTCGGCGGCGACGATCACCAGCCAGGCGATGCCGATGGAAATGCGCATGCCGGTTAATATGGTGGGCGCAGCGGCCGGCAGGATCACTGTCGTCGCAGTTCGCAGGCGTGACAGTTCATGCGTGCGCGCCACGTTGAGCCAGTCCTGGCGCACATTGGCGACGCCGAACGCGGTGTTGATCAACATCGGCCAGATCGAGCAGATGAAGATCACGAAAATCGATGAGGCTTCGGAATCCTTGATGATGAACAAGGCCAGCGGCATCCACGCCAATGGCGAGATCGGCCGCAATACCTGGATGAATGGATTCAGCGCCTTGTACATGAGCGGCGACATACCGATGACAAAACCCAATGGAATCGCCACCAGCGCAGCGATCAGATAGCCGGCCAGTACACGATAGATCGAATAACCGAGCTGGATGCCGATACCCTTGTCGTTCGGGCCCTTGTCGTAAAACGGGTCAGAGATTTCCTCGACCGCCAGGCTGATGACGGCGGAAGGCGGCGGTACACGCGCCTCCTGGTCAGCGCCGCCCATGAGCAGTTCGTACTCGCTCAGCGCCTCGGTCGCTTCCGGCGCCTGATTGGTGAACTCCCAGAGGCCCAGCAGCAATAACAGCATGGCGACCGACAGGATCACGGCGCGGACATTTAATGATTGCAACATATAAAAAACCCTTGTTGATGTTAATGGGACCGGCGGCGCTCACCGCCGGTCCCGCCCGGTTAGCTGCGCTTGATCGCGAAGCTGTTGACGTAGGCTTCCGGCGTGGCCGGATCGAAGGTCTTGCCCATGATTTCGTACTTCTCATAGGTATGATCCGGCACGTCATAGCCGAGATCATGCATCACCTTGGTGGCGTCGGCAGCCAGGTAGACTTCCTCGGCGACCTTGCGATAGTCGACATCACCCTTGATGTAACCCCAACGTTTCATCTGCGTCAGAATCCACACCGCCATTGAGTGCCATGGGAACGGGTCAAAGTCGATCCGGTTCGGATCGTTTTTGACATTGCCCAGGCCATCGGCATAGCGACCGGTCAGTACCTGTTCGATCACCGGCACCGGCTGGTTGAGGTAGTTCTTCGGCGCGATCGCCTTGGAGATTTCCTTACGGTTTTCATGCACCTGCGAATAGGCCGTCGCGTCGATGATCGACTTCAGCAAGGCCGCATAGGTATTCGGCAAGGTGGTGGCGAATTCCTCGGAACAGGCAAACGCACAGCAGGGATGGCCCGGCCAGATGTCCTTGGTCAGCGTATGAATGAAACCGACCTTCTCCCACACGGCGCGCTGGTTGAACGGATCTGGCGACAGATAACCGTCGAGGTTACCGGCGCGCAGGTTGGCGACCATTTCCGGTGGCGGCACGACGCGGATCTGGATGTCCTTGTCCGGGTCCAGCCCATGCTCGGCAACGTAATAACGCAACAGGAAGTTGTGCATGGAATAGTCAAACGGCACGCCGAACTTAAAGCCTTTCCAGTTTTTCGGATCGCGGTTGTCCTTGTGTTTCATGTGCAGCACGATCGCCTGGCCGTTGATGTTTTCCACCGCCGGCATGCGGAACGGCACCTGGGTGGAACCCGCGCCCATGCTGATCGCCAGAGGCATCGGTGTCAGCATGTGGGAAGCGTCGTATTCCTTGGACAGCGACTTGTCGCGCGCCACCGCCCAGCCGGCCGTCTTGATGACTTCGACATCCAGACCGTACTTGCTGTAGAAACCCATCGGGTGCGCCATGATGATCGGCGTGGCGCAGGTGATCGGCACAAAGCCGACTTTCAGCTTGGACTTCTCCGGCTTGCCGAGATTGTCCTTGATGGCCGCCTTGACGTCGTCCATCGGCAGGATCGAACCCAGCACCGCGGCCAGTGTGCCGCCGCCGACCGCGGACAGAAAGCCGCGCCGCGAGATTTCATCGTGACCGAACACACCACGCACGATGGCGCTTTCGATGGCGCGATCCATGATGTCCTCGGAGCTTTCCAGCGGGTTGTCGTCGGAAGCTGTGTTCAGCAGCGCTTCGTCAGCGATGTAATCGCCAACCGGACGAGCGCCATCGGCGGTATTGATGGTGCCTTCGAACACCGCCTGCTCCAGACGTTCCGTTCGTTCCGTTTCCGTGCATTCATAACTCGCGTACGCCGCCTCATTGCGCTCAAAAACACAAATCGGGCACTTGCACGTAGGGCCATGCTGCAGGTCGGAATCCTTATCAAAGGGATTACCTAGACTCTTGTATGACATTGCAATTTCCTCGAGTAACTCGAACTGATGACTTACCTAAAAGCCGCACTGCCGGCACATGGCACGACTTCTGCACAAAGAGCTGTGGGAGGCGATACGCTTTCCGAATTGGCAAAATTCATGGACGACTCCTGTGCATGGACGCACTCATATTGGGCAAAACGCACTTTTCCGGTGCAGAAATTTGATGGCCAACCCGCTTCACGTCCCTGTTTCCCTTGATGCAGTGAGCGGCCATCGTTAACTGGTAGAGCAGTCATCGTGCCAACAGGAGTAATTTTGTTATGTTATTGTTTTTTAAAAAATTTATTGTCTTCTGCCAGATGACGAAAAATTACGAAATCTGGTAAATCACCAAATTTCGTAATTACTGACTACGAGCCTTCGTAATCCGAACAACCAGGAAAACACCGCATTGGGAAGACGCCATGAACAGGCTTGAAAACGAGTTCAACTACGAACAAAAACCGGGCAGCTGGGACCCGATCGGTCCGTTTCAGTTGTATTTTGACAGTCACCCGGAGCCAACGCTGGTGATCGATCCGGTCGCCGACCAGATCCATGAAGCCAACCGCGCGGCCTGCGACCTGCTCGGTTACAGCCGCGATGAATTGCTGGCGTTGTATCCGAGTGCTTTGCATCCCCAGGAAATGCCGGCGCTGATCGTGTTTACCCAATCGGTGCTGCATAACGGCAGTGGCTGGACCAGCGAACTGAGTTGCCGTAGCAAACACGGCGAGGAAATCAGCGTCGAATACCATGCGCGCCTGGCGCAGGCCACGCCGGTGCCGCTGCTGGTGATTTCATTTCACAACCGCGCCAACCTGGAACAGCAACGCATGGACGATGAGGCCAATGACTATGTGCGGCGTGGTCTGTCCGAATGGCGCCGCGTCGAACGCCTGTTCCAGGAAATCGAGGCGGAAAACCAGTTGCTGCTGAAAGCCGCAGGTGACGGTATTTATGGCGTCAATACCGAAGGCATTACCACTTTCGTCAATCCGGCCGCCTGTGAGTTGCTGGGCTGGTCGGCTGACGAACTGGTCGGCAGGAACATGCACCAGCTGGTGCACCATACCCATGCCGATGGCAGTCATTACCATGACGAGGATTGCCCCATCTATAAGGCTTTCCGCGATGGCATCGTGCATCGTGTCGAAGACGAAGTTTTCTGGCGCAAGGACGGTTCACCGTTGCCGGTCGAGTACACCAGCACACCGATCCGCGATCGTGGTCGTCTGGTCGGTGCGGTGCTCATCTTCCGCGACATCACCGAACGTAAGCAGGCGGAAAACGATTTGCGCAATGCGCTCGATGAGGTACAGCGTCTCAAGCAACGTCTCGAAGATGAAAATGCCTATCTGCAGGAAGAAATCAGCGCCGAACATAATTACCAGGAAATCGTCGGCGTCAGCCACGCCGTCAAGCAGGTGTTCCGCCAGATCGAACTGGTGGCGCACACCGATGCCACCGTATTGATCAACGGTGAGTCGGGCACCGGTAAGGAACTGATCGCGCGCGCCATCCACAACAACAGCCAGCGTGCTGAAAAACCGATGATCCGTGTCAACTGCGCGGCGATTCCGCACGAATTGTTCGAAAGCGAATTCTTCGGGCATGTCAAAGGTGCGTTTACTGGCGCCACACGCGACCGCACCGGACGTTTCAAGCTGGCCGATGGCGGCACCCTGTTTCTCGACGAGGTCGGTGAAATTCCCATTGATTTACAGGGCAAGCTATTGCGCGTGTTGCAGGAAGGCCAGTTTGAACGTGTCGGCGAAGAACGTACGCGCAGCGTCAACGTGCGTGTCATTGCCGCGACCAACCGCGACCTGAAGCAGGAAATCAGGGACAAACGTTTCCGCGAGGACCTGTACTTCCGCCTCAATGTCTATCCAATCGAATGCGCGCCCTTGCGTGACCGGCTTGAAGACATTCCGTTACTGGCGAGTCATTTCCTGCAACGCCTGAGCCGGCGCATGGGTGTACGTAACATCCGCCTGGTACAAAGTGATGTCAGCAAGCTGCAGTCCTACGACTGGCCCGGCAATGTGCGTGAACTGGAAAACGTAATCGAACGCGCCGTCATCTCGGCGCGCAACGGCCGCCTGAATATTGACCTGCCATGCGTCGCGAATACTGAAACAACGCAGCAGGATGCAAGTGCCGGTCAAACCACGCCGACCGATGGGATACTCACCGAAACACAGCGCGTGCAACGTGATCGAGAAGTCATACTGAAAGCATTGCAAAGCTGCAACGGCAAGGTGTTTGGCGCCGGCGGAGCGGCAGAACTGCTCGGCGTGAAACCAACGACATTGGCATCACGTATGAAAAAGCTTGGCATTGAAAAGCCAAAGCGCAAATCTTCATGAAAGTGGCGGGGTTGTGATAACCCCGCCACAAAAGCCAATCACCTTATTGCCCGAACAAGCCTTTCAGCTTGTCGCCGACCTTATCACCGACGTCACCGCCGAGCGCTTCTTCCGCCTTCGCCTTTAACTGGGCCTTGGCTTCTTCGGCGGTTTTGCCGAGGTATTTCTGCACACCCAGGTCCGCAACTGATGTTTTGATTTTCTCAATCAACACTTTGGCTAACTTCTCTGCCACTTGCGCCGGTGTGGCGCCGCCGGATGACTCACCGATGTCGTTCAGTTCGATGCGCGGCAGGTTGGTGGACAGGTCTTCATTTTTCAATGCAGCAATGCGTGCATCGATCTCACCTTTCTCAACAATCAGCTTGCGGATGATGAGTTTGACTTGTTTGGAGCCTGAGTCCTTCCCGGCAGCCTTACCGGAACCACCACCAGCGGCCTGCTGCACATTATCCTTCAGCATGTTGACATTGGCCTGGCCCTTGTCATTGATCTCATAGAATATCTGCGGCGCCTGGATCAGAATTTTATCAATCACGATAACATCCTTGGTGACGGTCTTCGGGTCGATCGCGACACTGATGTTATCCAGGGTGAAAATATTGGGTCGGCTGAAACCGGCCGGATTGGCGATCTTCACACCCTGGATACTGCCCTCGCCCGACGTCAACGCCAGTTTGACGCCATCAACGTCAACCTGGGTCTGCAGCGCCTGCGAACCGTATTTCTCGATCGCCGCCTCGACCAGGCCATCCAGCGATGACCACACGTAAACAACCGCAGCGATAACGATCACTGCCACAGCGGCTACGCCTATTCCAACCACTTTACCTGTTTTCATTTTCCTCACTCCTTGATCGATTCTTGTTCACACGTGTAACGATATCACTGATCAGCCTGCACTGTTATTACAACAAGCAGGCATCGAGACATGCAGCAAAATTTTATCGAAAATTAATAATCGTCATTATCTATTATTAATATATATATTAACGATTTCATTAATAATAAAACCATCTCTATAGTTCTCTGCAACAAGGCAAAAACCGCCTGAAATGACTATGGAGAATAAAATGACAAAACAATTATTTTTGCCGTCGGTGGTGATGATCCGCCACGCGCAAAGCCAGTGGAACCGCGAGGGCCGCTTCACCGGCTGGGCCAATCCGCCGCTGACCGATGCCGGTCGCGAGGAAGCGCGTCGCGCCGGTCAGCGTCTGGCCGAACGTGGCCATCAGTTTGATGCCGCCTACAGTTCGCGTCTGGATCGTGCCATCGAAACGGCTGAAATTGTGCTGCGGGAATCCGGCAACAGAAGCGTGCCGATCATTACCGACTGGCGTCTTAATGAACGCCATTACGGCGCTTTGCAGGGCAAGGACAAGGTGGCAATGGCCGCGCATGTCGGCGATGAACGGGTGTGGCGCTGGCGGCGTGGTTATCTGGATCAGCCGCCACCGGCAATGCGCCATGATGCCAATCATCCATCGCAGGATCCGGCCTGGTCCGATATCGATGCGCAGATATTGCCCAACGCTGAAAGCCTGGCCGATACGCGCGAGCGCGTCATGCAGTTCTGGCGTGCCGAAATCGAGCAGCAATTGCAACAGGGCAAACGTCTGTTCATCGCCAGCCACGGCAACACCTTGCGCGCTCTAATCATGGCGCTGCAGGACATGAGTATTGAACAGGTCGAGAACTTTGAGATTCCGACCGGTGTGCCGATCCTGTATGCCTTTTCAGCCCAGGGCAAACCCATCGGCTGGCATTACCTGGATGACGACAACCAGCGTGTCGCCTAGAGCAGTGCCGGTGGCCCGGTTATACATAGATAATTATTGATGATTAAGAAAGATACTATTGATTTCTCCAGCGGTTGATCCGCTGGCAGACTGGATATCAACAAACCATGAGATCTGGAAACAAGACGGTGCATGCCATGAACAAACAAAACCAAAACCCGAAAACTGACGCTGTCGCACTGGAACGCGCCGCCTGGTTCGCCCGGCTGGCATTCGGCTGCTGGGATCCTGGATTGCCGGTGCCGCTGCCCAAAACGGCCAAACCCGCTGCCAATATCATGCCCTGAGGCGTGCGTCTGCTTACTCGGGCTGGCTGAAGCGGACGCTCGCCGCGTCAGGCGGCTTCGTACCAGCGTTTACTGCTGTTGACGATCTTGACCACCGATAGCATGACCGGCACCTCGACCAGTACGCCAACCACTGTGGCCAGTGCCGCACCGGATTCAAAGCCGAACAAGACAATCGCCGTGGCGACTGCCAGTTCAAAAAAGTTGCTGGCGCCGATCAGCGCCGACGGCGCTGCCACACAATGTGCCACGCCAAACTGACGGTTGAGCAAATACGCCAGACCGGAATTGAAATACACCTGGATCAGGATGGGCACGGCCAGCAGCAAAATGACCATGGGTTGTTTCAGTATCTGCTCGCCCTGAAAGCCGAACAGCAATACCAGCGTCGCCAGCAAGGCAATCAGCGAAACCGGATGCAGCCTGTCGAGGGTCTGTTGTAATAACGCCTCTCCGCCCTTGTTCAACAAACGCCTGCGCCACCACTGTGCAAAAACCACTGGCAAGGCGATGTACAACACCACCGACAGCAACAAGGTATCCCAGGGCACGCTGATCGCTGACAGGCCGAGCAACAGTCCGACAATCGGTGCAAACGCCACAATCATGATGCTGTCATTCAAAGCCACCTGGCTTAACGTGAAATGCGGTTCACCGCCGGACAAACGACTCCAGACAAACACCATGGCGGTGCAGGGTGCGGCGGCCAGCAGAATCAGACCTGCGATGTAACTGTCGAGCTGTTCGGCCGGCAGATACGGGGCAAACAGGTGGCGGATGAAAAGCCAGCCCAGCAAGGCCATTGAAAACGGTTTGACTGCCCAATTAATAAACAGGGTTACACCGACACCCTTCCAGTGCTGTTTGACTTCGTGCAAGGCAGCGAAGTCCACCTTGATGAGCATCGGAATGATCATCAGCCAGATCAGCACAGCGACCGGCAGATTGACGTGCGCCAGTTCCAGCCGACCGATAAACTGGAATGGCACCGGCAGAAAATGACCCAGCACAATGCCGGTCACGATGCATAACGCTACCCAAAGACTGAGATAACGTTCAAACAGGCCCATATCACTGCCGGCCGCCTGTTTGGCGGTCACTTCACACTGCGCACTCATGCTTCGCCTTCTTCAGGCCGCGGTATCGGTGGATTGCTGCAAGGTCGCGTTACCGATTTCATCAAGCTGGCGCTGCAGCTTGAGTTTGTCGAGTGATGCGATCGGCAGGCTGACAAAAATCGAAATGCGGTTTTGCAATTCAGCAAAGGCTTTGGCAAACGCCGCCTGCTTGTCCATGTCACTGCCAGTGGCACTGGCCGGATCCGGTATACCCCAGTGTGCGGTCATCGGCTGGCCCGGCCACACTGGACAGGTCTCCGCCGCAGCGCTGTCACACACGGTGAAAACAAAATCCATTTGCGGCGCTTCTTCACCGGAGAATTCACTCCAGTCCTTGCTGCGCAAATCGTCGGTATAATAATTATGGCGTTGCAGTTCTCGAATCGTGAACGGATTGATCTCGCCTTTCGGATGGCTGCCGGCGCTGAAGCCCTGAAACCTGCCCTTGCCAAGGCGATTGATCAGACATTCGGCAAACACACTGCGCGCGGAATTGCCGGTGCACAAAAACAGCACGTTAAAGATGTTGTTATCCATTGCCTGTTCTCCTGAATGACCAAGCGATTTGATGAAGTATATGCCGACCTGCTCCTGTCAGGCGCAGCGTGGCGCACCGGGGCGGTTGGGCATTTTGCCCAAAGCCTTCCGATCTGATTGAAAAGGTTCGATATCAGCGCTTGCACTTGCTGCCGCATGCAGAATATCCAGCACCCACACCGGCAAGTCCGGGCTAATGCGGTAATGAATCCACTGGCCTTCACGCCGGTCGCTCACCAGGCCGGCTTCACGCAATTGCGCCAGATTGCGCGACATATTGGGTTGCGCCGCACCAATCACATAGGTCAGTTCGCAAACACAGAGTTCGTCGTACTCGAGCAGTAGTAAAACACAACGCAGCCGCGTGCTATTGGCCAGCGCACTGAATACGGATTCCGGGGATATATTCAACATATGGCATATATCGTAAACGACATATATCAGATTGCAAATATATTTTTTTGTTTTGCTCTCACTCAGGTTCGCTGACTTCGGGCAAGCGCCGGATATAAAGCGCCGCCAGCAGCGACAGCAGTCCCAGCAGCAATACCGTCGCCGGTGCGCCGAGCCAGTCGCCCACCAGGCCAATGAGACCGCCAAACAGCATGAGCACGCCGATCACCGTGTTGGACACCGCCACATAAGTGGCTCGATTGTCGCCGCTGGCCATATCCACCAGATACACCTTGCGGCCGAGGCGAACACCACCGTGCATGACATTGAGCAACAGAAAAATCACCGCCAGGCCATATTCGCTCGTCGCCCAGCCCCAGCCGGACACTACCGCCGCATAGGTGAGCAGACCTAAAAGACCTGCGCCGGTGGAGGCCAGCACCATGACATGGCGGCTGGAACGGTCACCCAGATAGCCCCAGAACGGCGCCGACAGACTGGTCGCCAGACCATTCGCTATGATCAGTGCGCCAAGCCCCAGCAAGCCAGCCTGTGCCTGTTGTTGGGCGATCAACACATAAAACGGCGGCGCCAGCGCCACCGCCAGCAGCAAGGAACGCGCCAGCACAAAATGGCGAAACGGTATGTCGTCACGCAGCAGCCGCAATTGCTGCAGCGCGACAGTCAGCGCATTGCCGCCACCCTCGGTAGCGCCGGGCTGTTCTCGAATCGCGGCGAACACCAGTGCCGCCACAATCCACAACAGGCCACCGGTGATCAACAGACCGGCAAACACACCCAGGCCCGCAGCAGCCTGATCCATGAGTCCCATCCACACGCCAACCGCCAGTACGGCCACGCCCGACAGACTGGCGCTCCAGCCCATGAGCGCACCCCGGCGGCTTTTCGAAACCGTCTTGCCAAGTACATCCTTGGCGGAAACCGAACACAGGCCGCGCGCCAGACTGAACACCACCAGCATCAACACAATCGCCAGACCAGCCGTCGCACCGGTAAACAACAACGCAGCAACGGCCATACCGAACAGACTCAGCGCCGACAACACCGCACCCAGCAGCCAGACGCCTTTACGCACCGGCAGGCGGCGCACCGCTGCGGCTACCGCCAGTTGCGGCAACAACACGCCGGCCTCACGAATCGGCACCAGAAAACCGGTAAACACTACCGGCACGCCGAGCGCACCAAACAGCCAGGGAATGACCAGCTTGGCGCTGGCGATTTCATCCGCCACCTTGCCGAGCAGATTGGCCACCAGATATGCAAAAAAATTGCGCGGCTGGTCATTACAGGCCGAAGCCGGAATGTCCTTGCAAACCCGCGCATCCTCATCACCGGTGATGCGATTGTAAAGTGCTTCGATTACCTGGTTGTCACTTTTGTTGAGCTGCTGCATGAAGGGTTTCCTGGTATTGATCGGCGCCATGTGCTTGATGTGACAAGCCATGGCGTAGTCTGGCAAGCATTCTAGCCTGTCGACAGGACAACACACCAACAATGCAAAGCCGCTGTCACGAGCCCATGTGCAACGGTCACCTGATTAAAGAAGCCGGTGGTCAGGCCGCTACTTCAGGTATCGTAAATAATCCCGAATGCTATAGAGCCATGCGTATTTTTTACTTGTTGCTTGTCTGGATGTTGTCCTCGGCCGTGTCCGCCGATCTGGTGCTTGGCGTGCATCCCTACCTGGAGCCCGGCAATCTCAAAAAGCGTTTCCAGCCACTGGCCGAATATCTGTCCAGCGAACTGGAGACAACCGTGGAAGTCAGGGTTGCGCAAGACTATCAATCGCACATCGAGGCGATCGGTAATGACGAAATTGATATCGCCTATCTTGGCCCGTCTATCTATGTGAAGGTAACCGATGACTATGGCGAAAAACCGATTCTTGCCCGGATCGAAAACGCCGGGCAAAGCACATTCAACGGTTATATCGTCATACGCGCTGACAGCAACCTGCAACAGCTCAGTGATCTGAAAGGTAAATTTTTTGCGTTTGGCGACAAGAACTCCACCATGAGCAGCCTGGTACCGCAGGCAATGTTGCTCGAGCAAGGCATCACACTGGACAAGCTGTCTGGCTATCAGTTTTACAAAGGCCATAAAAATGTCGCCCTGGCCGTACTGGCAGGTGATGCCGATGCCGGCGCAGTCAAGGAGGAAGTGTTTCACAATCTGCGCAACAAAGGCTTGAAAGCACTGGCCAGGTCACCGGATATTTCCGAGCACCTGTTTATCACACGCTCGAACATGGATATCAGCATGATTCATCGAATACGCCACCTGCTATTGAGATTGCGCTCACCCGAAGAGGTAAAAAGCCTGCTACAGCCCATCAAGCCGGGCCTGACCGGCATGACCCCGGCGTCCGACATCGATTATGACAATCTGCGCAAGCTGATGAAATTACTCAAGTAGCACAAGGTGCTGCCACGGGATTTTATGAGCAATACGCCTGACAACCACATGCTGAAACACTGGGTTTTGCTGGCCATCGTCATGACCGGCCTGTTGCTGCTCGGCTACCGGATTTACGACGAGCAATACCAGGACAATAAAAAACGCATTTATGAGCATACCGAGCAGGAACTGGCTCTGCTGGGCGTGTTATCGGAAAAAGCGCTGCGCGCCGGTGAATACGAAGCCATCCAGCTGATTTTCAATGAATGGTCGGAAACCCAGCAGGATACCCTGGCGCTGACATTACAGACCGCCAGCGGCTATTTTATCGGCGAGTTTCATCGCATCAGCGACAGCGAATTCACCCACAGTCTCAACAAGCATATCGAATACGGTTATAACAACGATGCCACCCTGACACTGGTAAAAGATGTCAGTGCAATATACACGCAACGCCTGCGCACCGGTGCACTGGCAGCCACCGCGTGGCTGGTAGCCGGATTATTCGGCATTTACCTGATCCGTAACATGCACATCCGCAACATCGAAACCAATCGCCTGGCGCAACTGAGTCAGGAATTAACCGCCACCAATGAAAACCTCAAACGTGAACAAATCCTGTTGCGCTCATTGATCAACAGCATTCCCGATCTGATTTTTTTCAAGAATGAGCAAGGTGTTTTCCTCGGCTGCAACAAGGCCTTTGAGGAATTTGTCGGTTGCCCTGAGCCCGAGCAGGTCGGCCGCACCGACCTGGATTTTTTTGATGAGAAAACCGCTAAAGCGTTTCGTGCCAACGACCGGCGCATGCTCAAGTCCGGCAAGCCCAGACGCAACGAGGAATGGGTCACCTATCCGGACGGTCACCAGGTACTGCTCGATACGCTGAAGACCCCCTACTACGACCCCGACGGCAATGTGCTCGGCCTCATCGGCATCAGCCGTGACATTACCGAAATCAAGAACTATCAGGCGCAGCTCGAGGAGCTCGCCTACAACGACATCCTCACCCATCTGCCCAACCGTCGATATCTGGTTGACCGCATGCAACAGGCAATCGCCAGCGCCGACCGGCATAACACCAAGTTTGCTGTCTGCGCACTGGACCTGGACGGCTTCAAGCCGATCAATGACCAGCTTGGCCACGCCGCCGGTGACAAATTCCTGATCGAGTTTTCCAAGCGCCTTACCCACTCATTGCGCACCGAAGACACGGTGGCGCGCTGGGGCGGCGATGAATTCACCTTGCTGTTCACCGACATCCGCAACAACAACGAATGCGTTGAACTGGTGGAACGCCTGCAAAACCTGATTTCCACGCCCTATACAACTGAAGGTAAGGAATTCATCCTGACAGCCAGTATCGGCCTGACCATCTATCCGGATGATAAGGGCGATGCCGATACGCTGTTGCGTCATGCTGACCAGGCCATGTACAACGCCAAGAGCAGCGGCAAAAACCAGTACCATTTCTTTGATGCCGAGCAGGACAAGCTGATGCACAGCCAGCACGAAAACCTGGCACGCATCGAACAAGCAATCCAGCAAGATGAACTGGAATTGCATTTCCATCCGCAAATCCATTTAAAACAAAGCAAGGTGTATGGCGTCGAAACCCTGGTGCGTTGGCAGCACCCGGAAAAAGGCCTGTTGCCACCGGCCGAGTTTCTCCCGTTTATCGAGGATCACATCATGTGTGTTGATCTCGACTGGTGGGTGTTGCATGCCGCGGTCCGGCAGTTATCGGACTGGGTCAGGGCGGGTTACCGGCTGCGTCTCGGCATCAATGTTTCGGCAATCACCTTCCAGCAGCCTGACTTTGTGCAACGTTTGCAACAGTTGTTTTCCGGTCCCTACAAAAAATGCGCGAAAATGGTGTCACTGGAAATACTGGAAACCGCGGCGCTGGGTAATCTCGAAGTGATTTCCGAAAAAATGGAACAATGCCAGAAACTCGGTCTGCAATTTGCGCTGGACGATTTCGGCACCGGTTATTCATCGCTCACCTACCTGAGCCGCCTGCCGGCCGAAACGCTTAAAATCGATCGTCTGTTTGTACGCGACATGCTGGTGGATGAACGCGACGCCAATATTGTTGAAGGCATAGTGCGCCTGGCCGCCGCCTTCAACCGTTCAGTCATCGCCGAAGGTGTGGAAGATGTGCAACATGGCCTCAGGCTGATTGAAATCGGTTGTGAGTATGCCCAGGGCTACGCCATAGCCCGCCCCATGCCGGCCGAGGAATTGCTCGACTGGATACGCAACTACGAAGCACCCAAGGAGTGGTTGCAGGCAAGTTAAGCCTGATCCTGCCGCACCTGGTTTTTACCCGCCTGCTTGGCCGACAGCAATGCCGCATCGGCACGTTTGATGTTTTCCTCAATCGGCCCCTCTTGCAACATCGCCATGCCGAACGACATGGTCAACCGTAACGGTGGCAGGCTGTTGACCTGCATGGTCGTATCGGCAATCCGGTGTCGGATACGTTGCAGAATGTTGTGGGCCTCGGCTGCGCTGCTGTGTGGAAAACAGAACAGAAACTCTTCACCGCCGTAGCGATACAGCCGGTCATAAACGCGCATTTCATCGGACAGGATACCGGCGATCTGTTTGAGAATCTCATCACCGGCGGCATGGCCATACTCATCGTTGATCGCCTTGAAGTCGTCGATATCGCCCATGGCAATGGCGCAACTGTCATCGGTACGGATCGCGCGCATCTGCTCGTCGGACAGCTCAATCAACATGCCTTGCCGGTTACGCAAACCGGTCAGTGGATCAATCAGGCAGATGGATGTCCACAGGTGCAATTCGAGGTCGGCGATCTTTTCATAGAATTGCCTGATCGTCTGGCTGAAGCCTTCATATTCCTGCTGCGCAATCGATCGGCCAGCGATCACTTCATCGTGCAAACGCTTGGCAAAGTGATGCAGGTTGGCGTGAAACTCGCCGATCTCGAGAAATACGTCATCCTCGAGTAATTGAAAATAGCGGGCGGCCTTGTCATACCACTGGCCGAAAGCGCACTCGTGTTCCGATGCAATCTGTTCCGCGAAGCTGCTGTTATGGACATCACACAGCAATTCACAATGAAAATCCGCCATCCACTGATAGTGCTGTTTTTTGGCCAGACGTAACTCATTGATCATATCAATGAGTTCATGGCGTAATTCCCTGTAGCCTCTAGTCATGATGCATCCTTACTGATCAGACAGATGTTATGGTCCTGTTTGCGACAGACGCTCCTGTTTATAAAATAGCATCCAACGGACGCCGGTCTTTTGACCGGAGTCACATAGAGTCGGGAATTCAGAGAGGCGGTGGCTTCAGGCCGGCCTGACAACCAGGCGGCCGCGTTTACCACCAGTCAGCATGGACTCAGCCGCTTCCGGCAAATCAGCGAAATCGATCTCTTCGGTCATTTGCGCCAGCAAAGTCGAATCCAGGTCCGTAGCCAGGCGCTGCCATACCTGCTCACGCACAGCCCGGGAGGCTTGCACCGACTCAATGCCATACAGCGTCACGCCGCGCAAAATAAAGGGCGCCACCGTGGCCGGTAGCTGCATCGACTCGGCCAGGCCACAGGCAGCTGCGGCCCCGCCGTAACACAACTGGCTCAGGACATTGGCCAGCGTATATCCGCCAGCCACATCAATCGCCGCACTCCAGCGTTGCGTCGCCAGTGGCTTGACCTCGGCCGTGAATTCACTGCGGTGCACCACTTCGTCGGCGCCCAGGCCACGTAAATAATCGGCCTCGTGCGTGCGACCGGTTGCAGCTGTCACCGTATAACCGGCGTGATGTAACAACGCAATCGCCATACTGCCGACGCCACCGGTCGCACCGGTGACCAGCACCGGCCCCCGGCCGGTATCGATACCGTGTTTTTCCAGCGCCAGCACCGCCAGCATGGCGGTCAGCCCGGCCGTGCCGATGGCCATCGCATGACGACAATCCAGGCCGGCCGGTAATGGCAACAGCCAGTCAGCCGGCACGCGAGCATACTCCGCATAGCCACCAAAGTGCGATTCCCCGATACCGTGACCGGTGACGATTACCGAATCGCCCGCTTGAAAACGCGCATCGTCAGAGCTTTGCACCTGACCGCAAAAATCGACGCCCGGCACCATCGGCCAGTGACGCAAGATTGCCCCCTTGCCCGTCATGGCCAGCGCATCCTTGTAATTGAGGCCGCTGTAATCGACCTTGACCAGCACATCGCCCTGCATCAAAGCGTCGATCTGTAATTGAGTCAGCCGGGGCAGCTGCCCCCGTTCCTGTGCCAGATAAGCGTTAAAAGCGATTTGTGACATGTTCAGTTTCCGGTATTGAGCACCGCCATCGGCGGTGTGGTTAATAGACTGCGACTGGCCAGGTAACCCACCGTGAGCAATGCCGCCAGACCACCCGACATGCCGGCCAGCCAGATCCATGGATTGAAGGCCGGCTGCAAATCGAACAACTGCAGCGCAATCACATAGCCGGCAATCGCCGACAGGCTGGCGGCAATCAACCCCGCCAGCAGGCCGAGCAGGCCAAATTCACTCAACACACCGAGCAACACCTGACCCCGGCTGGCGCCGAGTGTGCGCAACAGGGCAATCTCACGGGCGCGTTCTTCGCGACTGATCTGCACCGCACCCAGCGTCACCAGCACCGCCGCCAGCAAGGTAAAGACAAACACACCTTGCACCGCCAGCGCGCCCTTGTCCATGATGTTACGCACCTGCGCCAGCAAGGGCCGCAGGTCCAGCACCGACATCGCCGGGTAGTCACGCGCCAGCTTGCGCACGACGTCGCTGTTTTCATCGGTCAGATAAATACTGTTGAGATAGGCTACCGGCAAGTCCGCCATGAGATCCTGTGAGCCCTGCACAAAAAAATTCACGTTAAACGAATCCCACGACACCGTGCGCAGATTCACCACCGGCGCAGTCAGTTGTTGGCCGGCGATCTCAAACGTCAGTTGGCTGCCGGGCTTGAGGCCGAGATGTTGCGCCAGGCCCAGCTCGACACTGAAACCGCGCCAGCCGGCCCGCCACGGCTGGCCCGCCACAATCCGGTTATCGCTTTGCAGACGATCGGAAAAGCCCAGGCTGAATTCACGTGTCGCCAGGTGGCGCGCTCGTGGCGTTGCAAAGTCTGTCGCATCAATTGCCTGGCCATCAATCTGCGTCAGGCGGCCACGCGCACTGGCGTACATGCCGGAGTTGCTGATGCCCTGCTGTTTAAACCACTGTTGCAGCGCCTGCTGCTCATCCGGCTGGATGTTGATGAGAAAATGGTTCGGCGCCGCCGGCGACAGGCTGCGTTGCCAGGTATTGATGAGATCAACCCGCACGGCGCCAAGCAGCAGCAACAGACTGATACCCACCGAGAACCCCGCCAGCTGCCACTGGGTCAGCGCCGCGTGGCGTGACAATGCCGCCAGCCCGAAGCCGACGCCTTGTGCGGATTTGCGGTATGGACGCAACAGCGCAATCAGTCCGCGGCCGATGCCGACCGACAACAGCATGATGGCCGCCAACGCCAACAGCAGGCTGGTCGCCAGGCGGTTGTCCTGCACCTGCCAGAACACCAGTAACGTGAATGCGACCAGCGCCAGCCCCCACACCAGCAACGCCGAAGCATCCGGCGGGTCCAGCTCACGCCGCAACACACGCAGCGGCGACACGCGCCGGATTCGCAGTAATGCCGGCAGGGCAAAGCCCAGCAGCAACACGGTGCCGAACAGCACCCCGGTCAGTACCGGGCGCGGGCCTGCGACCGGCAGTTCCTGACTGAACCATTCACCCAGTACGGCAAACAAAAACATCTGTCCCAGGTAACCGAGCACAATGCCGGTGACCACGCCAGACACCAGCACCAGTGCAATTTCACGCAGATGCCGCCACATTACCTGCCAGCCGGTCATACCGAGCGTGCGTAAAATCGCCGCCGTATCCATGGCGCGACTGACGTAACGCCGCGCCGCCAGCAAAATGGCGATACCTGCCAGCAGGCTGGCGCACAATGCCGCCAGGCTCAGGAAACGCCGGCCACGATCCAGTGCGGTGCGCAGTTCCGGGCGGGCATTTTCAACATCCAGTACGCGGCTGCCATGCGGCAGGCGCGGTGTCAGCCAGCGCCGGTATTGGGCAATCGTATTGCTGTCACCGGCGAGCAGCAGACGGTAGCGCGCACGACTGGCCGGACCCAGCAGGCCGCTTGCCTGCACGTCGGCAGAATTCAGCATGATGCGCGGCGCCAGCTGAAACAGATTGCCGCCACGGTCGGGTTCCTGTTCGATGTATCCGGCCAGTTGCAAGGACAGCTCGCCCAGCGGAAACACCGGCGCCGTTGCCGCGCCAAAATCGGCAGCCAGCTGCAATTTATCGCGCAGATTGTTTTCCAGGTAGAGATGACCGGCTGGCGGCGCACCGGCTGTCACCAGGCCATTGCTACCGCTAACCTGCAATTCACCACGCAACGGATAGGCGCCATCCACCGCCTTGACCTGCACCAGCACCGGCCGGTCTTCATGGAACAGCACACTCGGGAAACTCACCTGCTCGGAAGTTTCTAGCCCCAGTTGCCGCGCCTGCTCAAGCCATTCGGCCGGAATGTCGTTGCCCTGTTCAATCACCAGATCCGCGGCCAGCAGGGCCGCGCCCTGCAACACCAGGCCACGGTCGACCCGATCGACAAAGAACGCCACCGAAGTCATGGCCGTCACCGCCACCACCAGAGCCGAAAACAGCAACAGCAGGGAACGGCTGTGACGCAGGCTGCGCAACAGGATTCTCATGCAGCGTCACCCTTTAAGTGACCGGCGTGCAACTCATAAATGCGATCACAGCGGCTGGCCAGTTGTTCATCGTGTGTCACCATGAGCAACGCCGTGTTGCAGCGATCGCGCAGGTCAAACAACAGCTCGGCGATCTGTGCGCCGGTTTCGGCATCGAGGTTGCCGGTCGGCTCGTCGGCGAACAGCACCTTCGGCTCGCCGGCAAAAGCGCGCGCCAGCGCGACACGCTGTTGTTCGCCGCCGGACAGTTGTTGTGGCAAATGCGCCATGCGCTGACCCAGGCCGACATCGCTGAGCAACTGCCTCGCCTGTTGCTGATGATTATCGGCACCGCTTAACTGCAATGGCAAGGCGACATTTTCCAGCGCCGTCATACCGGGAATCAGCTGAAACGACTGGAACACAAACCCGACCTTACCAAGGCGCAGACGCGCGCGCTGGTCTTCGTCGAGTCCCGCCAGTGACTGCCCCAGCAGGTTGACCTCGCCGTTGCTCGGCAGATCCAGCCCGGCCAGCAAGCCGAGCAAAGTGGATTTGCCCGAACCCGAAGCACCCAGCAAGGCGACCGCCTCGCCCGAGTTGACATGCAGGTCAATCCCCATAAGGATGTGCAGCATCGAGCCATCCGGTGATTTGACCTGTTTACTGACGTCCCGAGCCTGTATGAGTATGTTGTTGCGCTTTGTCATTCTGTGTTTCCTGCTGACGCCGGCCATGGCCACAGCGTCACTTAATACGATCCTGATTGTTGGCGACAGCCTCAGTGCCGGCTATGGCCTGTCATCGGCGGATGACGGCTGGGTCAGCCTGCTGCAACAACGACTGCAACAACAAGGCCTGCCCTATCGCGTGGTCAACGCCAGCATCACCGGTGACACGACACGCGGTGGCCTGGCGCGCCTGCCGCAGACCTTGCAGCGTGAGCTGCCTGCCGTGGTGGTGATTGAACTCGGCGGCAACGATGGCCTGCGCGGATTCAGTCTGGATTATACCCGCAACAACATCGCCGGCATGATTGAACTGAGCCGGCAAAGCGGCGCACGTGTGTTACTGCTCGGCGTACAACTGCCTGTCAACTATGGCAACCGTTATCGCGAAAAATTCCAACAGATTTTTGTGGATTTGGCCGAACAGCAACAGACCGCACTGGTGCCTTCGTTTCTGCACGGCGCCGAAAGCCTTGAGCAAATGCAACCGGACGGCATCCATCCGGCAGCACATGCCCAGCTGCAATTGCTCGATAATGTCTGGCCGAAATTACTGCCGCTGCTGCAACAGGATGTGCAACAGGCGGCACAATGAGCCAACAACCGGCAACCTTGCGGCTGGACAAGAAAAGCCTGCGCCAGCTCGCAACCCTGCCGCTGGATCAGTTGTTCGATAATATCTATGCGCACAGGCTGTGGGGACAATCATCACAGCGACGTTTTTATTCCGGTGATGGCAGTCACAACGCGCAGCTGGTGGCGCCCTACGTGATGGCGGTACGTGAGTTTTTCGCCAGCCAGCCCCGGCCACCGGTGGTGGTGGATCTTGGTTGTGGCGATTTTCAGGTCGGCTCGCAACTGCTCGATCAGGTGGCTCACATGTATGCCTGCGATCTCGCCCAGGAGCTGATTGCAGACAATCGCAAACACTATCACTTGGACAAGCTCAACTTCATCTGTCTCGATGCCAGCAACCAGCCCCTGCCGGACGGCGATGTGCTGCTGGTGCGCCAGGTGTTGCAGCACCTGAGCAACGACGTCATTGCCAGCATCCTGAGCCAGTTTACCCGTTATCGCTACATCATCGTCAGCGAGCATCTGCCACAGGGTCGGTTTGTCGCCAACCGCGACAAGCCCAACGGGCCGGATACAAGATTGCGTTTCAACTCGGGAGTGGTGTTGACCGAAGCGCCGTTCGACTTCGCACCGGCCAGACAACAATTACTGTGCGAGGTGACCGACCCGCAACATGGCGGGGTGATCCGCAGCATGTTGTATCAGACTTGATGACCCGCTAGAGGCGCTCGAGCAGGATCAAACGGATTTCCTCATCCGTTAATACAATCGGGTTGGTTTTCATGCTGCTGCCACGGGCATGAGCGACAACATGATCGATTTGCGCCTGCTCCACGCCGTATTCCGACAGACGCTGCAGATGCAACGCCCCGGTCCAGTCGTGCAGCAATTCGACCAGCGCCTGCAAGGCTGCATCGCGATCGCTAAAATGTTTTTGTAGCAATACTTCCGCAACCCGCGCATAGCGTTCCAGGCCGACACTGTCAGGCTCGCGCTCCAGCATGGCATCGATATTGATGCGCGTTGCCGGCGCCACCAGCGTGCCGCACACCACCCCGTGTGGTATCGGGTAGAACGCACCCAGCGGCGACGCCAGACCATGCACCGAACCCAGACCGGTCTGCGCCAGGTTGATGCCGGAAATCAATGAGGCATAGGCCATCTGTTCACGCGCCCGAGCATCCTGGCCGGCGCTGCGATACAGCGCCAACAAACCATCGCGTGCCGCACGCAGGCCACTGAAGCCAAGCGCATCGGTAAACTCATTGGCCCGTATGGAAACGTACGACTCGATGAGCTGTGTCAGGGCGTCCATGCCGTTGGCGGCAATGATCGTGGCCGGACAGCTGGCCAGCAGGTCCGGATCCACAATCGCTATTTCGGCCACCAGTTTGTCGTGGCGGAATGACTTCTTGAAACCGTTCGCTCCCGGTTGACTCAAGACCGCGTTCTTGGTGGCTTCGCTGCCGGTGCCGGCTGTGGTCGGCACCGCGATGAACGGCACGGCCGGGCCGGTGTAAGGCAACTCGGGACCGACTCCTTCGAGAAAATCCAGCACCGACTGCTTTACCCGTAGCAGGCCGGCGATCGCCTTGGCCGCATCCAGCGCACTGCCACCACCAACGCCAAGCACTACATCGATGTCGGCATCGGCAAAATCACTGACAGCCTGATCCACCATCTGCGGTGAAGGTTCACTGGGAATATTGACGCTTTCATAGCTCAGCCCGAGGCGGACAAATTGGTCGCTGAGTGATTGCCAATGGTTCGATGTATGAAAAGATTGAGCACCGGTTACCAGCAACACCCGTTTGCCATAACCGGCGACAATCTCGCCGGTACGGGCAAACACGCCACTGCCAAATTCAATGCGCGGCAGACGCGCGATGGAAAAACGTTCAAGACTGTTCATCACAATCACCTACCCGGCCGGAAACAGGCCATTGTATTGCACACCCTGGCGCGGCTGCGCCATCCAGTCGGCAACCGTATCACGCCATTGCAGGTAATGTGCTGTCTGTTTGTGCGCAGCGGCATCCTGTTGCGAAGCATAGGCTTCGTACAGTACAAAGCTGGCCGGGTCATCGGTGCTTTGCAACACATCAAAACGTCGATTACCGGCTTCCTGTACCGAGGCCTCGTGATTCAGACGCGTTGCTTCGATGAAAGCGTTGATGTGTTCCGGCTTGACGCTGACATGCACCAATGTGACGTACATGCGAAATCCCCCTGCTTGATCGACACAGGGATTCTAACACCGCGCCTTGAAATACCAACCGTAATAGTGGCGCCTAGAGTTGCTGCAGATCAGTAATCGGTGCAAAACAGGTCATGCCCTTGCAACGGTAGGCAACTGCCTGCCCGGCCGGTTTTTTGTCGGCCAGCGCACCGGGTAAATCCGTCTCGTTCGCATCGATTGTCAATACCAAACGGTGTGGCTGGTAGTCACTTAACAATGCCGCACGCCAGGTGGACAACTCCACAGTGGAGCCGCGGATGATGAAAATTTCCGGTGGCTGCAGATATTCCTCCAGCGCGGCCAGCAGAGAACAATGCGCATGCGGGTACTGCAGTAATGCCGGCCAGGCGCTTTGCAGGGTTTGCTCCGCCGCCTGCAGATAATCTGTGTCGCCCAGTAGGTAACCAAGCCTCAACAGTGCTTTGGCCGCAATGCCGTTGCCGGATGGCATGGCGTCATCCATATAGGGTTTGGGTCGCTGAATGAGTTTTTCATGTTCATCGGAAGTGAAGAAAAAACCGCCCTGTTGCTGGTCCTGATAATGCGCCAGCAACACATCCGCCAGTTGCCTGGCAAACTGCAGGTAGTCGCTCGACCAGCGCACGGTCAAATATTCCAGCAACGCATCCAGCAGATAGGCATAGTCGTCAAGGTAGGCATTGAGATGCGATACACCGTCCTTGTGCACAGCCAGCAAACGGCCATCACGCCACAATTGGTCCCGAATAAACTCGATGGCCCGAGTGGCCGAGTCCAGCCAGTCACCGCGATGCAATACATCCGCAGCCCGCAGCATGCCCTTGATCATGAGCGCGTTCCACGAAGTCAGCTGCTTGTCATCGAGCCCCGGGCGCACGCGCAATTTGCGCGCTGCCAGCAACTTGTCGCGTGCCGTATCCCAGACAGACTGCTGCGCTGCTGACAACACAGCTGGTTGCTGCAAGGCATCGCAATGTAAGTGCCAGGCGCCTTCAAAATTGGCCGGCTGATCCAGGCCAAAGCGTTGCGCCAGCAGGTCGTATTCCTCATCGTTCAGCAAGCGCTGCACTTCTTCCCGTGTCCAGACGTAATAACGTCCTTCATGGCCTTCGCTGTCGGCATCCAGGGACGAGTAATAACCGCCGTGCGGCGCCTGCATTTCGCTTAGCACCCAGTCGGCCGTCATGGTGGCCGTCTGTTTGTATAAATCATTGCCGCTGAGTTGGTACAGATCGACATAAAAAGCCAACAACGGGCCGTTGTCGTACAGCATTTTTTCAAAATGCGGGATCTGCCAGTCGGCGTCGGTGGAATAACGGCAAAAGCCGCCGCCAAGCTGGTCATTGATGCCGCCCAGCGCCATGCAACTGGCCGTGGTGTGCGCCATGTGTAACGCCGCTTGCACCTGTTTTTCATCCGATTCGCGCCAGGCGTGCAGCAACAAGGCGTTTAACATATCCGTATGTGGAAATTTCGGCGCCCCGCTGAAGCCTCCGCGTGGCTCGGAAAAGCTGTGTTGCAACGCCTGGAACGCGCGTTGTAGCGGCAGCTCATTGAGCTGCGCCTGGTTGCCTGCCGTTTTGTTCTCATCGCTCAAAGCCTGCAACAACATGCTGTTTTGTTCTTCGATATCAGCCCGGCGGGTGCGCCAGGCATTATCGATCGCCAACAGCAATTCACGAAACGATGGCCGGCCATAAGCCGCTTTCGGCGGGAAATAGGTACCAGCAAAAAACGGCACATGCTGCTGCGGCGTCAGGAACACGGTCAGAGGCCAGCCACCGCCGGCCTGGTTCATGATCTGGTGTGCGGTCTGGTAAATCTTGTCGAGATCGGGCCGTTCCTCACGATCCACCTTGATATTGATGAACAGTCGGTTCATGAGTTCGGCGGTGGCGTCATCCTCAAACGACTCATGCGCCATGACGTGACACCAGTGACACGCCGAGTAGCCGATCGACAACAGGATCGGTTTGTCCTGCTCGCGCGCGGCAGCCAACGCCGCTTCATCCCATGGGTGCCAGTCAACCGGATTATCGGCGTGTTGTTGCAGGTAGGGGCTCGTGCTGCTGGCGAGTCGGTTATTGGTCATAACAGGAACCTGTAAGTCAAAACAACTCCACGCTAACACAGCAACCCAATGAAATGACCCGGCTTAACACTGGAAAAAATGCAGTTATCGGGACCCCACAGTCAGGCCCGTTGAAGCAAAAAACCGCAAGTCATTTCAGGTATTTAGCCTTAAAGAAAGCGGTCCGTATGGCCGATACAAAACTGACAACAAGAAACACCTCGGAAGAAAAGGTTCCAAATGATCACGGTGCAGCCGGAAAAAGGGATATTTGCTCTATCATCAAATCACAACAGAAATTGCCGTAAAGAAAAATATTCCTTTGAAAACAATGGATTGTTGGCCTGAACATGAAGCGATCAGGTCATACCGGACAGTTTCTGATGTTCATGCTGCTGATCTGCACAGCCTTGCTGGTGCCGCTCAACAGTCTGGCCGCGCCTGCTGAAAAAGTCACCATTCAACTGAAATGGCAGCACCAGTTCCAGTTCGCCGGCTATTACGCTGCGTTGGAAAAAGGCTTTTATGCCGAACAGGGTCTGGATGTCGAACTGCGCGAACGCAGCAACAGCAGCCCCTACATCGACGAAGTCGTCGCCGGCAAGGCGCAGTATGGCGTGGCCGATACCAGCTTGCTATTGGCACGCATGCAGGGCCAGCCGGTCGTCTTGCTGGCGCAAATCTTCCAGCATTCGCCGGTGGTGCTGATCACGCGCAAGGACTCCGACATCCGCCGCCCGTATGAACTGGCCGGCAAACGCATCATGTATGACAGTAAGGGCCAGGGCGATGCACCGCTGACGGCCATGTTGCTGGACTCACTCGGCAGCCTCGGCAAGGTCACCACCACGGAGCACAGTTTTCGCCACGAAGATCTGATTGAAGGCAAGGTGGATGCCATCGAAGGCGATCTCACCACACAGCCATACTGGTTTGACCAGCGTGGCGTGGCGATCAACATCATCGATCCGCGCGACTATGGCATTGATTTCTACGGAGACAACCTGTTCACCACGGAGCAGGAAATCCGCCAGCATCCGCAACGTGTAAAAAAGCTGCTGGAAGCGACGCTCAAGGGCTGGCGTTACGCCCTCGAACACCAGGGTGAAATCATTGACCTGATCCTGGACAAATACAACAGCCAGCAACTCAGTCGCGATTTTCTCGAATACGAAGCGCAGGAAACCACAAAGATGATTGCCCCGGGCTTTATCAAGCTGGGCAGCTTTGCCAGCTCGCGCTTTCAGAAAATTGCTGAAGCCTATGCACGCCTGGGTTTTAAAAGTCAGGACAATATTGACGATGAATTCTTTTTCAACACCGGCAGTGTCAGCCTGCAGCTGAGTGATGCCGAACAACAGTGGCTGGCAAAGCACAAGAAAATCCGGTTTGGCGCTGACCCAAGCTGGCCGCCGTATGATTATGTCGACAACAGCGGTAACCACCAGGGCCTGATTGCCGAAATTTTGCACCAGATCAATGCCCGGCTTGACGTACCTCTGGAACGTGTTCCCAACCTGAGCTGGCCGCAGGTCTTGCAAGGCTTGCACGAGCGCAGCCTGGACATGGCCTCGTTGTGCGCAAGAACGCCGCAACGCGACAAGTACCTGTCCTATTCCACTCCGGTGACGACTTCGCACTGGGTGATCGTCACACAAACCGGTCATCCGCCGGTGCGCAAGCTCGAAGATCTGATCAACAAGCGCGTCGGTGTCAGCAGTGGTTATGCCGTCGCCGAGCAGATTCGGAGAGAGCATAGCTCCATTACGATCCAGGAAAGCCCCGGCCCGGAAGCCGGTTTACGCGCCGTCGCGACCGGAGTGACCGACGCCTACGTCGGTTATCTCGGCAGTGTGGCCCACCTGATCAAGAAACGCGGTTTGTCCAACCTGAAGATTGCATCTGGCACGAATTTCGATGCCGTACCACTGCATATCTGCGTGCGCTCAGACGCACCGGAGTTGCTGTCCATCATCAACAAAGGCCTGCAACAGATTTCCAGCCCGGAAATGGATGCTATCATCAACCGCTGGTTGCCCTTGCAAATCGACGATATCGCTAAGGAGAACATTGAGTTTGACCTGGCGATCGTCATTGCCAGCATGTCGCTGCTGATTTTTTCAGCCGTCGTGATGCTGATGTACATTGCAAGCCGTCGGGACGACCTCGCCACGCGCTTTGGCTCGTCAGGTTTCAGGCGTGGTCTGATCATCGGCCAGGCCGTGTTTGTCGTATTACTGATTCTGCTGGCCTGGACGATTCTTGAATACAATCGCCGCCAACTGGCCGACGCCAAGCAGGTTGAAATTGAAACCATGCTCGGTACAACGGCTGAACGCCTGCATGTCTGGAAAAACACACAGCAATTGCTGCTGGAACAAATTGCCCGCAACCAGAAACTGGTTGCCATCACCGAGGAACTACTGACGGTTCCCGTCAGACTCGACGATCTGAAAAACTCTGCGGCACTGGCCCGGGCGCGCGAGTTTGACCGTGTCTTCCTGCAGAGTTTCGGCGATCTTGGTTTCTTTATCATCAATCCTGAGCGCAGCAACATCGGTTCAATGCGCGACAGCAATCTCGGCCAGACCAATCTCATCCAGCAACAAAAACCGGATTTGCTGAACCGAGCTTTCCAGGGAGAAACCGTCTTCATTCCCCCCATCGATTCCGATGTGGTGCTGGATGACAAGCCGCAGGACAACAGCGCCATCATTCCAACCATGTTTTTTGCGGCGCCGATACGCAATCACCGGGGAGAAGTGATTGCCGTTCTGACCAAACGCATGGACCCGCAACAATCGTTTTCACAAGTGCTGCTATCCGGTCGGTTTGGTCAGACCGGCGAAACCTATGCCTTCGATCGTGCCGGGCAGATGCTGTCAGAAAGCCGCTTTACCCAGCAGCTCATCGAGATTGGTCTGCTACAGCCCAAACAGGGCAGCATCCTCAACCTCCAGCTACGTGACCCGGGTGGCAACCTGTTGAGTGGTCACCGTGCCATGCGGCCAAGGACAACCCGGCCATTGACGCAGATGGCTGCCAGTGCCATACAGGGCAACAGCGGCAACAACATGTCCGGCTATCGTGACTATCGCGGTGTCGAAGTGGTCGGCACCTGGCTCTGGGATGATGACCTGAACATCGGCCTGACCAGTGAGGTGGATAAAGAAGAAATCTTTGCCCCGTACGTTGTCATGCAATGGACGGTTTTCGGGGTACTGGGCCTGGTGCTGATTATTGCCGTGTCCGGCACCACCTTCACCCTGCTGGTCGGTGAAAAAGCCAGCCATGCCCTGCGCCGCACACGTGATGAACTGGAAGCCCGGGTTTCCGATCGTACCGAGGCGCTGGAAAAAGAAGTCCTGGCGCGCAAACGTGCGGCACGGGAACTGCGGCAGTTCAAAAATACACTCGACCAGACACTCGACTGCGTGTTCATGTTCGACGCCGACCGTTTGCAGTTCTTTTATGCCAATGAAGGTGCCTTGCAACAGGTCGGTTACACCCGTGAGGAGTTGCACCATATGCATCCTTACGACATCAAACCGTACTTTACTGAAACCGAACTGCGCAAGGTCATCACACCGCTGCGCGACAGTCGCCAGACTACACTGACCTTTGAAACCGTGCACCAGCACAAGAATGGCGAGCTCATTCCGGTGGAAATATTCCTGCAATACATGCAGCCGGAAAACCAGCCGCCACATTATGTGGCGATTGTGCGAAACATCACCGAGCGCAGGCAGTTACAGGAAAAACTCACCCAGCAAAAAAAGCTGCTCGACATGTTGCACCGGTCAACCACCAGCTTTGTTGAAAAAGGTGATTTCGGCAAAGCCATGAACGACATGCTCGACACCCTGCTGGAACTGACCGACAGTGCATACGGTTTTACCGGTGAAGTGCTGCTTGACGAACAGGGCAAGCCGTATCTGCAAACGCATGCCATCACCAATATCGCCTGGAACAAGGAAACCGAAGAAATGTTTGAGCAATTCAAACAGAAAGGCCTGGAATTCCACAATCTCGACACCCTGTTCGGCCATGTGATGACATCGCGTGATGTGGTCATCAGCAACCAGCCGGATTCCGACCCGCGTGCCGGCGGCATGCCATCCGGTCACCCCGAGATGACGGGCTTCCTCGGCGCACCGATTTTCTACGGTGAAGAACTCGTCGGCATGTACGGCATTGCCAACCGTCCGGGTGGATACGATGAAAACGTGCTGAACTTGTTGCGCCCGTTTGACACCACCTATGGTGTACTGATTCATTCCAAACGCATGGCAGAGCTGGAGCAAAGCAACCGCATCGAACTGGTTGAAGCCAAGGAATCGGCGGAACGCGCCAACCGCGCCAAGTCCGAGTTCCTTTCCAGCATGAGCCACGAGTTGCGCACTCCGCTTAACGCCATTCTGGGCTTCTCCCAGTTGTTTGAGTACGAAACCGGCCTGAGCGACGAACAAAAAGACAACGCCAGGGAAATCTACAATGCCGGCTCACATTTGCTGTCACTGATCAACGACGTGCTGGATCTGGCGAAAATCGAGGCCGGCCACATGCAATTAAGCATCGAACAGGTATCGGTGAAATCCGTTCTGAATGAGTGTCGGGTGCTGGTCACTCCGGTCGCCAATGCCCATCAGATCGAACTTTCCGATCTCCCGGCCGAGTGTGACCATGTGCTGGTTGAAGCCGATTTCACCCGCCTCAAGCAGGTGCTGCTCAACCTGTTGTCCAACGCCATCAAGTACAACCGTGAGCATGGCTCTGTCAGCATCCAATGCAACCCCAACCGCAACGGCTATGCACGCATCAGCATCGTCGACACCGGCGTCGGCATTGCACAGGACAAACAACATGAACTGTTCCAGCCGTTCAATCGCCTCGGCGCCCAGTTCAGCAGCACCGAAGGCACCGGCATTGGCCTGGTGATCACCAAACAACTGGTTGAGCTGATGCACGGTCGCATTGGCCTCAGCAGTATCGCCAATGAAGGCTCCACCTTCTGGGTGGAACTTAAACTGTCGGCTACAACGACTACAGATGCCCCACTGACCATTGATGCAACACCGGAAAGCGTCGCAGCAAATGAGCAGAATGACGATCAGCAAGCCAGGATACTGATTGCAGAAGACAACCCCGCCAATCAGATGGTCATGCAACAACAGATGCAACTGCTTGGTTACCAGGCAACATTGGTCGAGGATGGCGAACAAGCCTGGCAGCTCTGGCAAACCGGCCAATACGACCTTTTACTTACCGATATCCAGATGCCGAACATGAACGGCTATGAACTGGTTGCCCGCATACGTTCCGAAAAACAGCAAGGAGGCGCACACAAACCGGTTATCGCCATCACCGCCAACGCCATGGCCGAAGATGCACAACGCTGTCTGGACAGCGGCATGGACGATTACATTGCGAAACCGGTGAACCTCGATGATTTGCGTCGGGTGCTGGAAAAATGGTTTGTCACAGGCGGTGAGCCTGCATCGGACGATGACCGTTCGAGCAATGAATAACACGGCGCAGCAAGCAAAGACTATGGACGACAGAACCAACATGGACAACCTGCAGCAACAGACAAACGACCAGGACCAGGACATTGATGCCTTGGTATATGCTGAACGCGTGCGTCTGCTGTACTCATCGACGGTACTGGCGGCGCTGGCCATTTTCGCCACTTCAGGCTCGGTTGGCTTTCTGCTCAACAATCTCATCGCCGACAAACTGCTGTTCGGCTGGCTGGCGTTCATGTTGCTGGTGGCCAGCTCACGCCTGAGCCTGTATTTCATATTCCGGCTCAAACCCGATACCCACACCAGCCCGATCTGGGGCCTGCTGCAGACCCTGATGGCCTTGCTCACCGGCGCCGGCTGGGGCGTGGCCGCACTGGCATTTATTCCAGGCAGTGATGCCGTCTACCAGATGGCGGTCGCGCTGGTCATCGTCGCGTTTTCGGCCGGCGCCTTGACCACCCAGTTCCCGTTACCACAAGCGCTGGCCGCCATTTTTTTCCCGGCCATACTGCCACTCACCTATATTGCGTTCTCAGTTGGCGGCGCCCTGTTCAACCTGCTGGGCATCATGCTGGTGGTGTTCATTCTGTTTATCATTGGTGCTGCGCGCCGTTTGCATCACCTGCTGATCAAGTCGTTGCGTTTTCGTTTTGAAAACGCCGCCCTGGCGCAACACCTGCAACAGGAAAAACAGGCCACCGAACAACTCAATGACATATTGCAGGATGAAATTCGCGTCCGACAACAAACCGAGCAGCATCTGATCGAGGCCAAAAAAGAGGCCGAACAGGCCAGTCAGGCGAAATCGGAATTCCTCTCCAGCATGAGCCACGAGTTGCGTACGCCACTCAACGCCATTCTGGGTTTCTCGCAACTGTTCGAATATGAAAACAGCCTGAGTGATGATCTCAAGGAAAATGCCCGGGAAATTTACCATGCCGGCACCCACCTGCTGTCGCTGATCAATGAAGTGCTCGACCTGGCCAAAATCGAGGCTGGCCAGATGGAAGTCAGCATGGAAAGCGTTCCGCTGACCAACGTCTTGAATGATTGCGTCGTGCTGGTCACACCACTGGCCAATGCCCACAATGTTGAGTTGTCCGACAGGCCAGACAACTGCACACCACTGCAAGTGGAAGCGGATTTCACGCGTCTCAAACAGGTCCTGCTCAATCTATTATCGAATGCGATCAAATACAACCGTGACCAGGGCAGCGTGCATATTCAGTGCGCCCAGATGGATACAGGTTACACCCGCATCAGCATCACCGATACCGGCCGCGGTATTGCCGAAGATCAGCTGCAGGATCTGTTCCAGCCATTTAACCGCCTCGGCGCCCAGTTCAGCAATACCGAAGGCACCGGCATCGGCCTGATCATCACCAAACAACTGGTCGAATTGATGCAGGGCCGCATCGGTGTGGTCAGCACCAGTGGTCAGGGTTCGACTTTCTGGGTTGAATTCAGGACAATAGACAGCATCGCTAGCGATGCCGACATAACCAGTAGCGAGCAGATCGCTACGCATGACAACAACCGTGAGGCAGACAACGAACCCGTGCGCATCCTGATTGCAGAAGACAACAGCGCCAATCAACTGGTGATGCAACAGCAAATGAAATTGCTGGGTTATGCAGCCGACCTGGTTGAAGATGGCGAACAGGCTTGGCAAAAATTGCAGTCGGGACAGTATGACCTGCTATTGACTGATGTGCAGATGCCCAACCTGGACGGCTATGAACTGATCGCCCGCATCCGCGCCGCCGAACAACACAGCGGACAGCATCTGCCGGTTGTTGCAATCACCGCCAACGCCATGGCCGATGATGCACAACGTTGCCTCGACAGCGGTATGGATGCCTACATCGCCAAGCCCGTCGATATGAATGAGTTGCGTTCCACCATCGAGGCATGGTTACCGGCAAGCACAAACGAGACAGATGCAGCTGCTGCCAGCGGCGGTGCCTACTCCCTGACACCCGAGAGAGACATGCAAAACAAGGCCGTCGATATTTCCATGTTGCAAAGACTGGTCGGAGACAATCCGGAAAAACATTGCGCCTTGTTCAACACCTTTATCAATTCCACGCCTGAAATCCTCGACACATTGATCGCAGGCCACATCAAACACGATACCAAAGTGGTCATGGCGCAAGCGCACAAACTCAAATCATCCGCCCGCAGCATGGGCGCCCATGAGCTGGCCGACACCTGTGAGTTGCTGGAAACCGCGGCCTCCCGCCAGGACTGGAGCGAAATCGATCGTCTCGCCCCTGCGCTGAAGGGCATGTTCAGCCGCATCAAAAATTTCATGCAGGACTATTGCAGCCCGGCCTGACCCGCTGTCTGGCAAACCTTGAATTCGGCAACAAAGCCCGGCGCGATCGCGCCGGGCTGGCATTAACTGCTCATCGACTACATCTGCCGGGCATAGTGCTGCGGTTCGGCCGTTGTGGCGGCTTTCATACGATTCCACACCTGTTCATGGAAATGGTAAGCAATAGTGTTGATCGCCGGCTCCACCAAGGCAATCGCCCCGCCGACCACCATGCTGCCGGTCATGACATAACCCACGGTGAAAGCCACGGTGAAGTGAACTGCTGCGAAACTCATTGTCTTGGTCATGATCTCATCTCCTTTTCTGTGTGCCTGTTGCCACAAGCTGTAGACAAAGTATCGGCCCAGACAGATAAAAGGTAAAAACGTTTATTATGATTATTTCAATTGATAATAATTATCATTAAAGGGAGGTAACCGCCTGTTCAAGCCCGCGCGCCGCGCAAACCGTTTTGTGGTGAAGCCGGCTGGCTGCTGGCTAAACCTGACCACGAACATGATAGTTAACTACTATCGAGGCTTTATAAATTTACTATTTTTATAATCGATTTCAGCGGGATATATTGATTCTGGATTAATACTCGGATTAACAATTTCAATGACATATCTGCATACAGCGCAACATCAGCAAACCTCGCAGCACGCGGCCGGCGTCTATGACAGTCCGTCCGCATTGCTGTGCCAGTCGACCGCTGCTGAGCAGTCGCCGGAACTGTGCTGGCTGGGCTGGGATGGCTGGGTCAGGGTGCTGCACAACAAAAGCACTTGTCGTGGCGATCACAATCGTCATAATAAAACCTGACAAGGACTATGGATTTAAGTCAGCAGACAACATTAAATCCGGACAGGCCGTCGGTCAGCATACCGACTGAAAACCTGGGCAGTTATGACTTGCAACCTGTAAACCCACAGCCAAGGGGGTTTTATGATGCAGCATTTCGACAAGGAATATTCCGCTTCTGAGCAGACCGACATGGAAAGCCTGGAGCCACCAACAGTCTTGCACGAACTGGCCGCAATGGCCGGTGTGCGCTTCAACGGCGATGCGCCCTGGGATATCCAGGTGCGTGACCACGATGTCTATCGTCGCATTCTCACCCACGGCTCACTTGGCTTTGGCGAAAGTTATATGGATGAGCAATGGGACAGCCATTCCCTGGATGAATTGTTCCATCGCCTGCTCAGCGCCGACATTGACGAAAAACTGGTCGGCTGGGCGCGCGTGCGCCTGCTCGGCGACGTGTTACGCCACCGGCTCATGAATCTGCAGTCCAGCTCACGCGCCTTCCAGGTTGGCGAACAACACTATGACACCGGCAATGACATCTTCGAGGCCATGCTCGATTCGAGCATGAGTTATTCCTGCGCCTATTGGAAAGACACCGAGGACCTTGAGCAGGCGCAATGGAACAAGCTCGATATGATTTGCCGTAAACTCGAACTCAAACCCGGCGAAAAATTACTGGAAATCGGTTGCGGCTGGGGTGGCCTGATGCGCCATGCCGCACAGCATTACGGCGCCGAAGTGCTTGGCATCACCGTATCGCGCGAACAGCAACAACTGGCCCAGCAACGCTGCCAGGGGCTGCCGGTGCGTATCGAGCTGATGGACTATCGCAAACTGCAGGGCAAGTTCGACAAGATTGTCTCGGTCGGTATGTTTGAACACGTCGGCCAGAAAAATTATGCCACCTACTTCGATACCGTAGCAGACCTGCTCAAGGATGAAGGTCTGTTTCTGCTACACACCATCGGCATTTACAAAACCACTAGCCGGGTCGATCCCTGGATCGACAAATACATTTTCCCGAACGGCAAATTACCATCGGCCGAAGAACTCGGTAACGCCCTGAACCATCGCCTGCTGATTGAAGACTGGCACAATTTCGGTCAGGATTACGATCGCACGCTGATGGCCTGGTGGCAGCGCTTTGATGCGGCCTGGCCGTCGCTGGAACACAAATACGGCAAACGTTTCTACCGCATGTGGAAATATTATCTGCTCAGTTGCGCCGGTTTTTTCCGTGCCCGCCAGGGCCAGTTATGGCAATTGGTGCTGGGCAAACGTACACGCAAGAGCCAATATCGTTCCATCCGTTGACCTCCCACCCGACAGGTACTAACAATGAAAGCTTTTCTGATTAACCCCGAAAGCCAGTCCATCGACGAGATCGATGTCAACGGCCTGGACAACATCAAGCAACTCATCGGCTATGACACGCTGGAGTCCGACCCGATCGGCGATGCGGGAGACCGCCTGTATTTCGATGAGGAATGTTTTCTGCGCGGCACCAAGGGGCGTTTCCAGATCGACAAGGTCATTCCGGTGGCCGGTAAGGGTGTCGTCATCGGCAGCGGCGGCGATGATGACAGCCTGCAGGATGTACGCACCGGACTCGACGAGCTGCGCAGCCGCATCAAATACCTGTAACCGCCTGTAGACGCTCACTGCGGCCGCTTGGGGGCAGCGGTGCGTATTCACACGCCTGCCGGAAACTTCTACACTCAGCGCATGTCGCATAATTATGCCCGGGCTCCGGCCGGGCGTTTCCGGGAGACATCGCCTTGTTTCAGAACCGCCCCCTGCCCTCCGCACTGGTTTGCGCCCGCCTGTTGCTGGCCGGCCTGCTTTTCTCGACGGCTGCGGTATTCGCCGCCAAGCCGGCCGCTCCAACACCGGTGTTTGTACTGCAGGTGCAGAAAGCCGACATCGAAGACCGCATCGAAGCCCTCGGCACACTGCGCGCCAACGAATCCATTGAACTGACCGCCGCCGTCACCGAAACCGTCAGTGAGCTGCATTTTGACGACGGTGACCGCGTCCAGGCCGAGCAGGTCCTGGTAGAAATGACCAGCAGCGAGGAACAGGCCCAGCTCGAGGAAGTGCGCGCCACCGCTGCCGAGGCATTGCGCCAGTACGAACGCATCAAGTCGTTGCGCAAGCAACAGACCGCCGCCGAGTCGCTGCTCGACGAACGCCGCCGCGAACTGGAAACCGCACGTGCCCGTCTCAATGCGATTGAATCGCGCCTCGCCGACCGACTGCTGCGCGCACCCTTTGCCGGTGTCGTCGGCCTGCGCAACGTCAGTATCGGTGCACTGGTCGAGCCCGGCGATGTCATCACCACACTCGATGATGACAGCATCATGAAGCTCGACTTTGCCGTGCCGGCGATTTACCTGGCTGCGCTCAAGCCGGGGTTGCCAGTCCAGGCCACGACACGTGCCTGGCCGCAACGCCACTTTAGCGGTGAAGTCAAAAGCGTCGACAGTCGCGTCGATCCGGTTACGCGTACCATCGTCGTGCGCGCCCTGCTCAACAATCCGGATTTTGCCCTGCGCCCCGGCATGCTGATGCAGGTGGATTTGCTCAGCAGCCAGCGCCAGGCCATTGTCATTCCGGAAGAATGCCTGATCGCCAAAGCCGACAAGCAGTTCGTGTTTGTCGTCGGAACAGATAACAAGGCAGAGCAACGTGAAGTCACAATCGGCACACGGCGCCCGGGTGAAGTCGAAATCGTCACCGGCCTTGACGTTGGCGAGCGCGTCATCACCGACGGCGCACTCAAGTTGCGCCCTGGAGCCGAAGTCAGCATCCGTGCCATGGATGATGGCAAGACACCGGTCCACCAGTTACTCGAAAGTAAGACCGGCAGCAGCACGCCATGATCCTGTCCGACGTTTCTGTCACGCGGCCGGTATTTGCGGCGGTCATGTCGCTGCTGTTGATCGCGTTTGGTCTGGTCTCGTTTGATCGTCTGCCATTGCGTGAATATCCGGACATCGATCCGCCCAAGGTATCGATCGAAACCCTGTATCCCGGTGCTGCAGCCAACGTCGTGGAAACGCGCATCACCGAACTCATCGAGGACCGCATCGCCGGCGTCGAAGGCATTCGCTTTATTGAGTCGCAGAGCGAGGACGGCCGCTCGATCATCAATGTCGAGTTCTCCATCAATCGCGACGTCGACGCGGCTGCCAACGACATCCGCGACCGTGTCTCGGCCGTGCTTGACGATCTGCCCGACGAGGCCGATCCACCCGAAATCCAGAAAGTCGACAGCAACGAAGACGTCATCATGTGGCTGAATCTGGCCAGCGATCGCATGAGCGTACCCGAGCTGACCGACTATGCATCGCGCTACCTGGTCGACCGCTTTTCCGTACTCGACGGTGTCGCGCGCGTGCGCGTTGGTGGCGGCCAGGTGTATGCCATGCGCGTCTGGCTGGACCGGCGTGAACTGGCGGCACGTGACTTGGCCGTGGCCGATGTTGAAACGGCGCTGCGCGCCGAAAATGTCGAATTGCCGGCCGGCAGTATCGATTCGGGCGAACGCCAGTTCACCGTGCGCGTGCAGCGCAACTTCCGTACCGCTGAGGACTTTACCAAGCTGGTGCTCAAACGCGGCGATGACGGTTATCTGATCCGCCTCGGTGATGTCGCCCGCGTGGAACGCGCTGCGGCTGAAGACCGCTTGTTCTTCCGTGGCAACGGCGTGCCGATGGTTGGTATCGGCATCATCAAGCAGTCCACCGCCAACACGCTGGCCGTGGCGCGCGCCGCCAAGGCCGAGATGCAGCGCATTAATCCGACCCTGCCCGACGGCATGGCCATCAAGCAGAGTTACGACAGCTCGGTGTTTGTCGAAGGCGCCATCGACGAAGTCTTCAAGACACTCGGCAGCGCCATCTTGCTGGTCATCATCGTGATTTACCTGTTCCTGGGCAGCGCGCGTGCCATGCTGGTACCGGCGGTCACCGTGCCGGTGTCGCTGATCGCCACCTTCATCGTGCTGCTGGTGTTGGGCTTTTCCATCAACATCATCACCCTGCTGGCGCTGGTGCTGGCCATCGGCCTGGTGGTCGATGACGCCATCGTGGTACTGGAAAACATTCACCGGCGCATGGAGCAGTACGGCGAGACTCGTCTGGTTGCCGCGTTTCGCGGCACACGCCAGGTCGGCTTCGCCGTGATCGCAACCACCGTGGTGCTGATTGCCGTATTTGTGCCGATCGCATTTTTGCAGGGTGACGTCGGCCGGCTGTTTTCCGAGTTCGCTTTAACCATGGCGGCGGCCGTGGCGTTTTCCAGCTTCGTGGCGCTGTCCTTATCGGCCATGCTGGCCTCCAAGGTATTGCCCGCGATGGAAAAACAAAGCCGTTTCAGTGGCCTGATCGATCGCGGCTTTCAGAAAGTACGCCACGCCTATATCAGGATCTTGCGTGGTGCCCTACATCATGCCTGGGTGGTCGGTCTGAGCTTTGTCGCCATCCTGGCCGCAGCGCTGTGGCTGCTGCAATCTATTCCCAACGAATACGCACCGAAAGAAGACCGTGGTGTGTTCTATCTTATGGTTACCGGTCCGGAAGGCGCCTCCTACAAATACATTGCCGAGTACATGACGGAAATCGAAAGCCGCATGATGCCGTTGGTCGAGTCCGGTGAAATCTCTCGCCTGCTGGTACGTGCACCGCGTGCGTTTGGCAATTACGAGATCTTCAATACCGGCATCGTCATCAATGTATTAAGCGACTGGTCAACACGACGCTCGGCCTGGGAAATCATGGACGATGTGCGCCAGCGTCTGGGCGACCTGCCCGGTGTGCGCGCCTTCCCGGTCATGCGTCAGGGCTTTGGTGCGCGCGTGCAAAAGCCGGTGCAGTTTGTCATCGGTGGCGGCACTTATAGCGAACTGGCCGAATGGCGTGACATCCTGTTGAAAAAGATCAACGAGGACAATCCGGGCCTGGTTGGCCTCGACTGGGATTACAAGGAAACCAAACCACAGCTGCAGATCGTGATCGATTACGACCGCGCCGCCGACCTCGGCGTCACCGTCAACAGCATCGGCCGCACACTGGAGACCATGCTCGGCTCACGCCGCGTCACCACCTACATCGATGCCGGTGAGGAATACGATGTCATCCTCGAAGGCGAGCGCCCAACACAACGCACGCCGACCAACATGGAGAACCTGTATGTGCGTTCGCAGCGCACCGGCGAACTGGTGCCGTTGTCGAATCTGGTGCAGATCAAGGAGTTCGCTGACTCCATCAGCCTGAATCGTTACAACCGTGTACGCGCGATCACCCTGCAGGCCAACCTTGCCGATGGCGTGTCACTCGGTGATGCCCTGTCGCATCTGGAAAACCTGGTTGAACAGCATCTGCCCGGCAATGTGATTGTCGATTACAAGGGCCAGTCGCGCGATTTCCGTTTCGCTGGTGGTTCGATCCTGTTCACCATGCTGCTCGGCGCCATGGTGGTGTATCTGGTGTTGGCCGCGCAATTCGAAAGCTGGCTGCATCCACTGGTCATCATGCTGACCGTGCCACTGGCCATGACCGGCGCCCTGCTCGGTCTGTATTTGACTGACCAGACACTCAATGTTTACAGCCAGATTGGCCTGATCATGCTGATCGGCCTAGCCGCCAAAAACGGCATCCTCATTGTCGAGTTCGCCAACCAGTTGCGTGACCATGGCCATGCCTTTCACGCAGCCTTGATCGAAGCCGCCGAGGTACGCTTTCGGCCGATCGTCATGACCGGCATCACCACCATTGCCGGTTCGGTGCCCTTGCTGCTGTCATCCGGCGCCGGTAGTGAAACCCGCCTGGTGATCGGCACCGTCATCATCAGCGGCGTACTCGCCGCGACTTTGTTTACTCTGTTCATCGTCCCGGTCGCTTATGACAAGCTGGCGCAGAAAACCGGCTCACCCGGCGACACACGCAAGCGCCTGGAACAGCAAATGCCAACCGAAAAATAGACACTATGTTTCTTGCACGCTTTCTCCCGCCACGCATACTGTCGTTGCAGGCTCGCAAACCCAGCGGCCTGATCGGCCGTTACATCATGACGCCGATCTTCAATGCCGGTAATGCCGATCTCAATAACTTTGTGCTACACAACCTCGAGCTGCAACCGACCGATCGGGTGCTGGAAATCGGCTTTGGTCCCGGTAAACTGATTCACGACATGGCAAACATCATCACTGATGGCAGTATCAATGGCATCGATTTTTCAGGCACCATGCTGAAGCAGGCCAGTAAAGTGAATCGGCATCACATCGATAGCGGCAAGGTGCGGCTGCAACAGTGCGATTGCATGCAGCTGCCGTTTGATGACGCATCGTTTGACAAACTCTGCACCAGCAATACCCTGTATTTCTGGCGGCAACCGGAAGTGAATCTAGGGGAAATACATCGGGTACTGCGTCCCGGTGGCAGGATAGCCATCGGCTTCAGGGATGCGGAGCAAATGCGCAGCCTGCCCCTGAGTGAGGACATTTTTCGCACGTATTCCCGGGACGAAGTCATCAACCTGCTGGGCGATGCCGGTTTTCAACAACCGCACATCACGGGCCGGGACGGCTCGCCGTTTTATTCCTATTGCGCCGTCGCCAGCAGGATTTAAAAGCATTACTGGCCAATACTGAAACTTCTTAGGCAATAAATTCACGCATTGTGACGCAAATCTCAAGCGCCACGCGAGCCGGACGATATGTTTAGTATCTTCAAATGCCTTATGAAGGAGTGGAAGATGTCCGGATATTATCCTGCAATTGCTTTATCAGTGATTTCCGCTTTGCTGCTGGCGCAACTCGCCTTGTCTGCACTACGTCGATCAGCCCGCCAGACCGTTAAGGCTAGACGCCGAAGAGATTACCCGACCATAGCCTCAACTCAGCGAAGTGAATCAAAAAACTTCGCACGCAGTTCAAACCATCAACATCACGACTGACAAGCGGTCAATCACCGCCATTGAACAGCGCTTAACCGAGGATTTGTTATGCAAAACCACAGTCTCACCATCCCGACCGATGCCATGATCGCACTGGAAAATGGCAACAAGATCGAGGCGATCAAACATGTCCGAATTGCCGAAGGACTGGGGCTAAAGGAAGCCAAGGAACTCGTGGAGTTATACATCCAGCAAAACCCGAATGTGCAAAGCCGCCTGGAAGCGGCCAATGCCGAAAATGCAAAAAATGCATTCAACTGGGTTTTGATTTTTGGCGCCATTGCGACGCTGGTGTATTTCTATCTCAATTGAGAAAAGCGCTAACAATCAACCCCGGCCAGTTCCTGATCTAACCCCGTGCTGCAGACGCATTCGCTGATGACCTGTTGCGATTACGATTGCGACTCTGCTTTTGTCCCGGTCTGCGCGTTGCAGCATTCCTGTTGCCATTGGCACTGCGTTTTTTCTGGATCGGCTCGGCCTTGATAGAAGGATCCGGCTCGTAACCGGGCAGCACCTGCTTGGGAATCTCACGCTTCAACAGGCGCTCAATATCCTTCAACAACTTGTGCTCATCAACACACACCAGCGACACCGCCTCGCCTTCCTTACCGGCGCGACCGGTACGGCCAATACGATGCACGTAATCTTCCGGCACATTCGGTAACTCAAAATTCACCACATGCGGAAGCTGATCGATATCCAGGCCGCGCGCGGCAATATCGGTCGCCACCAGCACCCGTACTTCACCGCTTTTAAAACCGGCCAGGGCGCGCGTACGGGCGCCCTGACTTTTATTACCATGGATGGCCGCTGCGCTGAGACCATCCGCCTCGAGCTGCTGCGACAAGCGATTGGCACCGTGTTTGGTGCGTGTAAACACCAGCACCTGTCGCCAGTTATTTGAGCCAATCATATGACTCAACAACTCCGCCTTGCGTTTCCTGTCGACCGGATGCACACGCTGCTCAATACGCTCGGCCGTGGTGTTGCGACGCGCCACTTCAATCAGTTCCGGACTGTTGAGCAGGCGGTCAGCCAGCTGTTTGATCCCGTCCGAGAATGTTGCGGAAAACAACAGGTTCTGGCGCGCATGGTTTTTCGGCAGCAATGCCAGCACCTTGCGGATGTCGTGAATAAAGCCCATATCGAGCATGCGATCGGCTTCATCGAGCACCAGGATTTCCACCTGTGACAGATCCAGCGTACGCTGGCCGGCGTGGTCCAGCAGGCGCCCCGGGGTCGCCACCAGGATATCCACGCCACGGCGCAGTTTTTCGATTTGCGGGTTGATTTTAACGCCGCCAAAAATCACCGCTGAATTGAGCGGCAAGTGGCGACCATAGGTGGCCACGCTTTCACCGACCTGCGCCGCCAACTCCCGGGTTGGTGTGAGCACCAGCGCACGCACCGGGCGGTGGCCTTTTGCCGCTGGCCTGGCACTCAGCAGTTGCAGCAATGGCAACGTGAAGCCGGCGGTTTTACCGGTGCCAGTCTGGGCGCCGGCCAGCACGTCCTTGCCCTGCAAAATAACGGGGATGGCGCTGCGCTGGATAGGAGTGGGTTCGGTATAGCCTTGCTGCTTGATCGCACGCAGGAGTTCAGCCGACAGGCCGAGGTTTTCAAATGACATTGGGTATGACTCCGGTTTTGCCCTGGCGCAAGCACACAAGCTGGCGAAAACCGGTTCGGGCTGATAAAGGTATTCTTGTGGTAGCGGGAGGCCTGATGCTCCGGTAAAGGAGAGGCAAGGACAAACGACTCAAGAGTGGTTCCGGCGACTTGATGTCGCCCAGGGTGCTAACCGGTCAGGCACCCGGAATACTGCGCGTAGCTTAGCAGAAGCCTGAAAAATAATCTTGATTATTTTCGGGGAGAACGGCCTGATTCAGCCTGTAAGCGCGTTTTAGATATCCGCTTTTTGTACGCCGGCTTTATGACGTCCCAGTTCACGTAACAAACGCCAGTGCTGACGACGGGCGCTTTCACGCTTTGGTTGAAACAAGCGCACCAGTCGACGCAACAGGCGCAACTCCACTTTTTCGGATTGCATAATTACTTGCTCACTCAGGCGGTAGCCAGTTGCTGACCGAGCGACATTTCATTATATGACTGTTCCGCCAGTGCTTGGTGCAACACCTTGCGTGCGCAATCAGAGCAACGACCACAACAACTCGACACCTTGAGTTCGCTACACAAGGCCTCCATGGTGCAGATACCGTCATCCACGGCATCGCGGATTTGACCATCGGTCACACTGTTGCAGACACAGACATACATGATTTGCCCCTCGTTTGTATCACTTGCAAATTATATTAGTACAAATGAGAACGATTTGCATTATTTATTTAAAGACAGGATCCTGTCAAGCGTTTACAATAGTTTTTCAATGTCTATCCCCTCGAACAGACCCACAACCCGTATTAGCAACCAGGAGTCCAAGACATGCAGGGAGACCGCGAAACCATCCAGGTGTTGAACGCTGTTTTAAAAGTCCAGCTCACCGCCATTAACCAGTTTTTCCTCCACGCCCGAATGCTCGGCAACTGGGGCCTGGGAAAACTTAACGAGAAGGATTACAAGCAATCCATCAAAGCCATGAAGCAGGCCGATGATGTCATCGAGCGCGTGCTGTTTCTGGAAGGGCTGCCCAACCTGCAGGATCTCGGCAAATTGCTGATCGGCGAAAACGTGCCCGAGATTCTCGCCAACGACCTGCAACTACGTCAGGAAGAGCGCAGTGGCCTGTTAAGTGCAGTCGCACACTGTGAATCCAGTCAGGATTACGTCAGCCGTGAACTGATCGAGCACCTGCTGGAAGAATGTGAAGAACAGATCGACTGGATTGAAAGCCAGCAGTGGTTAATTGAAAACAGCGGACTGGAAAACTACCTCCAGTCGCAGATGTGAGTCAGGGAGAAATTACAATGAAAGGCAATAAAAAAGTCATCAAACAATTACAGTCACTGCTGCGCGGCGAACTGGCGGCGCGTGACCAGTATTTCACACATTCCCGCATGTACGACGACTGGGGCCTGAGCAAGCTTTACGAGCGTCTCGACCACGAAATGCAGGAAGAAACAGAACACGCCGACGCGTTGATCAAACGCATGCTGTTTCTGGAAGCAACGCCGGACCTGTCGGAACAGGACGGCCTGCGCATCGGCACTGATGTTCCTTCCATGCTGAAAAATGACCTCGAAGTGGAATACGAAGTTACCGCCGCCCTGAAAAAGGCGATTGCCGTGTGCGAGGAAGAGCAGGACTACCAGACCCGCGAAATTCTCGAAGTCATGCTCAAGGATACCGAAGAAGACCACGCCTACTGGCTGGAAAAGCAGCTTGGCCTGATCGACAAGATCGGTCTGAAAAATTATCTGCAGTCACAGATGTGACCACTGGCCGCCGCTGTCACAGGCAGCGGCGGCCGGCAAGCACGAGCTGTTCAGCCTGCCGGTTTCACCGCCGCCTGTTTACGGGCTTCAATACGTGACAGAAATTCCTGCATCATGCTGTCGTACAGCTGCTCACCGAGCACTTCGTCTTCAACGTCGACATCGATGCTCGGATTGTCATTGACCTCAATGACCACCACGCCATGATCGGTTTGCTTGAGGTCCACACCATACAGGCCGTTGCCAATCAGGTTGGCGGCCTTGATCGCGGTGCTGACCACTTCGGGTGGCGCGTCTGCCACCGCAAAGGTGCGGTGATCACCTTCCTTTTCGGCACTGGCATGATCGTAAATCTGCCAGTGATCCTTGCTCATAAAATACTGACAGACATACAGCGGCTTACCATTGAGCACGCCGACGCGCCAATCAAACGGCGTGTAGGTATAGGCCTGGCCGAGTAACAGGTCGGATCCCTTGAACAGACGCCGCGCCACCTGCTCGAGCTGCTGACGGCTCTCGACCTTGTAAACACCGAGCGAGAAGGAACCGTCCGGCACCTTGATCACCAGTGGATAACCCAGCCTGCTTTCCAGCTCATCAAGACTGCCGGCGCGCACCACCACGGTTTCCGGCGCGGCGATGCGGTGCAGCTTTAACAGTTCCGCCAGATAGATTTTATTGGTGCAGCGCAGAATCGAATCCGGATCATCGATCACCACCAGGCCTTCGGCCGCCGCCTTGCGTGCAAAGCGATAGGTGTGGTGATCAATGGCGGTGGTTTCACGAATGAACAAGGCATCGAATTCACCAAGCCGCGCAAAGTCCTTGCGCGTGATCAACTCGGCATCAAAACCAAATTTTTTGGCCGCACGCACAAACAGTTTCAGCGCTTTCGGATCTGAAGGCGGCATATCCTCATCCGGGTTGTGCAGGATCGCCAGGTCATAACGCCCCTGGCGTTTCTGCCGCGGCGCCCGCCAGCGCTTGCTCAGGTATCCCTTTAACGCCTCGCCGAATTCCTCTTCCTGGTCCTCGGCAAGATCCTGGATGCCCAACGCACGAATAGCGGTAATTCGCCAGACCAGTTTTTTCTCGAACACCACACGCATGAGCGGCGCACGAAACAATTCAAACAATTCGCGTCCCAGGGTCTGAAAATCACGTAACAGGGAAAAACCGAACATGATGGTGACGCTGAACGAGGTGGTCTCCACACCTTTATGGCGCTTGCCGAGAATGCGCTGCACGCGTTTATCGAGATCTTCGGTTTCCAGCGAGTACAGCGACTTGCGGCTCAGGTCCCGCAGGCTGCGCACCGACGGAATCACCTTGTGACCGCGTGCTTCGGCCAGCAGCGAACAGTAATAGCCCTCCCCCAGATACTTCTGCGAGCGACACAGATTAACGATATGCAGTCCCTTTTTCTGTTGCCAGGACGGTTCGGTCAGGTACTCGGCGGCGGTCACCACCGGGTAACCTTCGATCTGGTCTTTCCAGTAACTGATCTTTTCCACCAGCAGTACGTGCTCAGGCATCGGTCTTGTTTCCTGTTTTCATTGTTGTATCCGGGTAAAGCACCACCATGGCCTGCAAACCGACGCGGCCATAACGCGCCATGCTTTCAAATTTATCCTTGAGAATCGGCATGTGAATCGAGTCAATCAGGGTTTCACCCTCATCATGGTCGATGTAGGGATCGTTGACGTAAATGAAGTTATCATCCGAACCGGTCACCACCACCCAGTGTGGCACGCGGGCCTTGTAGATCTGCCAGGAACTGATCAGCACCAGGGGGATGCCGCCGCGTTGCAGACAATCTTCAATTTGCGTCACCGTCATATCGCTCGGCAAAATCGGCACACCCCGAGACAGCAGCTGCTCGTGCATGTCCTGTTGCACCAGTTGCATGACTTCTTTTTTCTGCGTGCTGCGCACCGAATCGCCCAGGTGCGTGCCCTGTTCGTTGACATACACCTCAACACCAAAGCCGCGACTGGCCGCCGCCAGCGCCAGGCCATAAGGACCGCAACCGCCATGTCCCGAGGTCATGAAAATCGTGGTGGCTTCGCGCCACAGACGCAGCTCCAGCTTGCGCGTCATTTTCATCGCCGGTTGCAATGTCTTCATCGCCATCATCAACGCGGCAGCACCGCAAGTGAATTCCAGACTCTGTTCGTAATACGGCACCGGTGCCAGCTCGGGATGCAGGTCCGGCGCCAGCGATTTTTCCATGCGCCAGGCATCGGCGTGATCTTCGTAGTAATCGACAAACTCACCAAGCCGGCGATAACCCAGCGATTCGTACAGGCCAACCGCGGCGCGATTGTCCTTGCGTACTTCCAGGCGCAGATAGGCGCGATGATGCTCCCAGGCCTCGGCCTCGGCGGCTTTCATCAGACGACCGCCTATGCCCTGCCCTCTGGCTTGGGGGGCCACAGCAATCGAGTACAGACGTGCTACCGAAGTGGCCTGGGAAAACAGCAGCACCACATCGCCGAGCAAGCGGCCCTGTTGTTCAGCCACCAGGATCGACGCCTTGCCCTTGGTCAGCAGGTAACGGAATTGCCGCCTGGAAATGCGATCGCTGTCGAAACACTGCTGTTCCAGCTCGACCAGCGCATCCAGGTCGTCCATGCTCGCCGGACGCAGGCAAATATCTGCTTCACAACGTTTTGCATCCATCACATGTGCCTGAAAAACAGCTCATACAGGGTCAGGATGATTTCAATCACAATCAGGATGACGATGTACCATTCGACCCGCAGGGTGCGGCGATCCTGCAGCAGTCCCAGCAGAGTTTCCGCCGTGCTGCTGATCAGATCCAGCTTGCGCTCCAGCGCCAGCTGCCGTTCACCGATTTCGTATTCGTTTTCAAGGCGCTGCCACAGACGCTCCAGCTCCGGATGCTCCCACAATACATCCGGCTTTTCGCCGACCTGGGCGCGCGCCACCATGCGGTGCTGGATCTGCAAAATCTCACCGATGTGTTGCAGCAAGTCATTGGCCTGGCGCGGCAAATGTCCCTTGGCATGCATGCGCTGCGCCAGCGGTTCGATGCGATCGAAAGCACCGGCGGCCCGCTGTTCGTAGTCATCCAGGAAAACGCTCTTGGCGAGAATGTCGGCGACCACCTGTATTCTGGCAACGCCGGCGTCCGGCAACACCAGTTTGCCCTGCTGCATCTGTTCCTCGGCGTTATCGGTGACCTGTATTTCCAGTAACTCGCTATGCGATTGCTCGAACGGCTCCACCACAAAAGGCTGCAACAGCTCCAGAAAGCTTGCTTCCGCCATCGCAGAGACATTGAAAAACACAATCACGCCAAAGCGAAACAATACCGCATAACCGCCGTCCTCGACGGCGATGGTGGTGGGGTCGCGCGCCAGTATCTGTACCTGGCTGATGCGCCGCAACTCGATGCTCTGGCCAATCAGAAGGGCGCGCGCGGTAATCGCTGAATCCAGCATGACAATATCTCAATCAATAAAAACAGCCGCCTGACCGGAAAGCCTGATCAAACCAGGATTCCGGCGGCGGCCAGGAAAATGGGGATTTTGATCCGTTAGCGCGGTTTTGCCAAGGCAACGGACGTTCAGTCGCTCGCGTTTTTAAAAACCAGCGTATTCGCGTGAGTTTCGCTTCAGCTTGCTGCGGTTGTGTTTGTGCGAGGATAATTCCCCGCTGTCGCGATAACGGTTGCGGTCGTTGTGGTGGCGATAGCGCAACTGGAAGCCTAACTGGTCGATTTCTTCATCGAAATCATGATCTTGCCGTTTGTTCACAGCAGTTACTCCTGTTCCAGGGCATCGAAACAAGCCCTTATACATAATTATGTAACCCAAACTTTACGACAGTGAAAACAATAATTTTTTGTCATGACGGCAAACAATGCTTGTCGTGATGCAGGCGCTGGCTTCATCAACGGACGCCCTGCATCACAGCAGTGGCAACAGGCCCTGAATCAACTCACTCGACTCGGCATCACTGCGGAAAATCGCATAACAGTGACGTTCGATCACCGGCGCTTCGGGCACCAGGTGCAACTGACCGTCTGCCAGCTGGGTTTCGACCATCGGCTTTGCCAGGTAGCAACTGCCGCCACGTGACATCAACAGATCCAGCGCCACCACGCCGGAACTGCAGTGGATGCGGGGCGTGGCACGTTCCTCGACCAGTGCCGCGTGTGCAACGGCAAAGCTCGCGCCCCAGTCGACCAGCAGATAGTCGTCCTGGATGGCGGTTTCAACAGTCGCCTGCGCATCGCTGCTCACCAGCACCAGTGGCACACGATTTAACTGTCGCGCCGTCAACCCGGATACCGCCGGCGGCTCATACACAAACGCCAGATCCAGCAGGCTGTCGCCCACTTGCCTGGCGAGCATGTCGGCCTTGTTGAGTTCAATCCGCAACGCCAGGTCATCACGTTGCGCCCAGAGCTGATCCAGCCAGCCCCTGACATGGATGCGCCACAGGTCAATGGTCGCGCCGACCACCAGCGACTGGCTGAACTCCGCTTTCAGCGCGACATCCAGGCGAGCGCGCTCCCAGCTGGTGACGATGGTCTCGGCATGACGACGCAAACGTTCACCGGCGGCGGTCAACTGTATGTTATTGCGCTCGCGGCTGAACAGCTGGATGCCGAGTGTGCTTTCCAGCTGTTTGATGCGTGCACTGACCGCCGCCTGAGTGACAAACAGACTGTCCGCAGCCTTGCCGAAATGACGGCTGCGAGCCACGGCCAGAAAGGTTTTTAACAGGCTGATATCCATGGCGGTAACGATAACCGTCAGTGATCGTTACAACAATGAAATTTTTCTCGCCAGGACAGACTTGCTCACCTATAAATAGCGCCGATTTAGAAGCGACGGATGTCGGCCTTAAATCGACCGACAGTTGCCCGCAACAGCGGTTGAACAACTGTTCCATATTTATTTTTCTCCAAGGAGATATGCATGAAAAATGCTTCATTGTTCGGTTTGTTGCTGGTACTGCTGACCAGCGGTAATGCATTCGCAGCACCATCGCAAGACGATTTCGAAAAGACTTGTCGCGAATATGCTGAAGAAGACAAGGTTGCCGCAGATGAGATGGACAGCTACCTCAAGGAATGCGTTGAAAACCTGAAAGCAGAAAGCAGCGGCGCCGACAAAGAATAAGCAGCGGCTTTATAGCTATTCACGGCCGGTTGACCACTCAGTGGTCAACCGGCCTTTTCTTTAGACAATTACAGGTTCATCCTGCAGATAGGAAATTGACGGCAAGGGATCTTCTTCTGAAATCGCTTCCTCAATCTTGCCGATTTCATGTTTGCCAACCCGCGCGATGTGAAACAGGGCCTCGCCCTCATAAGCCAACGGCAGGGTAGTACGACCGATCACCACACCACGCCACGGTGACAGCACTTGGGTTTCACTCGCACCGAACGGATCACTGATAAAACCGAGGTTGTCATTTTTTTCCACCGTAGCGCCAAGCGGCGCAATGCTTCGAAGAATGCCGCTCTGCGATGCGCGTATCCAGGAACTGGTATCCGTAATCACCGGTTGAAACGGTTTTTTGCCCTTATGTCTTACCGGCGGCAGCATGCCAAGGTGACGCATGACACGGATGATGCCGCGCAAACCGGTGCGAATCGAGTGCTCATCAAAGCGCAGGGCTTCACCACACTCGTAGACGGTAACTGGCACACCCAGTGACGATGCCGCCTCCCGCAGAGAGCCGGAGCGCAACGGGGCATCCAGAATCACCGGCGTGCGAAAAGCCTTGGCCATGGCGGCCGCTTCCTCATCTTCCATGCTGGCGCGGATTTGCGGCAAATTGGCGCGGTCAATCGCTGCGGTATGCAGATCGATACCATGACTGCACTGGCTGACGATCTCGTTGAGAAAAAGGTGCGCCACGCGACCGGCCAGTGAGCCTTTGTCGGAACCGGGAAAGGAGCGATTCAGGTCACGACGGTCCGGCAGGTAACGTGACCGATGCAGAAAACCCGGCACATTGACAATCGGCACCGCAATCAGGTCGCCGCGCAGGCGTTTCAGCATCGGCAGATTGAGCAGGCGGCGAATGATCTCGACGCCGTTGATTTCATCGCCATGAATGGCCGCACACACAAACAGGCGCGGGCCCGCTTTACGGCCACGGATCACATGCACCTGCATGTTCATGAAATGATGCGTGTAAAGTTGCGCGATCGGCAGATCGAGTTTCAGGTTCTGCCCTGGTAATACTTCAGCCTCACCAATGCGAAGCGCTGTTGACATGGCTTAGCCCTTGCCCCGGGTTTTGGTTTTGTTGCGCTTGGCGTTCTTTTCAATGAAGTCGATGATGGTGCCGGCGATGTCCTTGTTGGTGGCATATTCGATGCCTTCCAGCCCCGGCGAGGAATTGACTTCCATCACCACCGGACCGTGATTCGAACGCAGCAGATCGACACCGCAGACATTCAGTCCCATCACGCGCGCCGCCCGTACCGCCGTGGAACGCTCTTCCGGCGTGATACGCACCAGTGCCGCCGAACCGCCGCGGTGCAGGTTGGAACGAAACTCACCTTCACGCGCCTGACGCTTCATGGCCGCCACCACCTTGTCACCGATCACCAGGCAGCGCAGGTCCGAGCCGCCGGCTTCGCCGATGAACTCCTGCACCATGATATTGGCCTTCAGCCCCATGAACGCCTGGATGACACTCTCGGCGGCCTTCTGTGTCTCGGCCAGAACCACACCGATGCCCTGGGTGCCTTCCAGCAACTTGATGACCACCGGCGCGCCACCCACCTGGGTCATAAGATCATCGATGTCATCCGGCGAATGGGCAAAACCGGTCACCGGCAGGCCAATGCCCTTACGCGCCAGCAGCTGTGCGGACCGCAGTTTGTCACGCGCACGCGTGATGGCGACGGATTCGTTTAACGGGTACACGCCCATCATTTCAAACTGGCGCAACACCGCTGTGCCGTAGAAAGTAATGGAAGCGCCAATACGGGGAATGACCGCGTCAAAATCATCGAGGATATCGCCACGGTAGTGAATCGAGGGGCGATGTGAGGTGATGTTCATGTAACAACGTAACGGATCAACCACACGCACTTCATGACCACGCTGTTTTGCGGCCTCCACCAGTCGTTTGGTTGAATAAAGTTTGCCGTTGCGTGACATGATTGCAATTTTCATGCGATCGTTTCCTTTACTGTATTATTCTGGATTGACAGGCTTTCCTGCCTGATATGACAGCGATACATCTACGAGAAAATCGCCTTGCAGTGCAGTTCGACCCAATAACATGCGAAACAACATGTTATCACGATTGGTCAAAGTCAACTCAATGCGTTTGTGCAGGCCGCCGATTTGCAGTTCGGTCTCAATGACAAAGCGCTGCTCGCGATGACCGCCCGAGTCACTGACTTCGCGTTGATCCAGCAGGTCAGCGGTGCAAATAACCGCTGTCTCCCGATCTTTCTGATGTGTGTGCACGCCAAAACGCAAACGATCGCGTCCGGCTTTCCGGTAAGGGTCAATGAAAAACGCATGCAGCGCCGATGTTCTGGCGCCGGTGTCCACCTTGGCCTTGATGATATCAATGCCAAGTTCCGGCAACGCCAGCCATTCACGCCAGCCGAGAGTCTGCATATGGAATGGGCTTGTCATGGCACCGCTCGAAGTCCTGGAATTATGTATAATGTTAGCACTTCACCCAGGGCGCATAGAACCGACTTCCTCACCTTGATGGAGTATCGGAGCAGTCAGACATAATTACGCAGCATCAGTTCTTCCGGATATGGCTCGAGGTAGTATTGCTGTTCGATGTAATCCTGCGGATGCTTGCGCAAGTGATACTTGAGCAAAGTGATCGGCACGACCAGCGGCACCAGGCCATTACGGTATTTATCGAGCAATTCCAGCAGTTCCTGCTTGTCGTCTGTAGTCAAATCGTTTTTCAGAAATCCCATGATGTGCTGCAATACATTCATATGCCGTTTGCGCGTCGCATGTTGCTTCATGGCTTGCATGAAGGTAGCGATGTATTCGCTGGCGATCTGCTGCAGGTTGTCAGCGGTAGCCGACGCGACCAGCGGGCCGAGCTGCCGATAGCTGACCTCGTCATGCGCCAGCAAGGTAAACTTGTGGCCGCGGTGATACTCGAGCAGCGCCGGTACCGTCAGGCCGGCCTCTAGCATCTGCTGCCAGCGAAAATAGGCAAACACGCGCTCAATGAAATTTTCCCGCAAATGCGCATCATTGAGACGACCTTCTTCTTCAACCGGCAGATCGGGATACTGTTCCATCAACGCCTGTGCAAACAGGCCGACCCCGATTTTTGCCGGCATGTCGCTCTCGTTGTACAGGTTCACCCGTTCCATACCACAACTGGGTGACTTGCTTTTCAGGATATAAGCAGAGATTCCCGTCAGTTGCCGGCATTGCTGCAGCGCCGCTGCGCGCATGGCTTCAGTATGATCGATGCCGTGGTCCATGCTGTTGAGCAAGCGGGCTTCGCCTCCACGACTGACCAGCTGGAGGGTGGTACGTGGCGCACCCAGACCAATCGTCATTTCCGGGCAATAAGGCACAAAATCAAAATATTCCCCCAGGATCTGGGTAACGTACTGACTGTGTTTGTGACCACCGTCAAAACGCACATGCTGTCCCAGCAGACAGCTGCTAACGCCGATATGGATACGCTTTTCCATACGGGCGTCAGCTACCGATCGGTCTGCGGTGCACTAAAACGCAACACCAGGTAACCCAGCACCGCAGAAATCACCGAACCCGCCAGGATGCCAAGCCGGTCATCCACTGCGATCCCATGGCCACCCTGCTCGAAAGCCAGCGAGCTGATGAACAGACTCATGGTGAAGCCGATGCCACACAACATGGACACGCCATACAACTGCACCCAGCCCACACCCTGCGGTAAACGGGCCACACCCAGACGTATCGCCAGCCAGGAAAAACCGAACACGCCGATCTGGTTGCCTACAAACAGGCCGACCGCAATGCCAAGCGGTACCGGATGCAACAGGGAGTCGGCGCTGATGCCATCAAATGAAATGCCGGTATTGGTGAACGCAAACAGTGGCAGAATGCCATACACCACCGCCGGATGCAGATCGTGCTCGAGCTTTTCCAACTGGGTTTTGTCTTCACCGGGTTCTTTTTTGAACGGGATGAACATCGCAATCAGCACACCAGCCAGGGTGGCATGCACGCCCGACTTAAGCACCGCGGCCCACACCACAACCCCCACCAGCAAGTAAGGCGCCAGGCTTAATACCCCCTTACGGTTGAGCAGGAATAACACCGCCAGTCCCACACCCGCGGTCGCCAGTGAAGTGACTGACAGATCCGATGTGTAAAACGCAGCAATAATGATAATCGCACCCAAGTCATCGACAATGGCCAATGTCATGAGGAACAGCTTCAACGTATTGGGCACCCGGCTGCCAAGCAGCGCCAGTACACCGAGCGCAAAAGCGATATCGGTTGCCGACGGAATCGCCCAGCCCTTGAGCGCAGTCTGGTCCGGCCAGTTGACCAGAACATAAATAATCGCCGGCATGGCCATGCCCCCAACAGCGGCGATCACCGGCAGAACGACTCGCGAGGCCTCTGACAACTCGCCATCGAGAATTTCGCGCTTGACCTCCAAGCCGATCAGGAAAAAGAAAATCGCCATCAGGCCATCGTTGATCCACAACAGCAAGGGTTTTGCGATTTCAAATTCAGCAAAGCGGATTGCCACCGGAATCTCAAGCAAGGCATCGTAGAGACTTTTTGCGGCTGAGTTTTCCGCCACCATGGCCAGCACTGCCGCAATTAACAGCAGGATACCGCCGGCTGCCTCCAAACGAAGAAAATCTGTCACTGCTTTAATTACCATATGCTTATCCTTGTATTGACTACTGCTTGTTATGTGCCTGAAATTTATCTTTGTATTCTGTCGACCTTGAGCACAGATTCCAAGAGGCGGGCCTGATATTTATCAGTTCAATTTTCACTTGTATGACCTCAGTGTCATTAATACCGCCAGAATGCCAACACAAACAGCGCCAACACCGTGAAGTATTCAAGACAATCGAGAATCATGGCAAAAAAATTCACCGACAAAGAAATCTACCATCTACTTCGCGCCGACGTCATCACCCGGCGTCTATCCGGCATGACAGTGACACCACATCTACCAATGGCAAAACCCTGATATGTCAGGGTGAATAACACCGAACCGGTATGTGTATGCTGACCATTACAGATAAGAACCAGCCCTCGTAGAAAGCAGACCGGCAGGCTAATATGAAATACTTTCCGAGCTATCCGGCAAGGCGGGATTGAATGCCACAGGTTGAATCAGTCGACAGCAGCAGGAGTGTACCCTTCCCCACCTCCATGTTCCTGACGCTTTTCCTGCCGGTTGCAGCGCTGGTTCTGGTGATTGGTTTCTCATTCATCGAACTGCGCACGGAATCCCGCATCGAGGAACTGCTCGATCATGACAGCTCCAGATTACATCGCACCAGTGGCTTTATCGGCGCTGAAATCTCCGTCTCTCTGAACCATCTGCGTGCTCTTGCGGTTGAACCGGTCACCCGCCAGGCACTGGACCCGGCCAGCCCGCAAGCCAAAAAAATGCTTGAGCAGTCGTTTCTGACATTGGCTTTACGCAACCCGCATTATCAGCAAATACGCTGGCTCGATGAAAACGGCATGGAAAAGGCACGTATCACACGCGATCAGGATAAGGCCTATATCGTTGCGCTGCAGGACCTGCAGGATAAAAGCAAACGCTATTATTTCAAGGCGGCCAATACCCTGCTGCCGGGTGAATTGTATGTCTCACGCATCGACCTGAATGTCGAACATGGGCAGATCGAAATGCCGCCCAGGCCGATGTTACGCATCGCCACGCCCGTGGAGGACAGCACACATACACGCCGGGGCATTCTGATCATCAACATTTCGATGAATTATCTGTTCGATGTTATTCGTAACGCCAGGCAATCCGGCGTGGAAGCCGATTATCTGTTGCTGAACCAGGAAGGCTTCCTCGTCAACAGCCAGCTTGAGAATGCCTCCGCCTCTGATGCAGCGGACAAAAGCATGCAGTTTTCCCTGTCACATCCAAAAATCTGGCAACAGGTTTCCACACGCAACTCCGGCAGCCTGCAGACCAGCGAGGGTTTATGGACCTGGAAGACACTGTCGTCGGCAAACAGCTTCAGCAAGCTGACCAGTGTATTCCCTCAACGCCTGGCGAGTTTCGATAAACTGGTGTCGAATGACTTTTCACTGACCCTGGTGGCACACCGGCCATTGAGTGTGTTGCTGGAACTGCGCCGTGAGATTCGCATACTGGTTTCACTTGGCATTGTGCTGATCCTGGCAATTTACGGCCTTTCCCTGTTTTTTTATCTCAACGGCCATGTACGCGCACAGCGTGCCGAACTCAATGCCGCCTATGCCATGGCGCGCGCCGCCAATATGGCGCGCATGAAAGAACTCGAAGAACGCTTTCAGCGCCTGGTTGCCGCCAGCAGCATAGGCCAGCTGGTCGTCAACGAAGAAGGACAAATCGAACTGTCCAATCCCGCCGCCGAGCAGATGCTTGGCTATAACAGTAGCGAACTCAACGGCATGCTGGTGGATAAACTGCTGCCAGACCGTTTGCAGGACAAACATGTCCAGTTGCGCAAACAATACATGCGTGCGCCACAAGCGCGAAAAATGGGTGAAAGCCGGGAATTGCAGGCGGTGAAGAAACAGGGGACCAGCTTTCCGGTGGAAGTCGGCCTGAACCCGTACACAGACCAGGGCCGCAAGCTGATTCTGGTCAGCATCATCGATTTGTCGGATCGCGTCCGCGTTGATCAGGTGGACGACCAAAGTCTGCAAAGCTGAAGCACCTCTTTTCTGCCTGAACCCGCCTTGTTTGGCCGCACTGCCGGAACAGGATAAACTTCAATTTCCCTGCCAGACACTTTCTACGATGATCGATCGAATTTTTTCTGTCGCCCCGATGCTCGACTGGACCGACCGGCATTGCCGTTATTTCCTGCGCCTGATCAGTAAACACACATTGCTGTACACCGAAATGGTCACAACCGGCGCATTACTGCACGGCGACCGCCAACGCTATCTGCAATACGATCAGGCAGAGCACCCGGTCGCCATACAGCTTGGCGGCAGCCAGCCGCTGGAACTGGCTGAGTGCAGCAAAATGGCTGAGGATGCTGGTTACGATGAAATCAATCTGAATGTCGGCTGCCCGTCCGATCGCGTGCAAAACGGCCGCTTCGGCGCCTGTCTCATGGCCGAACCCCAGTTGGTGGCGGATTGCCTGACTACGATGCAACAGGCGGTCAATATCCCGGTGACCATCAAGCACCGCATTGGGATTGACCGGGATGACAGCTATGAGCAGTTGCTGAGTTTTGTCGACACCGTCAAACAATCCGGCTGCAAAACCTTCATTGTGCACGCCCGTAAAGCCTGGCTGGATGGACTCAGTCCCAAACAGAACCGCGAAATCCCGCCACTACGTTACGATGCGGTCTACCAACTCAAGCAGGACCACCCGGAACTGGAAATCATCATCAATGGCGGTATCACCACATTGCAACAGGCACAGGATCAATTGAAGCACGTCGATGGCATCATGATGGGCCGGGCGATCTACCACGATCCCTGGCTCCTGGCACAGGCAGATTCACTGTTTTTTAACGCACCAGACCCGGCCAGTGATCCTCACGAAGTGCTGGAACAATTCCTGCCCTATGTCGAATGCGAACTTGCGGCCGGCACACCACTCAAATACATGAGTCGCCACCTGCTTGGCCTGTTTCATGGTCGGCCGGGCGCCAAACACTGGCGCCGCCACATTGCCGAGCATGCGCACCTGCCCGGAGCGGACGTCGAGGTGTTGCGCCATGCAGCCGCCCAGGTCAGCTGAGCCATTTCAGATTTTCGCTGGTGGGACGTTATACTTGGCAATCATTTGCAATTCGATACTGGCTATTTCTATGAAAAAGAAAACCCTACTGATTGCCCTGCTGTCCATCCTGATTGTTGGGGCGAGTCAGGCCGGCCCGACCGAAGAAGCTGCGGAATTTTATGAACATGCACAAAGCCTGCTGGCCGAAGCTAAAACCAAGGAAGCGCTGATTGAACTGAAAAACGCACTACAGCTCGACCCTAACAATCTACCGGCGCGCATGCTGCTGGGTGAAACCCACCTGAAAAGTGGTAATGCGCCGGAAGCCGAAAAAGAAATCCTGCTGGCAAAAAAAATGGGCGCCGATCCGAGTGTCTACATGTTGCCCCTAGCGAAAGCGTTAAATCAACAACAGAAATATCAATCTGTCGTGAAACAGATCGAAACCGGGTTCGGTTCAAAAACACTCAGCGCGCAATTACTGTTTGAAAAAGGCCGGGCCCTTCTGGAAATGAGCCGCCTGCAGGAAGCAGAAAAAATACTCCAGCAATCCATTCAAGCCAACCCAAATGTAGCACTGACACATGTAGGCCTGGCAGCACTCGCCTTGAAAAAACAAGATTTCGCAACAGTTACCAATCAACTGGATCAAGCCTTGCTGCTGGACGGCGAACTGCCCGAAGCCTGGCTGTATAAAGGTGAGCTGGCATACGTCACGGGTAAATTCGACCAGGCCATCAAACATTTCGACACAGCCCTGTCTCTAAAACCCAAGTATTACCGAGCACGCTTGTCACGTGCTCTGGTTCTGATGGATCGGAGAGATTTTGCCGGGGCATTGCCGCAGTTACAGGCTCTACGTGAGGAAAGTAACTGGAATCCCCAGGTCAGTTACCTGTTGGCGGTAGCACTGGAAAAAACCGGTGACGCTGAGGGTGCGAAAGCGGAAATGCGTCATGCATCCACTATCCTGGACAGCCTTGACCAGATTGCACTCGAAAACAACCCACCTTATTTGTTGCTGGCAGGCATGATCACCTATGCCAATCAGCAAACTGACCAGTCATATCAGTACCTGACACGTTACCTCAAACATGAGCCACGAAACGAGGTGGCGATCAAGCTGCTGGCCAACTCGTTACTGGACATCAACCAGCCCATCAAGGCGATCCGACTGCTGGAATCCGCTATTATCAATAACCCCGATTCTTACGAGTTGCATACCTTGCTGGGTGACAGCTACGTCAAGGCACAACAATATTCCAAAGCATTTCAAAGCTACGAAGATGCCGCTGCAAAGGCACCTGCCGGCTATGAGTTATCAACCAAAATCGGCGCTGGCCACCTTGCCGCCAACGACTTGAAAGCATCCGCTGTCGAGTTGGAAAAATCCTTTAAAAACAGGCCCGATACAGAAAACATCGCTGCCACATTAGCCTCCGTATACATCGCGTTAAACAATCCGCAGCGCGCCCAGGAAATTACTGAACAGGCCCTCAAGCACAATCCTGCCAGTTCTATTTTGTTGAACATTCACGCATCCAGCTTTCGCAAGCAGGGAAAAATGAATGAAGCAAGACAATGGTACGAAAAAGCCCTGGCCGCCGCTCCGGATTACCGTCCGGCCATCATCAACCTGGCACAGGTGGATACGCTACAGGGCAAATATGAAAAAGCCCGGCAGTCACTGGACAAGTTGCTCAAGCTGGAACCGGAAAATCCTCAGTTGCTCTACGAACTTGCGAAAGTCGACATGAAGCGGGGTGATACAAGATCTGCCATTCGTCGCATGGAGGAAGTGTTCAAAAAAAATCCAAAGCAATTGAATGTCAGCTTTGCACTTATCGATGCCCATATCAGTGAAAAACAAATTAGTGAGGCATTGGCAAGAGCGTTGCGCCTGAAATCCGATTTACCGGAAAATTTCCATGTACTGCAAAAGCTTGCGACAGTTTATCTGCTGCAAGGAGACAAGGAAAATGCCCAGCCTATCCTGCAACAGGCATCAAGACTGGCTTCTTCGAGTCCGGAAAAACTTTACCAAGTTGCCCGACTGCAAATCGCCGCCAACGCCAGCGATGATGCGCGCTGGGCTTTGCAACAGGCTTTGACGCAGGAACCGGAAAACCTGATTTTCCTGGTTGCCCTGGCGGACTTGCAGATCGCCACCGGCCGCCATAAGGACGCCGCAGACCTGATCGACAAAATCAACCGTCTTTATCCTAAACAGGATTCAGGCAAATTATTGGCAGGCTTTCTGGCCAGGGAACAAAACCGCCAACAGGATGCAGCCAATTACTTTCGCCAGGCCCTGGAAATAAGCGACCGGGAATCTACCGCCATCCATCTGTTCCAGGCACAATGGGCGAATCAGCAGGAAAAGAAGGCATTACAACTACTGGAAAACTGGTACGTGAAACATCCGGAAGCACTTCGAACCACTGTTGTGCTGGCACAGGTTTATCATTCAAAACAACAACATGCAAAGGCGCAATCGCTATACGAACAAGCCGTCCAGATCACACCCGATGATCCGCTATTACTCAATAACCTGGCCAATCTTTACGCCGAAACCGGGAACAACAAGGCCCTGCAACTGGCTCAAAAAGCTTTCTCAATCCTGCCAGAAAACGCTGATATTCTGGATACTCTAGGCTGGCTGCTCGTGCAATCAGGCAGCCTTCAGGAAGGTTTGACCCGCTTGCGCGAGGCCAGTCTGAGAAATGCCGATTCTCCTGTAATCCGCTACCATCTAGCGGTAGCCCTGCATCGCTCCGACAAAAACCGGCAGGCGTTGCAACAATTGGAATCCGCGCTGAATAGCAGACAACCATTTACCGAGCGAGATGAGGCCGTAAAACTGCAAAAATTGCTTTCCAATTGATGTCTTACGACAATCGACGCCCTGAATTAAAGGCCTGCAAAACGTCAGCTTTTTTTACAGTCATCGCCCCTGAAACGTGATTGAATTCACACAAACATGCTGCACAGATACGAAATCATGCAACTAAGTTATTGTTTAAATATGATATTTTTAATACCCAACAAGCAATAGCTTAGCTTTTGGCCCGATACCTGCATACACGAAGGGCAGAAGATATTTATCCGTTTATTAAGTTTTGTTGGATTATGACCATGAAAAGAAAAAGCTGGATTAACAAACAACTGTTGTTGCCCCTGCTTGGCGGAATACTGTTCATGCCAATGGCAAGCCAGGCCGCAACAAATTTTTACTTTAGTTCCGATAGCAATGCCATTTACTGCAGTAACAACAGCAACTGCGATTCCTGGGATTCAAAACGTACCTACCAATCCGGCACCGACACCGTCGATGTCAGCGCCGTATTCGCCAACGCTGCTCCAGACACCATTCAGGCGGGCTGGGTGACTGATTACAGTGGTAGCGGACTCGGGGTGTACTCTGATTCCAGTGGCTCCCCTGAACACGCCATTGACAACGAAAGTGGCGAATTTGAAATGGTCTTGCTTGACTTCGGAGCTGGCAATCTCATGACGCTCAATCAGGTACAGCTTGGCTGGTACTCGGGCGACAGCGATATGTCCATCGCGGCTTATACTGCCAATAATGGCGGCGCAAATACTAATGTCAATATTATCGGCTCAACCTGGGAGAGCCTGGTCGCAGGAACAGGCGATTGGGATTATGTCCATACAGCAGTTAACCCGGGTACCAGTGTTGTCAACTTTAACAACGACGCTAACCCTGACAACAATATCGCCTCCCGCTACTGGCTGGTCGGTATGTACAATACCTCACTGGATGGCGGCAGCTACGCGGGCTATCCGGATTACGGCAAACTGAAAATGGTTGGTGGCAAATACGGTACCCCACCGCCGCCGCCTCCACCTGGCGTGCCGGTACCAGCTCCGGCTCTGCTGATGCTGGGTGGAATTGGATTCATCACTCGCAAGAAGCTGTTTTCCTGAACAAAAGCAGTAGATACAAAACTCACTATAAGCCCGGGAAACCGGGCTTTTTTTTGCCTTGCTCATATACCAGCCGATCTGGATATCGCATTGCCTTAACAAATCCAGCTGATATCCTGTAATCAGCTTTCCGCCAGCGTTATAAATTACTTCATGCATTGGCTGCCCATCACCCTGCTCTGCGCTTTCATGCTGGCATCGTCAGATGCCGTGGTAAAAAAGTATCTTTCGCAGATTGATGTGCGCTCTCTGATCGTGGTTCGCCTGGGTCTCGCCGGACTTCTGATGCTGCCAATCGGCCTGACCTTGCCATGGCCGGCACTGACTGCAAATTTCTGGCTGTGGATGTTGCTGCTGGTGCCATTGGAAATCACGGCCATGCTGCTGTACGTCACAGCGATACGTGATTACCCCTTGTCGTTGACGCTGCCGTATCTGGCATTCACACCGGCCTTTGCAGCCATCAATGCCTGGTTGATACTGGATGAACACATCAGTCTGTATGGCCTGTCCGGCATGCTGCTGATTATCATCGGAGCCTGGCTGCTGAATATTCCGGAAAACCGTCAGCATACTGCTCGTCGTGCACTGGACCCGCTACGTGCAATTGCCAGGAATAGAGGCTCCAGATTGATGCTGACGGCAGCATTGATTTACAGCATTTCCGCCGTCGGCAGCAAGTCCGCCATGACCGGCATTGCTCCCTTGCAGTTTGGCGCATTCTATTTCGGCACCATCGGCATGGTCGCATTGCTGTTATTCGGCAGAGGCAGCCTGCAGCCAATTCGCCAGCACTGGCGGGCCAGCCTGGTGGTGGCATTGTTTATGGCGATTATGGTCTTTGCCCACTTCCTGGCGCTGAGCCTGACCGAAGTAGCCTACATGATTTCGGTAAAACGCCTCAGCCTGCTGTTTGGCATTCTCTACGGCGCCTGGCTGTTTCACGAAAAACACCTGTCCATGCACCTGTTTGCCGCTGGCCTCATGCTGGCTGGTGTATTTTTGATCAGCGCTTTTTGAGCCCCCACACCAATAACCTTCCAAGCCGCAAGGTTATCTGGCGCCCCATTCAAGATTCACCTGCCTCAGCCGCTAAGTCATTGGTACAACAAAAAGAAAACGCTTTGGTATATGAAACTGCAAACAAAGGTTTTCGGACTGACTGCCATCATTTTCCTGGGTCATTTTTCATTTGAGCAGTATCAGGGACATCAACAAGTCAGGGCCGACGTAATTGACGACATCCGCAGGGAAGCCCGGATCGTGCGTGGCATGCTCATGTCCGTGCGCGAAGTCTACCAAAAGGTTTTCCTGGAACACGATGTGCCGATCAATGAAACAACCCTGAATTTCTTACCCGCACATTCACTCAGCCGCATCTCAGCCAATTTCCAGAAATGGGTCGATAGTGGCCTGCAATTCAATAACGTTTCCGACCAACCCAGAAACCCGGCCAACGCAGCTGACGAAATCGAAATAAAGGCCATTGAGTTTTTCCGCAATAACCCGGGACAAGTAGAGCGACTGACGCCATACACCAACAAGAACGGCGAAGCCTTTTATCACTTTGCCCAGCCAATCTGGATTACCGAACACTGCCTGCAATGCCATGGCTCAGCGGAAGAAGCACCGGCAAGCATCAAGGCACAATACAGCAACGCTTTTGGTTATCAGCTGGGCGAATTGCGTGGCCTGATGAGCATCAAATTACCCGCCAAAGCCATTGACCAACGCGTATCTGAACATTTTTATCACAATGCCATCAGCCATGCGGCCAGCTTTATAGCGGCCTTCATGCTGCTGTGGTGGCTATTTCAGCAATCGATACTCAATCGCATCACCAGCCTGAAAAATGCCTTGCTGGAATTCTCCGGTGGTGCCAAGGATATTGTCATCGACACGGGCGGCGATGATGAGCTGGCCGACGTCGCCAGCGCCTTTGACGACATGGTAGCGCGCATCAACGACAGGGAACAATTGCTGAGAATTAACAAATCCCTGTTCTCCGCCATTTCCGAGACCAACAAGGCCATTGTGCGTATGACCTCGCCGGAGCAGCTGTATAAAAACATCTGCCACATTGCAGTGGATTTTGCCGGCATGGATTCCGCCATGGTGACAATGATGTCCGCTGACGGCAAACAGCTCAATCCGGTTGCATCCGCCGGCAAACTGGCCAATCAACTGCTGCGCATGCAGTTTTCCCTGCTGGCCGATGAATACCGTAATGAAGGCACAGTCGCCATCGCTGCCAGGGAGAAACGCACCGTTGTGGCCAATGACGTGACTGTATTGCAGGACAAGATTAACTGGTACAACGAAATCGCCCAGCTCAATATCGCCGCGGTTGCCAGCTTCCCCTGCTTCATTGAAGGCGACGTTGTCGGCGTGTTCACGGTACTGAAAAGCACCAGCGGCTTTTTCGACGCAGAAGCCGTGGTGTTATTCGAGGAAATGACCAGTGAAATCGGCTTTGGCATCGGCAGTTTCCAACGCGATCAGCAGCGCCAGGAAATGCACGAGCAACTGCTAAGCACTTCGGAGCAGAACAAAAAAGTACAAAACCAGTTACGTCTGTTGCTGGAATCCACCGGTGAAGGCATTTTTGGCGCAGATACCACAGGAGCCTGCACATTTATTAACCAGGCAGCGCTCGACATGCTCGGCCTGACCCAGGAAGAAGTCATTGGTCGGCGTATGCATGAATTGACCCACCACAGCCACGCTGACGGCACACGCTATGACGCTGAAGATTGTCCCATCTACAAGGCGTTCCTGACCGGAGCGCCGATCGAAATCGCCGATGAGTTTTTCTGGCACAAGGATGGCCGAGCCTTCCCGGTGGAATACTCTGCCTACCCGATAAGGGAATACGGCGTCATCAGCGGTGTCGTCACCGTTTTTCGTGACATCAGTGAGCGTTATGAACTGAACAAGAAAATGGATTTCCTGTCCACGCATGACACGCTGACCGGCCTGTATAACCGCACCACCTTTAAACAGCGCTTGTCGATGGCATTCGAGGAAGCCGCACTGGGCGGTTACCAGAGTGTTCTTTGTTATCTTGATATCGACCGCTTCATGATCATCAATGACAGCTATGGCTATCTGGCCGGCGACGCCACACTGCAATTGTTCTCGGGACTGATCCTTAGCCAGATTCGAAAGACCGACATCCTGTCGCGACTGACCGCCGATGAATTCGGTTTGTATCTGCATGACTGCTCGCTGGCACAGGCCGAAGCGCTGTGTAGGAAAATCTGCAAGGCCGTGGAAGATTTCGAATTCACCTGGCTGAACAAGAAACTGCCGATCACGGTCAGTATTGGCATCACACAGCTGACTCATGAGAACCACAGTGTCGATAACGTCCTCAATGCCGCACATTCCGCATGTTATGTCGCCAAGGAAAAAGGCCGCAACCAGATCTATGTGCAGAACGGCAACGGCGATGAAGT
>JASFVP010000103.1:0-3327 GCA_050049775.1 Chromatiales bacterium
CGCACGCAACAGATCGAGTGGATCAGCAACATCCAGTCAGCCATTGAAGAAGACCGCATGCGGCTGCATTTCCAGACCATCCAGCCAACCCGGAATGGCATGGAAGACGGCCGACATTTTGAAATCCTGCTGCGCATGCTGGGTCCGGATGGCAAAAATATCCCGCCGGATACCTTCATCCCGATCGCCGAAAAATTCGACATGATGCCCACCATTGACCGCTGGGTAATCAGCACCACATTACAATGGCTGCATAACAATCCGGCTAAAGCCGAGGAAATTCACCTGTGCTCGATCAACCTGTCTGGCCACTCACTGGGTGACGAAAGCATGCTGGACTTTATCCAGAACGAATTCACCCGGAAAAAAGTCAGCCCCCAGAAAATCTGTTTTGAAGTGACCGAAACCGCCGCCATCAACAGTCTTGAGCAGGCCATTCATTTCATGCGCGATGTCAAACAACTGGGATGTCAATTTGCACTGGATGATTTCGGCGCGGGCATGTCGTCATTCGCCTACCTGAAAAATATGCCGGTGGACTATCTCAAGATCGATGGCAGCTTCATCAAGGACATGCTCGATGACCCGATCAATCGCGCCATGGTGGTTTCCATCAATGAAATCGGCCAGGTCATGGGCCTGAAAACCATTGCCGAATATGTCGAAAACGACCAGATCAAACAGGCGCTGGTTGAAATCGGTGTGGATTACCTGCAAGGTTATGGCATTGCCCGACCAGCACCGCTGTGTGACAGATAATGGCGTCAGCCACCAGAATCGGAACAACAGAAATGCGCGATGCCCCTCAAATTGACATCAAACAGCAACTGGCCACGCTCAACAATAACCTGCCTTCGCCCTGGCAACTGACTTCAGGCAAGCTTCACAAGACTTTCCGCTTTGCGGACTTTGTCACGGCATTCGGTTTCATGTCGCAGGTCGCCATCGCCGCCGAAAAACTCAACCACCACCCCGAATGGTGCAACATTTACAACAGTGTCAGGATTTACCTGATCACCCATGAAAGCAATAGCCTGACGCAGCATGATTTTGAACTGGCCGAACAAATCGAAAAAATCGTGGGTCACATGAAACAGAATGGCTGACGCCTGACTGATAAGGAATCCAGTATCCGGTTATGGTTACCAAACTCCAGGGAACAGGCCACAACGCAAATGAGGAAGCCATTCCAGACCGCCCAATAAACCCGTCAGCCGAGCGCGTACGCATACTGTACACCGGCATCAAAACCGGCTTGGTCGTCAATTTCTGTCTCGCCCTGCTGACTATCTGGCTGCTCAAGGACAGCACGACCACGACCAGACTGGTCCTGTGGTTTGGCATCAACACCCTGCTGGTCACATTACGCGCCTATGCCGCCTATCGTTTCAACCGGCAACCGGTTCACGATGACCAGATCGGCGGCTGGTATTTTTCTTTCCTGGTGCACTCCACCCTGAACGCCCTGGTATGGGGGCTGTTGATCTGGGCGTTCGCACCGTTTGAAAGTATCCAGACGCCCTACCTGATCACCTTTGTCATCGGCGGCCTGTCAGCAGGCGCAATCGCCACGCTCGGCACCGTGTTGTCCGTCTACCTGTCCTATATCATGGCGTTGTTGATTCCCCTGATCAGCTGGTTCTTCGCGCAACCGCAGGATGGTTACAGCACCATGGCAGGCATGCTGATACTTTATACCCTGGCATTAACCGCAGGCGGTTATCTGTACCGGAATACCATCTCGCATTCGATCAACTTATCCAATGAACTCATCATCGCCAAACAGCAGGCGGAAATTGCCAACCAGGCGAAAAGCCGGTTTTTATCGAACATGAGCCATGAGCTGCGCACGCCACTGAATGCAATTCTCGGCTTTGCCCAGATCCTGCAAACCGAACCGGAGCTACTGCAGCAATACAAGGACAGCGTCAATGAAATCTATCGCGGCGGCCAGCACCTGTTGAAGCTCATCGATGGCCTGCTGGATCTCGCCAGGATCGAGGCGCACCGAATCGAACTGCATGCCGGGCACGTCAACTGCCACAAGCTGATCGCCGAATGCATGCAGCTCATCGGGCCATTACAGCAGAAATACCACATCGACTTGCATCAGGGTGAAATGCCGGCCCATGACCAGACCGTATGGGCAGATCATTTCCGCCTCAAGCAGGTATTGCTTAACCTGCTCAGCAACGCCTGCAAATACAACCGTCCAGGCGGAAACGCCACGATCAGCTGTTATCTTTCAGGACAGAATCGTATACGTTTCAGTATCAGCGATACCGGGCTAGGCATCTCGAAGGAAAACCAGAAAAAGCTGTTCCAGACCTATGAACGCCTGGGCCATGAAAACTCCATCATCGAAGGCACCGGCCTGGGACTGACCATCGTCAAACAGCTGGTTGAAATGATGCAGGGTCACATAGGCTACGAAAGCGAAGAAGGCGTCGGCTCTACCTTCTGGGTGGAAATGCCAATCGAAGTCGTCAATTCCGGACAGACTTAAAGCTCGATCAGCTGGCGCTCAACAGCGCTGCAAAATACCTGAATGCTTCACTGAAATTCGGCAAACCGAAACCGATGCGAAAATGTGCACTCAGCCCCTGCCGGGCAAAACAACGGCCCGGTACGATCATCACTCCGTGCTGCTGCAGCAAACAATCGGCAATGTCATCTGCTGCCTCTACCGCCAGCAAACGCGGAAACGCCACACAGCCGGCTTTCGGCTCAATCCACTGTAGCGAGTCTTCAAGCTGCGGCAAGGACTGCTTCAGCAGAGTCATATTTTGCTGAATCAGGCTGTTATTGCGCTGCAGCAGTGTATTGGCATGCTGCAAGGCAATCGTGGCCAGCCATTCATCCGTGCGGCCGTTACAGATCGACAGATAACGTTTGATCTGCATGGTCCGCTGCAACAACTGTTTATCCTGGCAAGCCAGCCAGCCAATACGCACACCACCCAGTCCATAGGCTTTGGACATGACACCCAGGCTGATGCCTTTTTCATAGCTGGCCGCTACCGGTGGCAGCTGCTCTTCGGGCGAGTATTCCAGGCCGCGAAACACCTCGTCAGCAAACAACCAGCAATCGTGCCGCCGGCATTGTTCGATAATGGCTTGCAGCATATCTTCGGTAATATGCGCACCGGTCGGATTGTGCGGGAAGTTGATCACCACCAGTTTTGTCTTTGCCGTGATGCGGTCCAGAAAAGCCTGCAGGTCGAGCTGCCAGCCATCCTGTTGCGGTGTCAGGCTGAATTCCTGCACGGAGGCGCCGATGGCTTCAGGCACCAGCCGCAACGGTTCAAAACAGGGGGTGATACCAAGC
>JASFVP010000096.1:0-5925 GCA_050049775.1 Chromatiales bacterium
CTATAGGCTATATTAATCCCTTACCACACCATAAAAACAACTGTTAGTTATGACATGATAAGAAAAACCTATACTATATTAATATTTAATGATATATTTGCAGAAATATCATATTTGCGCAGCTAGAAGCGACTCAGGAGTATCTCGAACATGAACAAGATCCTCGTTACAACAATATTGCTGGCTGGTACCACATTGACTGGCGTGACTTTTTTCAGCCAGCAAGTCGGGGCGGAAGATCAATCAGCCACAGCTGCACAGGAAGCGGCTCCTGCAACCATTACTGTGAAAACTTCCAGCATCGGCAGCACCATTGTGCTTGGCGGTACCGTATTGCCATTCAAGACGGTCAATTTATCCGCCCAGATGCCGGGTGACGTCGAGTTCATTGCCGGCCAGGAAGGTGATGTCTTCAAAAAAGGCGACCGCCTGGTGGCGCTTGACACCGCGGCCCTGCTGGCCAAAAGACAACAGGCCTTGACCCAGCTGAGCAGTGCCGAAGCCGGTTATCGCAACGCGATGGTGCAATATAACCGCGAGGTGCTGTCTCCGAACTCACAGGCCAACTCGCAGATGGGTGGCGCACCAAGCATGTTCAGCATGTTCACCGACCCGATGCGCTCATTCACCGGTGAAGGCAACCCGGGTTACGAACGTCATTCGAACCTTTACCAATACAACGTGGGTGTTCAAACGGCCCTGAATCAGGTTGAACAGGCCAAGGCCGGCATACGCGAACTCGATGAGTCGATCAAAAATGCCGTCAGCTATGCACCATTTGATGGCGTGATCCTGAAAAAGATGGTTGAAGAAGGCGACATCGTGCAGCCCGGGATGCCGCTGGTCACTTTTGCGGATGTCACCGCGTTGCAAGTGCGCGTTGAAGTACCGACCAATCTGCTCAGCATGCTGCGTGAAGGCGCCCGCATGCACGCCCGCCTGGACGGTTCTGACCAGCTGATCAACGTCGTCGTGGATCGCATCTACCCGTCCGCTGACGCCGCCGGTCACACCACTACCGTGAAATTCAACTTCGAGGGTGCCAGCAACGCGCGTTCCGGTATGTATGCGGAAGTGCTGATTCCCGATCCGGACAAGAAAGGCGTTGAAAGCCCGGTGGTTCCGGAATCCGCCATTCTCTGGCGTGGCAGCCTGCCGGCCGTTTACCAAGTCACCGACAACGGTGACCTGAAAATGCGCCTGCTGCGTATTGGTGAAAAAACCGGTGATGGCAATGTTGTGGTCATCAGTGGCATCAGGCCAGGCGACAAGATCCTGGCAAAACCGGCAGCCAATACCCGATCCGGCTCCTGATCTAAAGGCCACATCGGGGTATTCCGATACCCTGATGTGATTCCCTGATTCCCGAACGAATTTTTTAGGACACCAGCCATGAGTGATTCCAAAAAACACAGTCTGAGGACTGAAAAAGAACAAGTCACGGAAATGGAACTCGGTTTTGCCGGTAACCTGGCAAAAGCCTTCATCCACTCTCCACTGTCACCGCTGATTTTCATCGCCATGATGTTGATGGGTATTTACGGCCTGTACGCCACGCCGCGCCAGGAAGATCCGGAAATCTCCGTGCCGATGATCGACATTTTTTACCGCATGCCCGGCGCCAGCGCCGAAGAAGTCGCCAAGCTGCTGGTCGGACCACAGGAGCGCCTGCTTAGTGAGATTCCCGGCGTCAAGCACGTTTACTCGGTCAGCGACAAGGAAATGGGCATCATCACCATGGAATACCATGTCGGCGAAGACATGGAATCCGCGATTGTGCGCACCGGCGACAAGCTGGAAGCCAATAAGGACACCCTGCCGCCCGGCGCCGAACCCGGCCTGATGAAACCCAAGGAAATCGACGACGTGCCGGTGCTGACGCTGACGCTGTGGTCAAACGAACTGGATGATGCCACCCTGCGCACGCTGGCGGTGAGTGTGCAACAGCATGTCAAACAGGTACCCAACACTGGTAACACCTTTGTCACCGGCGGCCGCGCTACCCAGGTAAGGATCGACGTCAAACCCGAGCGACTCAGCGGCTACGGGCTCAGCATGGGCCAGATGGCGCAAATGATCCAGGGCTTCAATACCGAACAGACCGTTGGATCTACAGAAAACAGCGGCCAGTATTCATTCGTGGAAACCGGCACTTTCCTGCGCTCGGTCGAAGAGGTCAAAAAGCTGGTGGTCGGTAACCATCAGGGCAAACCGATCTATCTGAATGACGTAGCCGAGGTCACCAAGGGACCTGAAGAGGCCAAGCAGATTGTTTCCTTCTCCAGCGGCGCCGCCTACTCCGGCGAAAAAGTTAATGGCGCACAGGCGGTCACCATTGCCATCGCCAAACAAAAAGGCGCCAACGGTGTGGAAGTGGTCAATGACGTGCTCGCTGAAATCGACAACATCAAGGGCTACCTGATCCCGGACAATGTGCATGTCGCGATCACACGCAACTATGGCAAGACCGCCAATGACAAGGTCAACTCGCTGTTGTTCAAACTGGCTGTCGCCACGGCAGCGGTTGTGTTCCTGGTGTGGATTTCCATGGGCGTCAAACCGGCCATCGTGGTATTGCTGACCATTCCGGTGGTACTGGTGATTACAGTGTTCCTGGCCATGTTCATGGGTTACAGCATCAACCGTGTGTCGTTGTTTGCACTGATTTTCTCGATCGGCTTTTTGGTCGACAACGCCATCGTCATCGTGGAAAACATCTACCGGCGCTGGCTCATGCACGGCAAGCCGGACACCGATGTATCGGTGGATGCGGTACGTGAAGTCGGCAACCCTACCATTCTCGCCACCTATACCGTGGTCGCCGCGTTGCTGCCGATGGGTTTTGTCAGCGGCATGATGGGACCGTACATGGAGCCGATCCCGGCTTTGGGTTCAGTCGCCATGGTGTTCTCGCTGTTTGCCGCACTGGTGTTTGCCCCCTGGCTGGCGATGCGTATCGTACCGGCCATGAGCAAGCTCAAGCAGATGGAAGAGCGCGATGAGAAAATCGATGAAAAACTGGAACACCTGTACCAGAAATCCATCGGCGCGCTGTACAACAACCGTCGCAACGGCAAGCTGTTCTTGTACGGTTTGTTCGCCGCGTTTTTCCTTGCCTGCCTGATGTTCTACACCACGGCGGTCACGGTCAAAATGCTGCCGTTCGACAACAAGGCGGAGTTCCAGGTGGTCGTTGACATGCCATCCGGCACCGCACTGCCCGAGACAGCAAGTTTCACTTATGACCTTGCCGAAACCATCCGCGAAGTACCGGAAGTCGTTTCGGTGCAGACCTACGTCGGCACCGCGATTCCGTTCGACTTTAACGGTCTGGTGCGCCACTACTACCTGCGCATGTTCCCATGGCAGGCGCAGATCCAGGTGATTCTCACCGACAAGAGTGAACGCAGCCGTACCAGTCATGATATTGCTAAGTCCGTGCGTGAAAAACTCGCTCCGATGATCGAAGCTTCCGGCATCAAGCAGTATGATGGCGCCGGTGTGACCGTTGTGGAAATGCCGCCGGGTCCGCCGGTGCTGCAGACCCTCGTGGCCGAGGTACACGGCCCGGATGCCGCCACCCGTCGCCAGGTAGCGCGCGACCTCAAGAACACCTTCGCCACATCCGATTTCGTTGGCGAGGAACAGACCTTGATGCGCAGCCCGATGAGCGCCTGGCGCTTTGAAATCGATACCGAAAAAGCCGCCCTCAACGGTGTTTCCATCGATTCCATTAACAAGCATCTGGCCATGGCCATGGGTGAGTTCAAGGTCGGTGACCTGAAACAGAAAGGCGTGCATGAACCGACTTACATTCTCATGCAGGTGCCGCTGTCAAAACGCGCCAACCTCGACAGCCTGCACGACCTACCGGTCATGAATATGATGCAGCAGACAGTACCGCTGGGTGCTCTCGGCAAGTTTGTCGAATACCAGCGCGACGACATGATCTTCCACAAGGACCTGCGTCCGGTTGAGTTTGTCGTTGGCGATGCCAAGGGTCGCCTGGCTGCGCCGATTTACGCCCAGCTTGATGTCGACGAACTGCTGGAAGATTACACCACGCCGGATGGCGTGCAGATTTCCGGCACCTACGCCGGCCCGCCGGACACCGATACCGTTTCCGGCTTTGAGTGGTCGGGTGAATGGACGGTTACTTATGAAACCTTCCGTGACATGGGCATCGCCTACGCCATTGCATTGATCGCGATCTACATGCTGGTGGTGTGGCAGTTCGGCAACTTCATCATTCCGGCCATCATCATGGCGCCGATTCCGCTGACGCTGCTCGGCATCGTGCCCGGCCACATGTTGTTCGGCGCCGACTTCACCGCAACCTCAATGATTGGCTGGATCGCGCTGGCCGGTATCATCGTGCGTAACTCCATCCTGCTGGTGGACTTCACGCTGGTGCTGTTACGTGATGGCATGTCGCTCTACGACGCAGTGATCACCGCGGCCAAGGCTCGTACCCGGCCGATCATGATTACCGCTCTGGCGCTGGTGCTGGGTTCAGCCGTCATCCTGACCGACCCGATTTTCCAGGGTATGGCGATCTCGCTGCTGTTTGGTGTGTTCGTCTCCACCGTGTTGACGTTGCTGGTAGTGCCGCTGGGCTGTCTCAGTATCGGCGAGCGTACTTTCCGTATTGCTGCCGGCCTGCCGGCTGAAAAAACGGCAGAAGAAAAACCGGCCGAACCAACAGGTAGCGACGACAACACCGTCAAAGCCTGAGCCGTTTAACCGGCTGATAAAAAAGGACGTCTCTGACGTCCTTTTTTTTCGCGCAAATGTTGCAGACAAGCCGCAACAATACACATAAAATTCGTCGTATTTTCTAGCTGTCCCGGAGACATCTAATGAGCAAAGTTCTGATTATCGGCGCCGGCGGCGTTGGCCGTGTCGTCACCCACAAATGCGCCCAGCTGCCCGAAGTCTTCAGTGAAATCTGGCTGGCCAGCCGCACCAAAAGCAAATGTGATCAGATCGCCAGCGAAATCGGTGGCGATCGCGTGCAAACCGCCCAGGTTGATGCCGACAACGTGCTCGAACTGGTTGAGCTGATCAACAAAATCCAGCCCAAAATGGTGATCAACGTTGCCCTGCCGTACCAGGACCTGACCATCATGGACGCCTGCCTGGAAACCGGCGTCGATTATCTCGACACCGCCAATTACGAGCCACCAGACGAAGCCAAGTTCGAATACAAATGGCAATGGGCCTATCAGGACCGCTTCAAGGAAGCCGGCCTGACCGCCCTGCTCGGCTCGGGCTTTGATCCGGGTGTCACCAATGTGTTCACCGCCTATGCGCTGAAGCATCATTTCGATCGCATCGACACGGTCGATATTCTCGATTGCAATGCCGGCGATCACGGTTATCCGTTCGCCACCAACTTCAATCCGGAAATCAACATCCGCGAAGTCACCGCCAACGGCCGCTATTGGGAAAACGGTGACTGGGTCGTCACCCGTCCGATGGAAATCTCCCGCGTGTTCGACTTCCCGGAAGTCGGCCCACGCAAGATGTATCTGCTGTATCACGAAGAAATGGAATCGCTGACCAAACACATTCCGGTGCAGCGCATGCGTTTCTGGATGACGTTTGGCGACTCTTATCTCAAGCATCTGGAAGTCATCCAGAACATCGGCCTCGACAGCATCGAACCGATCGAATTCCAGGGCCAGCAGATCGCACCGCTGCAGTTTCTCAAGGCACTGCTGCCGGATCCGGCCTCGCTTGGCCCGCGCACCAAGGGCAAGACCAATATCGGCTGTATCATCAAGGGCGAAAAAGACGGCAAGCCGGTGTCACGTTACATTTACAACGTGAAAGATCACCAGGACTGCTACAAGGAAACCTTCGCCCAGGGTGTGTCCTACACCACCGGTGTGCCGGCCATGATCGGCGCCAAGATGATGCTCG
>JASFVP010000060.1:0-20319 GCA_050049775.1 Chromatiales bacterium
AGGATTATCTCTATATCGTCCGCAGTGGCGCCATCGAGATCCGCGACAACGACAACACCCTGATCAACAAGCTGGCCGAAAACGATTATTACTCCGACTGCCTGGTGCTGGATCGCGATCAGTACCATGGCAAGACGCTGGAAGACACGTTGCTGTACCAGTTGACCTGCCGCCAGCTCGCCAGACTGCGCAAAACCAGTAAGAAATTCGACCAGCACTTCAGCGATTCATTGAGCAAGCGCCTGAAGCAGGCGGCCAGCCGCCTCAGCCAGCCGGTCGACAGCGGCATGGCGCACATGGCCGTGGAAGTCAAACAGCTGATCAACCACTCGCCCCTGTTAATGCCAGCCGACAGCACTATCCAGGCCGTCGCCCAGCAGATGACGCAAAGACAGGTGTCATCGGCCCTGCTGACCAGCAACGATCAACTGGCCGGCATGATCACCGACCGCGACCTGCGGCGTCGCTGTGTCGCCACCGGACTCGACGTGCAAACACCGGTATCACAAATCATGACGACCGAACTGCACACCATCGAAGACAGCACGCTGGCGTTGCATGCGCTCATGACCATGACGCGCATGAATGTGCATCACCTGCCGGTGGTACATGGCAAGGACATCATCGGCATGCTCAGCGCCACCGATATCACCCAGCACAGCAGCAGCAACCCGGCGTTCATCATGAGCGACATCCACAAGGCGCAGTCGCTCGATGATCTGGTCGTCGCCAGCAAGCGCCTGCCCGATCTGCAGGTGCAGCTCAACAACGCCAACGCCAGCTCGGTGCACATCGGCGATATGATCTCGCGCATCACCGACGCCATCACCGTGCGGCTGATCGAAATGGCTGAAGCCGAACTCGGCCCGGCGCCGCTGCCCTATGTCTGGGTGGCCGGTGGTTCCCAGGCGCGGCGCGAGCAGACATCACATTCCGATCAGGATAACGCCCTGATCATCGATGATGCGCTGCGCCCCGAACACGAAGACTGGTTCATGCAACTGGCCAGACGCGTCAATGACGGACTCAACGCCTGCGGCTTTGTCTATTGCCCCGGCGATGCCATGGCAAGTAACCCGCAATGGCGCCAGCCCGTGAAAACCTGGAAAAAGTATTTTGACGAATGGATCGACAAGCCCGAACCCATGGCATTGATGCTGTCGAGCATTTTCTTTGATTTGCGCCCCGTCTACGGTAAACGTTCACTGTTCGAACAGGTGCAACAGCACTCGCTGGCAAAAACAAAGAAAGCCGGCATCTTCATCGCCTACATGGCGGCCAATGCCTTGACGCACCGTCCGCCGTTGGGCTTCTTCCGCCGCTTTGTGTTAATTCACGGTGGCGAACATAAGGAAACCTTCGACATCAAACACCGCGGCATCACACCGATCACCGATATCGCACGCCTGCTGGCCCTGTCCGAAGGACTGTCCGAGATCAATACCACCAAACGCCTGCGCGCCGCCAGCCAGACAAAAGCCCTGAGTGAGGAAATGGCGGAGAACCTCGAAGATGCGTTGGCCTTTATTGCTGAGTTGCGAATCTGCCACCAGGCGCAGCAAATCCGCAAAGGCGTGCCGGCCGACAACTACCTGTCACCCAACAAGATGTCGGAACTCGACCGCAAGCATCTCAAGGACGCATTCAGCGTGATCCAGTCAATGCAGGAATTGCTGGAACACCGTTACAACACCGGCAGACTCGGCTGATGTGGCCGTTTCGTCCCGGTAAGCAACAGCAACGTGAAAAAGCACTGGCCGGCGCCGGCTCTGACGTGATGCGCGGTTATCTTTCGACACCACTGCCGGATCGCAAACGTGACTGGCGCGACCATAGCGTGGTCGCGCTCGACCTGGAAACCACCGGACTCGATCCAGAACAGGACCACATTCTCAGCATCGGCTTGGTGGAGATGCAACACGGCTGCATTCACCTGGACAGCGCCTGGCACCAAATCATCAACACCGGCCAGGCGGTGCCCGAAGAAACCGCCGTGATTCACGAAATCACCGACGACCAGATCGCCTCCGGCCGTCCACTGGACGAAGTGCTGCCGGAATTGCTGCAACGACTGGCCGGCAAGGCCATGCTGGTGCATTACGCCTTTATCGAACAGAATTTCATCAATGCCGCCTGTATGAAGCTGTACGGCTCGCCGTTTGTCATCGAAATCATCGACACTCTGCCGCTGGCGCAGCGCCGCCTGGAAATGCGCAACCACACCATCCAGCCCGGCAACCTGCGCCTGTTCAACCTGCGCCGTAACTATCACCTGCCGATGTACAAGGCGCACAACGCCCTGTATGACGCGCTCGCCACGGCGGAACTGTTCATGGCCATGGCGGCCGACATTTCGCCGACGGGCAAACAAAAACTGGGAGATTTTCTGAGTTGAAGACCTTGCACAAACGCCTGCTGCTGATCCTTGTCGTGGTGACGCCGATGTACTGGCTGCTGTTCACCGAAGACGGCCGCCGCCGCAGCGACACCCTGTTGCTGTGGATGGCCGGCGGTGAGCCGATCGACATCAACTTCCGTGCTCTTGACGCACAATACAGCCTGCAGGACTGGCAGAAGGTCTACGCCGACATCGACTGGCACTGCGGTGAGCAGAAGTCCGCGTTTGGCGACAGCCTGTGCTACAGCGAGATTTCCAGCTACAACGGCATTCCGGCGCGGTACCTGAGCGCGTTTTTCCGCGACAATCACATCAGTGCAGTGAAGCTGGTGTATCGCAATCTCTACCACCGCCAGCTGGGGCTGGATCTGCAGCAGCAACTGGGCACACCACTGGAAAAAACCCATGATCAGCCGGATAATGACGTGCTACAGTGGCACACCCCGCATGGCAGCGTGCTCATCCGCAAGACACTGAGCAAGGACGAAGACGCCAGTCTGTTGTGGCTGGCAAAATAACAACCGGATTGCGGGCCGAAAACTGCACAACGCATAAGAATTTACATAAAACTGTCACAGGCCATCCATAGTATTCAGAAAAAACACAAGAGGAAGCAACATGTCAGACAATCTCTATCCCGTACCTGAAGAGTTCGCCGCCAGGGCGCATGTCAATGCCGATCAATACGCTGCCATGTACAAACAGTCGGTTGAGGACCCGGACACATTCTGGGCCAAGCAGGCGGAGGACTATCTGGACTGGTTCGAGAAATGGGACAAGGTACTCGACTGGAGCTTCCACAAGGACGACCTGCACATCAACTGGTTCAAGGGCGGCAAGCTGAATGTGTCGCACAACTGTCTCGACCGTCACCTCGACACGCGCGGCGACCAGACCGCGATTCTGTGGGAAGGCGACAATCCCGAAGAAGACAAGAAAATCACTTATCGCCAGCTGCACACCGATGTCTGCAAGCTCGCCAATGTATTGAAACAGCGCGGCGTCGCCAAGGGCGACCGCGTTTCCATCTACATGCCGATGATCCCGGAAGCCGTGGTGGCGATGCTGGCCTGTACCCGCATCGGCGCGGTGCACTCGATCGTGTTCAGCGCCTTCTCGCCGGACGCCCTGAAAGACCGCATCCTCGATTCCGATTGCAAGACGTTGATCACTGCCGACCAGTCGATCCGCAGCGGCAAGGCGTTACCATTGAAAGCCAACGCCGACCAGGCACTGGCACACTGCCCGGATGTGCACACCAACATCGTCGTCAAACGTGGCGGCCAGCCAATCGACTGGACCGAAGGTCGCGACATCTGGTATCACGAGGCCATCGCCGATGCCAGTGACGACTGCCCGGCCGAACCGATGGACGCCGAAGATCCGCTGTTCATCCTGTATACCTCAGGCTCCACCGGCAAGCCCAAGGGCGTCTTGCACACCACCGGCGGTTATCTGTTGCAGGCCGCTATGACACATAAACTGGTGTTCGACTACCAGGAAGGCGAAGTTTACTGGTGTACCGCCGACATCGGCTGGGTCACCGGCCACTCCTACATCGTCTACGGTCCGCTCACCAACGGCGCCATCAGCCTGATGTTCGAAGGTGTCCCGACCTACCCCGATGCCGGCCGCTTTTGGCAGATTGTCGATAAACACAATGTCGCGACCTTCTACACCGCACCCACCGCTATCCGCGCCCTCATGGCGGTCGGTGACGATCCGGTCGCCAAGACCTCACGCAGCAGCCTGCGCCTGCTTGGTACCGTCGGCGAACCGATCAACCCGGAAGCCTGGCAGTGGTATTACAAGGTGGTCGGCGAATCACGCTGCCCGATTGTCGATACCTGGTGGCAGACTGAAACCGGCGCTCACTTGCTCACACCTTTGCCCGGCGCTACGGCGTTGAAACCCGGCTCGGCGACCAATCCGTTCTTTGGCGCGCAGCCGGTGCTACTCGATGACCAGGGCCATGAAATCGAAGGCAACCCGGCACAGGGCAACCTGGCGTTCAAGGCACCCTGGCCATCGATGATGCGCAGCGTCTACGGCGATCACAACCGTTTCTTTGAAACCTACTTTGCCATGTACCCTGGCTACTATTTCTCGGGCGACGGCGCCAAGCGCGACGAAGACGGTTATTACTGGATCACCGGTCGCGTCGATGACGTGCTCAATGTGTCCGGCCATCGTCTCGGCACCGCCGAAATCGAATCCGCTCTGGTGTTGCACGACCTGGTCGCCGAAGCCGCCGTGGTCGGTTACCCACATGAAATCACCGGCCAGGGCATTTACGCCTATGTCACACTCATGCATGGCATCGAACCCACCGATGAATTAAAAGGCGAACTGGTAGCACTGGTACGCAAGGAAATCGGCCCGATCGCCAAGGTCAACATCATCCAGTGGGCGCCCGGCCTGCCAAAAACCCGTTCCGGTAAAATCATGCGCCGCATCCTGCGCAAGATCGCCGCCAACGAAATCGATGCACTCGGCGACACTTCCACGCTGGCCGATCCTTCTGTGGTCGACAACCTCATCGAACATCGCGGTAACCGTTAAACCCTGCAAGCAGATGGAACCGAACGGTTCCATCTGCACTCTCACCCACTGCATTTATCCGTCACATTGCCGTTGTAGTATGCAGCGGCATATCGATCGGCTATGGTTAGATAAGCCGACGCTGGCGCAATAAAAACTCACCTATTGGTTTCACACGGATAACAGGCACGCCTGTTTGGGAGATGTTATGCAACTGGGAATGATCGGCTTGGGCCGCATGGGCGCCAATATGGTGACGCGCCTGCAACGGGCGGGACACCAGTGCGTGGTTTATGATCACAACGCCGATGCCGTCGCCGGCATGGTGCAACAGGGCGCCGTCGGCAGCAGCGACCTGGCCGACCTGTGCAACAAACTCGAAGCACCACGCGCAATCTGGATCATGGTGCCGGCGGCCGTGGTCAATAACGTCATCGCCGAACTGCAACCGCTGCTCGGCACCGGCGACATCGTCATTGACGGCGGCAATTCCAATTATCGTGAAGACATGCGCCATGCTGCGTTATTGGCAGAGTCCGGCGTGTTTTTTGTCGACTGTGGCACCAGCGGCGGTGTGTTTGGCCTGGAGCGCGGTTACTGCCTCATGATCGGCGGCGAAGCCGAAGCGGTGCAACGACTCGACCCGATTTTCCAGAGTCTCGCTCCCGGCGCCGGCGACATCGAGCGCACACCCGGGTGCAGCGGTGACTACGCTCCCGCCGAACAAGGTTACCTGCATTGTGGCCCGAGCGGCGCCGGTCATTTTGTCAAAATGGTGCACAACGGTATCGAATACGCACTCATGGCCGCCTATGCCGAGGGCCTCAACATACTCAAACACGCCAACGCCGGCAGCGCCGAACGCAGCGCCGATGCCGAGACCGCACCGCTGGAACATCCCGAGCATTACCGCTTCGATATCGACATCGCCGCCGTCACCGAACTGTGGCGTCGTGGCAGCGTGGTGTCCTCCTGGCTGCTGGACCTGACTGCAACCGCCCTGCAGGAAAATCCGCAACTGGAAAACTTCAGCGGTCGGGTTTCCGATTCCGGCGAAGGCCGCTGGACCTGCCTGGCAGCCATCGAAACCGGCACACCGGCGCCGCTGCTGACGACCGCCCTGTATGAACGTTTCAGCTCGCGCGGTGAAGCCGACTTCGCCAATCGCGTATTGTCAGCGATGCGATACCAGTTCGGCGGCCACCACGAGAAAAAGGATTAAGCCGACGCTGTCCACACAGGAGACACAACATGTCGCTGCAGCAAACCAATTTCACCGAGGCGCCGGTTGCACCGCCCAACATCATGATCATCTTCGGCGCAGCCGGCGACCTGACTTCGCGCAAGCTGGTGCCAGCCCTGTTTCACCTGTTCAAGGCCGGCCTGCTGCCGGACAGTTTCGCGGTAGTTGGTCTCGACCGGCTCGACATGAACGATGCCGCGTTTCGTGATCACCTGGACCAGCACATCCGCAGCCAGACCGGCGACAGCTTTGACCAGGCCGTGTGGGACAAACTGGCGCAACGCATTCATTACATGCAGGGCAATATGCAGGAACAACAATGTTATGTTGACCTCAGCCAATTGCTCGACAGCATCGACGCCAGCCGCCTGACGGAAAAAAACTACCTGTTTTACCTGGCGGTGCCGCCAAGCCTGTTTGGCGACATCACCGAACATCTTGCCGCCCGACAACTGCTGACCGAAACGCCGGATGACTGGCGTCGCGTCATCATCGAAAAACCCTTTGGTTATGACCTGCTGTCGGCCAGGGCACTGAACCAGAAACTGCATGAAAACCTGCTCGAAAAACAGATCTATCGCATCGATCATTATCTCGGCAAGGAAACCGTGCAGAACATCATGGTGTTCCGCTTCGCCAACGGCTTTATCGAACCGCTGTGGAATCGCCAGCACATCGATCATGTGCAGATCACCGTGGCCGAATCGATCGGTGTTGAACATCGCGGCAGCTACTACGAGCAGGCCGGCGCCTTGCGTGACATGATTCCCAATCACCTGCTGGTGCTGCTCGGCTTTCTTGCCATGGAACCACCCAACTCGTTTGACGCGTTTGCCGTGCGTGACGAGGTCAACAAGGTGCTCGACGCGATTCAGCCACTGGCACCCGAAGAAGTGTTACGCCATGCCGTTCGCGGCCAGTACGGCTCGGGCCGTATGCCCAATGGTGAAACCGTGCAGGCCTATCGCGAATCGGCCAATGTCGATCCGCAATCGCGCACCGAAACCTATGCCGCACTGAAGCTGTCGATGGACAACTGGCGCTGGGCCGGCGTACCGTTTTATTTACGCACCGGTAAACGCCTGCCGGCGCAATACAGTGAAGTTGCCATCCAGTTTCGCAACGCGCCGCGCACCATGTTCAAGGGCACCGAAACCGAAGAGATGAATCCCGATATGCTGGTGTTGCGCATCCAGCCCAACGAAGGCATCCACATGAGCTTTGGCGCCAAGATACCGGGTCCGACCATGCGCGTCGAAACCGTCAACATGGACTTCAGTTACATCGACTATTTCGGCAACGCACCGGCGACCGGTTACGAAACGCTGATCTACGACTGCATGAACGGCGATGCCACGCTCTACAAACACGCCGATACCGTGGAGAAAGGCTGGGAGATTGTCGAATCGGTCATGGATGTCTGGTCCGCATTGCCGCCGCGTGACTTTCCCAACTACGCCGCCGGCAGCTGGGGACCGCAACCGGCCGGAGACCTGCTCAAGAACGATGGCCGGCGCTGGCGCCGGATCCGCACGCGGGAAATGTTCTAGGCGCTGACTTGCTGCACAGCTTTGCGCGGCTGTGTCGCGCACAAAATAACAAACTTGCGATTCGACGCCACCAGCCTGACCTGACCAAACCAGCGCTTGAGCTTGTGGTGATAAGCCAGATGACGGTTGCCAACGATCCACAGTTCACCCTCAGTTCGCAACACGGATGCCGCCTGCCGGAACATACGCAATGCCAGCCAGTCGCTGACGACATGCTGCAAATGAAATGGCGGATTGCATAACACCAGGTCGGCCGAGTCCGGTTCGGACTGTGTCAGACTGTCGCTCACACTAAACTGTGCCTCACGCCGCTCATCAAACACCCGTTCGAAATTCAGACGCGCCGATGCCACCGCCATGAAAGACTCATCGATAAAAGTCAGCGATGCCTGTTCGTTTAACTGCGCCGCCCGGATACCCAACACACCATTGCCACAAGCGAGATCGATAATCTGTTGATACGCATCGCTGTGCGGCATGTGCTGCAGCAGAAAGCGACTGCCGATGTCGAGCTTTTCGCGGGCAAACACATTGGCATGATTACTCAGTTCAAGATCGTATTCCGGGAGCGAGTAATGAGTCGGATAAGGATTAGCAGGCAGTGGCAAATTCAGGTCAGGAGTTACAAAAACCAGGCGGGCTTTTTTCTTCGCCAAAGAGGTCTCGGTCGGGCCGATGATCTGCTCCAGTAATTTCCAGACGGCCGGACCCATGTTCTTGTGCATGCCGGCCACGACCAGCCGGCTTTGTGCATGTAGCAAGGGTTTGAGTTGCAGCAATTGATATTCCAGCAAAGCCAGTTGCTTGGGCAATTTCAGCAATACCAGGTCCAGTGGTGTTTGCGGCAACTCCAGGCTGTTGAGCAACAGCACAGCATCCTCGGGGAATGCATTGTCCCGCAGGTTCTGTCGTGTCGCTTGTTGTGACAACCAGGAGTCTGACCAGCTTTGTGGCTGCCATACATGCAACGCGACAGCCAGCGCACCAAAACTGTCGTTGGCGATCAGCACCGAGCTGTTCGGTTGTGACTGCCCGGCCAACCAGTCAAGCAGGTACTCATCCGCCGCATCCCAGCCGCGCAACAATTCGCGCTTGCGTTGCGGCAGCCGTCGGACGGTGAAATCGCCGAAAGGCGTTTGCATGTGATTGTCGAGCTGGTCTGGCATGTCTTCAGGCATCAGCAGTCACACATACTGGCCGGCGCACCAGCCGGATGCCCAGGCCCACTGAAAATTGAAGCCGCCAAGATGGCCGGTAACATCTACGGTTTCACCGATAAAAAACAGACCGGCCACCTTTTTGGCTGCAAAGGTTTTCGATGACAGCTCATCGGTACTGACACCGCCGGCAGACACTTCGGCGGTGCGCATACCTTCGGTGCCGGACGGCTGGATGCGCCAGGCATTGAGCGTGGCGCCAATATGCTGCAACTGCACTTCCGAGTACTGCGGTAACGCCTGTGAACCGAATTCATTGTCGCAAAAGCGCTGCGCCAGCCGCCGCGGCAGCTTTTCGGCCAGCAGGTTGTTGAGTTGCTGTCGGTTATTCTGCTGACGTAATTGCAGCAACCATTGAGCGGCGTCCAACTCTGGTAACAAATCAATTTCAATCGACTCGCCTTTGCGCCAGTACGACGAAATCTGCAGAATCACCGGCCCGCTCAAACCACGATGCGTGATCAGCATCTGCTCACGAAAACCCTGGCCGAGGCAACTAACGCGCACATCCAGGGAGATGCCAGACAAGTCTTGCAACCAGCGTCTTATAAAACCGGCTGAAAAAGTAAAAGGTACCAGCGCCGGTCGAAACGGAATACTTTTCAGGCCGAACTGGCGGGCAACCCGCACACCAAAATCCGTTGAACCCATGCGTGGAATCGACGGGCCGCCGGTAGCGACCACCAATGAATCACAGGCAAAACCGCCAGCGCTGGTCTGCAGATGGAAATCCTGACCATGAGAAACCGACAGCACCTCTGTTTGCAGCAGCAGTTCAACACCATGTTCGTGACTGTGCTGTAACAGCATATCGATAATGGCCTGTGCACCCTGTTCGCAGAACAACTGGCCGTGGGATCGTTCTTCCCAGCTCAGGCCGGCCTGGCTCATGAGGCTAATGAAATCCCATTGCGTGTAGCGAGCCAGCGCCGATTTACAAAAATGCTCGTTGGCAGAAAGGTAGTTTTCCGAGGTCACCTGCAAGTTGGTGAAATTGCTCTTGCCGCCGCCGGAAATGCGAATCTTGCTGCCGGCTTTTGCGGCCTTGTCGATGAGCAGCACCGAGCGGCCGCGCTTGCCGGCTTCGATGGCACACATCAGTCCGGCGGCCCCGGCGCCCAGGATCACGACATCAAAAGTGGAATTTTTTGGCATGAAATCAGCAACAACAGTATGGAAATGGCTCCAGAATGGCTCAACAGGCGGTATTATCTGGCATCCAGCCAGCCACCGCCAGAAAACCACATGCCAGAACAGCGCCAGCCCGGGATATCACGATCACAACGCGTCAGCGAAGAGGGGCTACAACGCCTCGAGCGACAACTCACGAGCGGCGCCCGGCTGGCGCCGGAGATCCTGGCCCAGTGGGTCAAGCGTTACGGAAAACCGGCGCAGGAGTTGATCGAACAGTATCAGCCGAATGAGGCAAGCGACAAACATACAAGGTAAAAAAACTGTGAAGTTATCGGCTTGCTGGCCGATGATATCAACTAGACTTAAAAGCTGAACATTCACGGTCAGTTACGAACGTAATAACGCAATATGGTTGCAGACGACGAGTTTACCATTTTCGACAACGACCCACCCGATCAGGCGGCCGAATTCCTTCGCCTGACTCTGGCGTTGCTGAACAGGAACAGGATCAGCGCCAACCCGCTCAATTACGACCTGTTCTATACCTATGTCGCCGGCAAGAACCAGTTGCTGAACAACAAGATTGACAAGCTGCTGGCCAATGAGACGGATTGGGATCACCAGGAAGCCATTCGACTGTTCAATCGTTTCTTCACCCACTGTGGTGAAAGCCTGAGTGACGACCTACGCGATGAGCTGCTCCAGGAAGTGGCGCAAATCATCGGTTCACTGGTGGATATCGCCGGCAAGACCCGTTTGTCGAATAAACAGCTCAAGGTCCACATCGACCATCTCGCCAACAGCAAGACACCGGCTGACGTGCTCAAGGCGGCAGCGGCCATCATCAGCGAAACCCGGGCTTTTGTCACCGAATCACAAAGGCTGGAAGCTCATTTATTGGATGCCTCCGAGGAAATGAACAACCTCAAGGCCGAACTCATCAATGCCCGCCGCGAGGCGACCACCGATTCACTCACCGGACTGCACAACCGCCGTGGCTTTGATCTCAGACTGCAGGCCATGATCAGTGATCGCCGTAAAAACCGTGCGCCCTTCAGCCTGATCATTGCCGATCTGGATCATTTCAAGGATATCAATGACACCCACGGCCATCTGATTGGCGACAAGGTATTGATTTCACTGGGCAGGGCCTTGCGCAACCAGCTGCGCAGCGATGACTACCTTGCGCGCTTCGGTGGCGAAGAGTTTGTCACCATTCTGCCGCACACTTCGCTGGAAAATGCCGTGGTGGTGGCTGAAAAGATGCGTCTGGCGATTGACAAGCTGGTACTGAAAAACAGCTCAACCGGTAAAAAACTTGGCAATATCACCATCTCACTCGGCATCGCCACCTACCGGGACGGTGAAAACGCCGAAGTCTTCGTCAACCGTTGCGATGAAGCCCTCTACAAGGCCAAGAAAGGTGGCCGTAATAAATGTGTTCCCGCGCATTGATGCGCTCAGCCGACCACATCCAATGTCCGTGCACGAAACTGTGCACCCAGTGATAACGCGATTTCCTCACAAGCATTGATATCGACCTGCTCCAGACCGTCGATCGCGGTCGCCGTCACCGTGCTGATTTGCTGACTGGCGCTGGCGATAAAATCCAGCATGGCCTGATAGGAATTCGGCAACGCCGGCAGGCAATGGCGGTTATAAATCTCTTCATTCTGGGCATTCAACGATACCGAAACCGAATCGACACATTGCGCCAGTTCCGGCACGACATCGCGTTTGTGCACCAGGCTGGCCAGACCATCGGTATTCAGCCGCACCCGGCCGCCACGCTGTTGCACATGTTGCGCCACCTCTAACAGAATATTGAGCCGCAGGGTCGGCTCGCCGAAACCGCAAAACACCACTTCGTCATACTTCGCCGGTGCATCGATGCTGCCGATGATCTGCTCAAGCGTCGGCAGCTTGTGCAGACTCAGATCGTAGTTGTGCACCTGCGGACCACGTTGAAACTTCGGGCAAAACCAGCAATGCAGGGTGCAGCGGTCGGTAATATTGAGATACAGGCGGTTATCGATCTGGTAGCTGATTTGCTGCAATGCCATGCCGGCGTCCATTCAGTATTGCAAGGTTGTCGTACTCTAACCCGTGTTGTCTCCGCATGGTATGACGTCAGTCAACAGCGATTCGGAACAACCAGCGAATCCGACTATAATGGCTTGCTATTGCATCTTATCCGCATGACTTGATCAGAACCCGACAAAATCCATGTTTTCCGCCTTAAGACGCGCCATTCGCTACGAACGCTCCCGCGACAGCCTGCAGGCCAACCTGCTGGCCGGCCTGACGGTCGGCGTGATCGCGCTGCCGCTGTCTATGGCGCTGGCCATCGCCAGTGGCGTTGCGCCACAACATGGCCTGTATACCGCCATGGTCGCCGGTATTGTGATTGCGCTGACCGGTGGCTCGAAAGTCAATATCTCCGGTCCGACGGCCGCCTTTGTCGTGGTACTGCTGCCGATTGTGCACAGTTATGGCCTGGGCGGCCTGCTGATCAGCGGTTTCATGGCCGGCATCATCCTGGTGCTCATGGGGCTGTTGCGCCTGGGGCGCCTGATTGAAGTCATACCCTACCCGGTGATCATCGGCTTCACCGCCGGTATCGGTACGGTCATCGCCACTTTCCAGGTCAGTGACTTTCTTGGCCTGAACCTGACATTTGGCGAGAGTCATTTCGTACACAAGCTGGCGACCATCATCCAGGCGAGCCCCGGGCTGGACTGGCAGGAAAGCCTGATCGGCATGATCACGCTGGCGGTGCTGCTGGTCTGGCCGAAAATGCGTTCCCGCATTCCCGGTCACCTGGTGGCACTGCTGATTGGAACCGTCGCCGCCTGGCTGTTGGGCCAGTTCGTTGAGGGTTTCGGTGTCGCCACGATTGGCTCCAGATTCAGCTATGAAATCAACGGAATCACCGGTCAGGGCATTCCGCCATTACTGCCACAGTTCGAGTGGCCGTGGCTCCTGCCAGACGCCAATGGCGCGCCGATCGGCCTGTCCTTTGGCCTGGTGCACACCCTGCTCGGTGCCGCCATTACCATTGCCGTGCTCGGTGCGCTGGAATCCCTGCTGTGTGCCGTGGTGGCAGACGGCATGTCCGGCAAGAAACACAACCCGAACGATGAACTCATCGGTCAGGGGCTTGGCAATATGGTAGCGCCGTTTTTCGGTGGCATTCCCGCAACCGCGGCCATTGCCCGCACCACCGCCAGCATCCGCGCAGGCGCCTCATCGCCATTGGCCTCGGTAGTACACGGATTGTTTATCCTGATTTCGATCTTGCTATTGGCGCCGCTGCTGGCTTACCTACCCATGGCTTCGATGGCCGCCCTGCTGATCATGGTGGCCTGGAACATGAGTGAAGTGCGGCACTTTCGGCGCATCCTGCTGACGGCGCCACGAGATGATGTCATCGTGCTGCTGACCTGTTATTCCCTGACGGTGCTGTTTGATATGACCATCGCCGTGGCAGTCGGTGTGGGGCTGGCCGCCATGCTGTTTATTCGCCGCAGTATCTCCCTGACCGAAGTAACCAATCTCAGCCAGGAAACCGAACACGACAACCGTTTCGGCGGCAAAGTCGCCATTTACGACATCAATGGCCCCTTGTTTTTCGGCTCGGCGCAGAAAGCACTCGCCAATATCACCAGCATCAATGCCGATGTGCGCATTGTCGTACTGGACCTGGCACAGGTCTCCATGCTGGATATGAGCGCCATCGTCGCAATGCAGTCCATCGTCGAACAACTCGACAAACATCGTGTGCAACTGCTCATCAACCAGCTGCCAGCACGCATGATCGACAAGTTAAAACGCGCTGGTCTGCAAAGTCATCTGGCGGAGATTCAATACACCGAGACCATCGACGCCGCGCTGCAACTGTGCCAGAAACTCCTGGACAATAGCCGCTAGTCGAGTGACCGCAACAGCTGCTTGATTTCAGCACGCACGTCATCCAGTGACCCGACCACCTGATCCGCGTGCTGCCGTGAGGTGGCAATCTGCTGCCAGGAGTCTTCCCAGACCTGCCTGAGCCTGGACGTTTTTTGTTGTACTGCCGGACTGGCCAGCGCACTGAGGTCGTTGATCAGGCCGACACGAACCCAGCCAGTACGCGGATTGCCGGCCACCGAATCCTGATCATAATGCGCGGCGAACACCAGTTGCTCCATCGCCGATAATTCCACCAGCATCTCAAAACAGGCCGTGCGGATATTGCTGTTGTCCTCTGTCTGCTCCATGCGCCAGACGTTGTAGGAAAAACCCAGCAGCGCAAACAACATGCTGAAAACAGCCGTCGCCAGGTAAATGCGGATTTTCTTGTCGTCAACCGGTGTCATGTCCTGTTTATAGTCAGAAACAGGCCTAAAGCCAATATGCCTGATAAGTGACCGGGTAATGGCGGGAAAATTTTCTGCTAACGGTGCTGATGTGTTCTGGAGGGGGTGTACGCTATAAAAACCGCAGTTGCTGGTGAAGCCGGCAACCGTCAGCTTCAGCTGTCTTCCTCTTTCAGCAGTTTAATGCCTTTCTTGCGCTGCGCATGCAGTATGTCAATCTCCTTTTCCATCTGCTCACGCTCCTGCTCATCGGTGATGGTCTTGCATATCTCCCGCAGTTCCTTTTCCTTGGCCTTGAGCTTTTTTAATACCGACTTGAGTTCCTTCCTGTGCTCTTTCTTTTCCAGACTATCACCACTCAGGAAGCCGGACAGCCTTGCCAACAACTTCTTCTTACCCATTAGTCCTGCTCCGCCGGTTCAGCACCGGAATGACTTCTTTCTTCATATTTGTCCAACACCTGCTTGCGTTCCTCATCATCGAGCAACACGACACGCTCGGCCTGGCTGAGACCCTGGCGATGCGAGAAGAACAGGGTTTCACTCATTTCAATCAGGTTACGTGCAACATCATAAGTGTAGGTACTGTCGTTGAGCAATGAAGTGCCCATTTCCGCTGTAATCAGATTGTAACGAAGCGCATGGCCAATTTTCTCATTCAATTCATTCATGCTTTTTTCCAGTTCCAGTTTGATACCGTCGAGCATCACGGTTGGCGCCTCCAGCTCTTCATTGCTGCGCACCTTGTCGAGTTGACGGATCAGCAAGGCCAGTTTGATTCTGATCTGGTTATATCCATCACGGATTTCGGGATTGTACGAAGTAACAAACTTCAACAGGTTTTTCTGCAAGTGCTTGACGTCCTTGATGGCTTCAACAATGTTCTGGTTGGCCTTGCGCATCCAGTGAAGCTCGCCGGACTGCTTCATCTCACTGGATACATCAGCATGACTGATAAAGCTGATGATGGCGCTGTACAGCGTCTTGATCTTGAGTTCATAGGCGCGATCAATATCAAAACGAATCACGGACTTCTGCCGTTTGGCAACCTGCTCGAGGTCTTGCTCCGAAATCACCTGTTCGCGCGTAAAACTCAGGCCGCCAGCCAGTATGCCAATGGCGTTGTCCCACATGCGCAAGGTCTCCTGATGCACCGCTTCTGCGGCGGTGTCCGGAAACTGCAATGCTGCCTCGGACAGAAATTTCGGCTGGGATACGTGCTTTACTTTTTCCTTGATCAGCCTTTCCAGAAACACCACCAGCACATTGGTGAATGGCAACATCACCAGCACGCCAATCAGGTTAAACAGGCTGTGAAACACCGCCAGCTTGAGCGTGTAATCCTGCTCGTTGATACCGGCCTGCAGGCTCAACCAGTCCACCGCGGTAATGAGTTGATGAATAAACACAATCGCAATCAGGCCGGTGACCAGATTGAAAATCAGGTGTGCACCGGCAAGCCGCTTGCCGGCGGCATTGGCGCTCAGAGCGCCAATAATGGCGGTTATGGTGGTGCCGATATTGGCACCGATCGCCAGCGCCAGGCCATTTTCATAACTGATCTGGCCGATCGACAAAGCCGTGATGGTCAGCACCAGAGTGGCATGACTGGACTGCATGATCACCGTGACCAGAATGCCGATAAAGGTGTACAGAAACAGACCGGCGTATCCGCTGACGCCAAACTGGCTCAGGTCAAAGCTGTCCTTGAAGGTATCAAAACCTTCTTTCATGTAATGAATGCCGAGAAACAGAAAACCCAGACCAGCCAGAATGAAGCCAATGCCTTTGACCGAACGGGACTTCTGGAAAATCATCAGCACGCCAAACACCAGCATCGGCATGGCATAGGCGGACAGTTTGACCTTGAGGCCGAAGCCGGCCACCAGCCAGGCGCCGGTGGTGGTACCAATGTTCGAACCGAAGATAATACCGATACCCTGCGACAGCCCCAGCAGCCCGGCACTGAGAAACGAGATCGTGATAATCGACACCAGCGAGCTCGATTGCATGATGCTGGTCGCCACCACACCGAAGCTGAGACTTTTCCAGCGTGTGTCGGTGGAATTTTTCAACAGACGTTCCAGCGTGCCACCGGTAAAAGCCTTGAAGCCGTCTTCCAGCAACAGCATGCCGTACAGGAAAATGGCCACGCCGGCGGCAATTACCTTGAAATCGGTGCTGACCCAGAAGCCGAAGGCAAGCAGCAGGAAAATGACGGGTAGCAGGAAATGTTTTAGCATTCAGGCTTACGAAGTATGGTTATGTCAAAAATCATAGCAGTTATTATCAGATATTCCGCAACTGCTGACGGTGTTGTTGTCACCAGCATCGACCAGCTCGATAACGGGTAAATTCTGTCATGACAAACGATTACCAACCGGTTGCCTGCAGCCTGCACAGTGAATACGAATTGCTGGCAATGCATCGGGAAACCGTCGCGCTCGAGTGCAATGACACACAGCTGCCACATACCTTGACCGGTATGGTAATCGACCTGGTCACACGCGATGGCGCCGAATATCTGTGCCTTGATACTGATAACGGCATGCAGCAGGTCAGACTTGACCGCATCCAGCGACTGACCAGAACCGGCAATTGAAACCCGACACAGGCATCAACATCATGAAGAAGTATTTCACACTGATTATCCTGCTGCCCCTGCTGTTGGCCAGCTGCAGCGAGGAGCAACAAAACCGCATTTCACGCATCGGTGTTAGCTGGCTGGAAGGCAACTATCGCGTTACCTATGCCGACGGTGAACATGTGAAAAGCTGGACCGTGATCGACGGCAAGGTGACCTCGGAACCGGCCAAAGGCTATTACTATTTCTGGGCGCGTCAAAACGGCAAAAAATATTATGTGCAAACGCCGATCGCACGCAGTTATATTGAGGAAATCGACTGACCGGCGTCTATGAACAAATCCGCCAATCCGCAAGGCAAGGGGCTGACGCGCATTGCATTGCTGACGGACATAAAGAATCTGTCAACCGCGCCAGCCAAACCGGTCAGGCGCATTGCCAGCGAACTGTTCACCTCGCTGTTCGTACTGCAAAGCGATTTCAGCTTCAAACCCGTGATCGGCCAGACTTACTGGCTGTATCGCAAGCAGCAACGTTTTTGCCTGTCGTTGATCGCACCCGGACAATGGCATGAAGAAGCCTCGGGCAAATACATTGGCGAATGCTGTTTGCAAAGCGATCTGACCTGGACCTTGCAACTGAGCAAATACGCCGAACGGGATCAATCCATCCAGGACTACATCAAGGACAGGCAACAGGCATTTGCCACACAGCTGGAACAGGCGAAAAAACTGCAGGACTGCCTGCCGGTGTATCTGCCAGAACTGCCGTTTTACCGACGCGCCTTTGCCTCGGCGCTGGCGAGTTCGCTGGCGTCTTCCATGCGCCAGTCCGGCATTGCCGGCCTGAACTACCAACAGGCACTGGCACTACCGACAAGCGATCAGGATAACTGAAACCTAACTGTCTTTTTGCGCCAGCAGATGCACGTATCGACCCATGTCACGATAGGTCGGCAAACGGCAATAACGATACTCCAGCTCAAACAGTTCCTGCAGCTCGGTCTGCTGCATGGCCGGTTGGTCGAGATAATCATGAAACACCCGCACACCGGTATGCTTTTTTACGCTAAAGCCGTTTTGCTGCAACAAGTGCAGTACCTCATGCGGATATTGCGGATTGGGCGGCGTCAGCTTGTTGCCCTTGCCGAGATAACTGTCGTCGAGCAAAAACTTCAGTCGCCAGCCGCCTTTGAGCACGTTGCTGTAGACCATAGCATTGCGGTTATAAAACAGCAGTGACAGATATCCACCGGGCTTGACCTTGTCGAGCAACAGCGTCAGCGTCGGCAGCGGCTGGCCCAGCCATTCCAGCACAGCATGGCACAACAGCAAATCAAATTGCGGCAACCTTGCGGCCAGTTGCTGGGCCGGTTGCCGGAAAAATTCGCCGCTCAGGCCGGCTTCGGCAAAATCCTGCTGCGCCCTGGCCAGCATTTTTTGCGACACATCGCACAGGGTCAGCCGATGTCCGGCAGCCGCCAGCCAGGCACTGATCTGGGCAAAGCCGCAACCGGCGTCCCAGACATCCAGCCCGGTGGCATCGTGCAGAAACTGCAAATCCTCCTGCAGCAGCTTGAGCCGCCAGGCGCCTTTGTCGGTGTCGTATATCCTTTCGGCAAAACGATCAAACAACGCATCGAAATTTCGGTCGTCGTTATCGTCCATCAGCTCATACAACCATGATGTGTTTGCTGCCTTGACAGGCAAGTGACAGAGAGAGTGGGCAGTATTTGATAAGCGAACATGTCATGCTGAATGCGGCAGGCAAATCGCCGCCGCCATTGGCGATTTGGTCTTTGCTGTGACATAGTGTTGCAAACAGCAGCACGGAAGTACACCCATGAGCGACGACAACATCCTGCAGTTTCCCGATCTCATGAAAGATGCCATCGATGAAGATCAGTGGCGTCAGTTTCAGGGGGAGTTTTATCTGGACTGTTATTTTGCCTATAACGGCAAGATGGCGGAAAACCCCGTAGAGCTGGGCAACTGATTAAAGCAGACGGGGCTCGTCGCATCGATGGAGAATGCGTTTTTCAGTGGCTGGCTGGTGCGCCGGCTCAGCCAAGCCGACCAGCACAGCTGATCAGGCCAGCCTCGATCAGATCAGTGGCTCAGGCCGCAAACTGAGCGGCATCCAGTTTTCTGAAGGCCGCCATCAGATCAATCACTTTCTGCAGACCGTCATGATGTTGCTGGAATTGCAGCACCGCTCCGTAACGTTCATCGTCACAGTCATCGGTGCGCATGACGGTTACCGGCAAGGGATAAAAACTTTCACCGGCAATTTTCAGATCCAGCAATAAATCCATGTCCCGCTGCAGGTTGCAATCGGTGATAATATATAAACCTTGCACCGAGATATCGCTGACAACGCAAAAATGACTGATAATCAGCTGATCCGGTGTGAGCAAATGACATTCGACCTGGTCTGCATTCGTGATCAATAAGCGTGAATGCTGACGCTTTTCCTTGGTGGTTTGCATGTGTATTGATTACATCTGTTCTTATTGAGGCCGTGATTATATCTGAAAAAATATAACAAGCGCATGACAAAGTAACAAAAAACGCACCAAAACGGGTAATTTCGTAACATTTGATATTCTAATACGGAGTGTGTCAGCCATTAAACCCGCTGCACAGAATACTCATGAAACAACAACAAGAAGCTCCACTACACCACGAGATCCTGGCATTTCGCGACAAATTCAGAACACTCACACTGGCAACAACCTCGGTAAACCAGCAGCCGGAAGCCAGCGTTGCGCCTTTTGTCATCAGTGACCATGGCAACATCTGTGTTTTTATCAGCGAACTGGCGCAGCATACGCGCAACCTGCTGAACGGCTCCAGGGCCAGCCTGTTACTGGTCGCGGATGAAGCCGACAGCCGCAACCTGTTTGCTCGGCAGCGCCTGACGTTACGGGCCAGTGCTTTTGAAATCCAGCGCAGCGCACCGGACTGGCACAGCATTATGAGCCAATTCCGTCAGCGCTTTGACGGCACCATCGATATACTCAAGCAGTTGCCGGATTTTCATTTGTTCGGCTTCGCCGTCAACAGCGCCAATTATGTGCAGGGCTTTGGCCAGGCGTTTGAACTCGATCAGGATCTGCGCCCACTGCAACTCGAGCAATAAGGCTCAAGCCACTTTCAATTGATACACCAGCTGGTCCAGCATGCGGCCGGACCTGGACGGTTGCAGCTTGTGCTGCATCACATGGCCGCCGAGAAACTCCACCAGTTTGCGACTTGGCAGGTTATGTTTGTCAACGGCATAGGTCAGGAAATCC
>JASFVP010000024.1:0-49741 GCA_050049775.1 Chromatiales bacterium
GCATGAGGAAGAACAGAAATCGGCTGCTGAAGTCATCATGACCGTACTGCACGCAGGCGGTAAATTTGACGACGATTCCTATAAGGTTTCCGGTGGTCTGCACGGTGTCGGTATTTCCGTGGTTAACGCCTTGTCAGAAGAGCTGGAACTGACTATTTACCGCGAAGGCAAGAAACACTACCAGATGTACAGAATGGGTGTGCCCGATGAACCGCTGAAAGCCATTGGTGATTCGGACAAGACCGGTACCTCGGTTAAGTTTCTGCCCAGCAAAGCAATTTTTCACGACATCGATTTTCACTACGATATCCTGGTCAAACGGCTGCGGGAGCTGTCGTTTCTGAATTCCGGTGTGCGTATTGTCGTCAAGGATTTGCGCAATGACAAAGAAGATATTTTTGAATACGAGGGCGGCATCAAGGCGTTTGTCGAACACCTCAATAAAAACAAGACCCCGCTCAATGAAAGCGTGGTGTATTTCACGTCGGAACGTGATCACGTCATCGTCGAACTGGCCATGCAGTGGAACGAGTCGTATCAGGAAAACATTTTCTGTTTTACCAACAATATTCCGCAAAAAGACGGCGGCACCCATCTGGCCGGGTTCCGTGGTGGCTTGACCCGGACGCTCAACAATTACATCGAGCATGAAGGACTGGGCAAGAAACAGAAAATCAACACCACCGGCGATGACGCCCGCGAAGGTCTGACGGCAGTATTGTCGGTCAAGGTGCCGGATCCGAAGTTTTCCTCCCAGACCAAGGACAAGCTGGTATCTTCCGAAGTGAAGGGCATTGTTGAGGGGTTGGTGTCCGAGAAATTCAGTGAGTTTTTGCTGGAGTCACCGAGCGAGGCAAAAATTATTGCCGGTAAAATGATTGAAGCAGCGCGCGCCAGGGAAGCGGCACGCAAGGCGCGCGAAATGACCCGCCGCAAAGGCGTGCTGGACATCGCTGGCTTGCCGGGCAAACTGGCGGATTGCCAGGAAAAAGACCCTTCCCAGTCCGAGCTGTATCTGGTGGAGGGTGATTCTGCGGGTGGTTCCGCGAAGCAGGGCAGGGACCGACGTACCCAGGCGATCCTGCCGCTGAAGGGCAAGATCCTCAATGTCGAGAAAGCGCGTTTTGACAAGATGCTTTCATCTGCCGAAGTTGGCACCCTGATTACCGCACTCGGTTGTGGCATCGGGCGGGAAGAGTTTAACCCGGACAAACTGCGTTACCATCGCATCATCATCATGACCGATGCGGATGTCGATGGCGCTCACATCCGGACCCTGTTGCTGACGTTCTTCTACCGGCAAATGCCGGAACTGATCGAGCGAGGCTATATCTATATCGCCCAGCCGCCTCTGTACAAAATCAAGAAAGGCAAGCAGGAAACTTACCTGAAAGACGATACCGAGCTGAACCAGTATTTGTTGAATACAGCATTGGACAATGCCGAGCTTTACATCAGCAAGGATACACCGCCGATTAAGGAAACCGCGCTTGAAGAACTGGCGCAGGAATACGTTTCCGTCAAAGCGATCATCCAGAGATTATCGAAGCGCTATGATCACAAGCTGGTCGAAGCCCTGATGTTTATGCCAAAGGTAAGTGAAGACTTACTCTCAAATACAGAGCTTGAAAACTGGCTTTCCGAGCTGACCGATCGCCTGAATGCCGATATGGGACCTTCCGATCGCTACGCCTTGCACGTTGAAACCCGCACAGGAGAAGGCGAGGCCGAAGAACTGACGGAAACCGATTTGTGTGTTGAACGCAAGGTGCATGGTATCGCTACCGAACGCACACTGCCGATGACGTTTTTTGCCGGTTCCGATTATCGCAAGATCATCGGTCTGGGCGAAAAGCTGCAAGACTTGTTGTCTGCTGAATCCTATGTCACCAAAGGCGACAAGCGCAAAGACGTCGACAGTTTCAAGGCAGCGCTTGAGTGGCTCATGGATGAGGCGAAGCGGGGCCAGCACATCCAGCGTTACAAAGGTCTTGGTGAAATGAATCCGGAACAGCTGTGGGAAACCACCATGAATCCGGAAACCAGACGTTTACTCAGGGTACGTATCGAAGACGCCATCGGTTCCGATGAAATCTTTACCACCCTGATGGGCGACCATGTAGAACCACGGCGCAAGTTCATCGAGAACAACGCCTTGACGGTTGAGAACCTGGATATCTAGTCGCTGGATTCTGTGGCGGAACTCGGTAGTTGCGCAACCTCGGATTCGATCCAGCGTTCAACCTCTCGGGTAATCTCGGCAGCGGTTTTGCCTTTGCTGTCGATAGGTTCGCCGATGACCACATCGATGGTGCCGGGTAATTTTTTCAGGCCGCGCCTGGCCCAGAACACGCCAGCGTTCAGTGCTATGGGAACAACTGGTACTCCGGATTTCTCGGCCAGCAGTCCGCCACCGATGCCGTAGCGTTTCTTTTCGCCAGGTGCGACACGTGTGCCTTCCGGGAAAATGATCACATAACGGTTTTGCTGCAAACGTTGTACGCCCTGTTCGATGACCTGCTTGGCGGCTTTGCGACCGGATTTGCGATCAATCGCAATCGGGTTCACCACCGCAAGCGCCCAGCCAAATACCGGTACGAACATCAATTCGCGTTTCAATACCCAGGCTTGGTTGGCGGGCAACAGGCCCCGCAACGCCATGGTCTCCCACGCCGACTGATGCTTCGACATGATGATGCAGGCTTGCTGCGGAATGTTGTCCAAACCGCGGATGCGATAGTCAAGATTGCAAAATAGCTTGAGAAAAAACAGGTTGCTGCGACCCCAGGCATTGGCGATTCTGGATGCGGTCATAAAGGGTAAAAACCAGCCAACAATGGCCATGGTCAAACCAAAAAATACTGTGGTAAACACCATGGCGATGAAATACAGCAGTGAACGGATCGTGATCATTTTCAGACCGGATTATTGAGTAAATGCATGACGGCCTCGGCCAGATCCTCATAGACGGGTACATCATAATCAAAATATTCAGCCAGCTGTTTTTCACTGTTGGCGCCTTTGCCGGTACGCACCAGAATCGGTGTCGCACCCGCCATTTCGGCGGCCTGTAGATCACGGATGCTGTCACCGATGGTTGGTACATGTTCCAGTGTTGTGGAAAAGCGTTTGCCAATCTGCAGCATCAGACCCAGCAGTGGTTTGCGGCAGTTGCAATTGTCATCTGGGCCATGCGGGCAGTAGAAAATGCCGTCGATATGGCCGCCGGCCTTGCTGACTGCCTGATGCATTTTGTCATGGATGGCGTTCAGTGTAGTGACATCAAACAAGCCGCGGGCGAGGCCGGACTGGTTGCTGGCGATGACCACGACATAGCCGGCATGTGAAAGCCGGGCGATGGCTTCGAGACTGCCGGGAATCGGCAGCCATTCATCCGGGCTCTTGATGAATTCGTCCGAATCCTGATTGATGACGCCATCACGATCCAGCACTACCAGTTTCATTCCATGTCCCTGAATTCGGAAACGCGGATCTTGCCGTTGACCATGCGCGATTCGCGTTGCATGAGTTTGTCCATTTTGGCCCAGAAGGCCTGGTTCAAATCGAACTCGGCCGCAATGCCGGTGCCGATGACAAGTATCAGCAGGTCAGCGACTTCTTCTGCAAGTAAGTCCTTACTTTTACCTTTGGTGACACAGGAAGAGATTTCACCGAGTTCCTCCGCCATCAGAGCAACCCGGTAGCTAAGTTCTTCACCACCGGCATTCTTGAAATCGTGCTTGTCGTGGAAGGCTTGTACGGCACTTAACATGGCAGCCCAGCTGACGGCATTCTGTGACATGTCTAACTAACTCTCCTGCAGCACCGAAACATCCGCCACTTCCAAAAACATCTGCCCCAGTTTCTGCAACAACGCCAGGCGGTTGAGACGGACATTTTCAACATCGGTCATGACCATGACGTGATCAAAGAAGGCGTCAATGTCTTCACGCAACTCGGCCAGGCTGAGCAAAATGGCCTGATAGTCGTGTGCAGCAATCAGTGGTGTGATCTGCTGTTGCTTGTTTTGCACGGCATTGAACAGGCTGGTTTCCTGCCCGGAATCAAACAGTGACGGATCGACTGCATCGGGAATAGCCTGGCCGTTTTTCTTGAGAATGTTCTGGATGCGTTTGTTGGCCGCAGCCAGGGCTTCGGCCTGTTCGAGTTTGCTGAACTCTTCGACTGCTTTGATGCGCGCGTCGAAGTCGATCAGATTGTCATACGCGACCCGCGCAACCGCATTGATCAGGGAAACCGGCGTACCTTCTTCATGCAGCACGGTTTTGAGCCGCTCATTAATGTAAGTGCTTACTTCGCTTAAAGTGTCCGGACTGGTGATGCGATCGGCAAGCAATTGGTAAGACTGTTGCAGTAACTCGGGTATGTTTAGCGTTAGTGAGTGCTCACGCAGGATACGGATGATACCGAGGGTGGCGCGTCGCAGCGCAAACGGATCCTTGGTGCCACTGGGTTTCTGGCCTATGCCAAAAATACCCACCAGGGTGTCCAGCCGATCGGCCAGCGCCAGGCAGATGCCGGTCTTGCTTTGTGGCAACAGGTCACCGGAAAAACGCGGCATGTAGATTTCGTCCATGGCCTGGGCGAGCTCGTCCGGTTCCTTATCACGCAGTGCCTGGTAGCGTCCCATGATGCCCTGCATTTCCGGGAACTCGAACACCATTTCGGTGACCAGGTCACAACGTGACAGCAGACCGGCTCGTTCGGTCAGCTGGCGATCGCCACCGATGCGGTCAGCCAGGAAACCGGCCAGCTCGGCGACACGCGCGGACTTGTCGGCAATACTACCGAGCTCCTTCTGGAAGATGATGTGTTGCAGACTGCGTTGGTGACTTTCGAGACGATGCTTGCCGTCCTGGTCCCAGAAGAACTTGGCGTCCGCCAGACGCGGGCGGATGACTCGCTCATTGCCTTCCCGAATCACCTCGGGCTGTTGGCTTTCGATATTGGCGATGGTGATAAAACGATTCAGCAGCTGATGGTTTTTGTCGAATACCGGGAAGTACTTCTGGTTTTTCTTCATGGTCAGAATCAGCGCTTCGTGCGGCACTTCGAGAAACTCGGTTTCAAAGCTGCCGGCAATCGGCACCGGCCATTCGACCAGGGCAGTGACTTCATCCAGCAACTCGTCATCCAGCTCGGCGGCGCCGTCAAGTTCTGCAGCCGTCTGTTTGACCTGCTCGGTAATTTTCTGCCGGCGCGAATCAAAGTTGGCAATGACCTTGCCTTGCTGTTCCAGTTTGTCGAAATATTCAGCTGGAGTGTTGATCTCGATGCTGCCCGGATGATGGAAGCGATGACCGAAACTGAGGTTGCTGCTGCTTGCATCAAGAATGCTGCAGGGCACGACAGCGTTGCCATGTAAAAACAGCAACCAGTGCACCGGCCGTACAAACATCGCATCGGAGTCGCCCCAATGCATACGTTTGGGAATCGGTAGCTTATCGAGTGCGCTGGCGGCGATTTCCGGCAGCAGTTCAGCCGATGATTTTCCAGCTTCGTTAATCCGGTACAACAGCCATTCGCCCTTGTCGGTTTTCATGCGTTCCAGCTGATCGACGCTGACACCGCAGGATTGTGCGAAACCGCTGGCCGCCCTGGTTGGCTGACCGTCCGCGTCAAACGCCGCTTGCACCGCCGGGCCGCGTTTTTCGATTTGCTGGTCGGGCTGTTGCAATTCGCAATCACGGATGAGCAGACCCAGACGCCGTGGCGTGGCGATTTTTTGCACCGAAGTAAAACCAAGCTTGGCGGCTTGCAATCCGGCGATAAATTCATCACTTAACGCTTGCGACAAACGCGCCAGCGCTGTTGGTGGCAACTCTTCGGTGCCAAGTTCGAATAACAGATCGGCTTTGTCAGACATGGGCCTGCTCCTGTGTCTGGTCCAGCATCGGGAAGCCGAGTTTTTCGCGTGCATTGTAATAAGCCTGAGCGACTTCGCGCGACAGGGTGCGCAGGCGCAGAATGTATCTTTGTCTCTCGGTCACGGAAATGGCGTGGCGTGCATCCAGCAGATTGAAGGTATGCGATGCTTTCAGGACCTGTTCATAAGCCGGCAAGGGCAAGCCTTGTTCAATGAGTTGCTTGCTCTGGTTTTCACATTGATCGAAATATCCGAACATGTAGTCGACATCGGCATGATCGAAATTGAACCTGGACTGTTCGAACTCGTTTTGATGAAACACGTCGCCATAGGTAACGGTACCGGATGGTCCGGTGGTCCAGACCAGGTCGAACACGCTTTTGACCCCTTGCAGATACATGGCGATGCGCTCGAGGCCGTAGGTGATTTCACCGGTAACCGGTTTGCAGTCGAGCCCACCGACCTGCTGGAAATAGGTGAACTGGGTCACCTCCATGCCGTTGAGCCAGACTTCCCAACCCAATCCCCAGGCGCCAAGCGAAGGAGATTCCCAATTGTCTTCTACAAAGCGAATATCGTGCACCAGCGGATCAATGCCGAGCGCCTGTAGCGAATCGAGATAAAGTTGCTGGATGTTTTTCGGTGATGGTTTAAGCGCTACCTGGAACTGGTAATAGTGTTGCAGGCGGTTGGGGTTTTCTCCGTAGCGACCATCGGTCGGGCGCCTGGATGGCTGCACATAGGCGGTATTCCAGGGTTCCGGGCCAATGGAACGCAAAAAAGTGGCGGTATGAAAGGTGCCAGCGCCCATTTCCATGTCATAAGGCTGCAAAATCACACAACCCTGGTTGGCCCAGAACTTCTGCAGCGTGAAGATCAGGCCCTGGAAAGTAGCAACGTTTTCAACAGAAAAATCCAACGGAAAAGCCTCAAAAATTGGAAAATATCGGCAAATTATATCCTGTGAACCAGGTCCGCGCGATAAGCAAGCTGTGATCTGGTTCATGCCAAAAAGCGCGATTCGACACACCCACTTTGCCGAGAAGTTGGCAGCCTGCAAATATTCCGCGGTTTTACTCTGGATATCTGTAAATGACTTGCCAGACTGTCATTACAAACAGTCAGGAGACGTATCATGATGAACAAAATCAACCGCTTTATACCAGTCTGGTTTTATGCCGGTGTTTTCTGTTTACTGATGCCTGAAATTTCAATCGGCACAGTGGCCGATACTGCACAGAACACACCGCTGGTTGTCAGTGAACAGCTCAAGCACAAGATGGAATTGCTCGATCAGCACAAGCAGGGCTGTCAGTCCGAAGGTTTTTGTCTGACCGGCAAGATTGCCGATCCGGACGTTGATGTTTCCAGAACCGGCATGGTGATGTTGCTGGCCAGTCTGACCGTAAGACGCTGAGATTTGCTAGCTGGCGCTGAGCAGCGCTTGCATGACCTGTTGCAACTGCGACTGGGCCTGGTCGGAAATATCGATGATGTGAAAGCCGTTCCAGAAGACACCCGCTTTACCCGCTTCGGCATTCCACAAACAGACAGCGCCCAACTGCACGTTGATGTCGCGATCGGAGAATTGCAATTCAAACTGAAACACCGACTCCGGTTGAATCTCTTCGGTTGAAACCAGCATAAAACCGGTTTCTGAAATGTTGGCAATTGTGCCGACCATGGTCTCGCGGTTCCTGTCATAAACCGTAACCGTATCCTGCTTCAGATTAGCGCGGTCGGAAATTCGTCTTTCATCAGTCACAATGGCGCACCTGTCAGTTAGTTGGTGGATTTTTCCAGTAAAGCACGTATTGCCCGGAAAGATTTGTCGATAAACGGAATATTCGATTTTTCATACATCTGAGCCTGGCCATTAACAATTTCGCTGGCCAGCTGGCGAATGTTTTTTACCGCGGCCTTAACGCCCGACTGGTTGATGAACAGGAAGTTGGCAGTAACCGGGTTGTACCAGGAAAGCTTGACCTTCATTTTAGTTTCTGTGCCATCCGGTATCAGGATAAACATGGTGCCTGGAGTGACGCTGCGCAGTTTTTCAATCTGTTCATCGATTTCCTTGTTTTGCCCGGGTTGCTCGGTTGCCGCGGCGGACTCTTCCGGTTTTTTGCTTTCGACAAAGGAATCGCGTTTGGAACTGTCCGACAGCGCTTTCAGGAAGCTGTCAATTTCAGCCTGGTAATGCGGTATCAGGCTGCCGACCACTTCATTGAGTTCATTCGACAGATCCTGGATAGCCAGCCTGGAAGGCATGGCGCCGTTGGGGTCCTTGCTCGACAGTGAATACTGGACAATTTTTTCGCACAAAGCGAGCGCTTGTTGCCAGGAGTCGGACTTCTGGTTGAAGTCGGAACGCAGCAATACCAGTGTCAGGTAATCAATCCAGGGTCCAGCGAGGAACTCGCTGGCGTCCTTGATGATGACCTTATCCTGTAACAGCTGTTGTGTCTGTTGCTGGGCGATTTGTTTGGCTTGGTTGAGTTTGGCGCGGCCTTTTTCCACTTCGACCGTGCGGTCTTCATTGATCTTCTGTTTGTTGCTCAACAGCGCATTCGCTTCGGTCAATTCCATGGCCAGCTTGTTGAAGGCCTGCTGGTCGTAGCGTTTGTCTGCCAGGATTCTGTTGACCGTCATCTGGATCTGCGGATAAATACCTTTGGTCAGGTCGGACGGGTCGACCCAGTCGCGACCGGTGGCGATCATCAGGTCAAACAGTCGTCTGGCCGGATGTTCGTGTTCGGTGAGAAAGGTCGGGTCTTCCACCGCAATTTTCAGGTAAGGCGTGTGTAAATGACTCAGCAGTGTTTTGACTTCGTTGGAAAGCTGGTTGTCATTGAGCATCATTTCGAAAATCAGGCCAACGATATCGATGACGTCTTCATCCTCTGCAGGAAAGCGTTCCTGGCCGACCAGCTTCTTGATCAATTCGCGTTGTTTTTTCAGTGTTTCGTTGATGTTAACGATCAGCTGAGCATCCACCTCAACGCGTTTGACAGCGTCCTGGCGCACACCGGTTTCCGGTAACGGGATACTGTCGGTAATCTCCGGGCTGGTGATCGTTTCGGAAATTTCGCTGCGTTTGGCCATGCTGACGGGACGTTGCTGGCCGCCTCCAGTCGATGTGCCACCGGATGCTTGTTGCCGGCTTTTACGTTCGGCGATTTTTTTAGCGCGCTGCACCGCAAGCAAATCCTTGATGCGGTCGAAGGTTTCTTCGGCGATTTCAGAAGAGGATGCGTTGTCACGGTATTGCGGTGTTTCTGATTCCGTATCCGTGGGGCTGCTCGATGCGGCTGGTTTAGGCCGACTTTGTGAGACGGAAGCGCCGGCCTCGGTGATGGTGATTTCCTCGACGTCTTCCTCATCAGTGTTGCGTTCGGGGCGGTTTTCCTGCTGCAGGAACTGGGGTTTCAGGTCTGGCAGGATGTCAGCATCAACGAGTCGCTGGTTCAGGTCTTTATAGATTTTGGTAGCCTTGCTGATCACAAAGCGGTCAAACAGGGTGTAAAGCACCAGCCGCACTTCCTTTTCAATGAAAATGACTTCGGCGCATTTTTCAAAGATTTCCGCAAGTTGTTTCGGACTGGCCGGAATATCGTGCATGCTGATGGCGTGGCCGTTATTGACGATTGCCAGCCGTTGTGTGAGTTCGTACAGGGTGGAATAGTTTTTCTTTTCCGCCTGGTTGGCGATGGTTTCCAGCGCCAGGTTTTTCTCGAAAGTATCCTTGCTGACCAGGCTCAGGGTCTCGGTAACGGAAGCGGTTTCCTTGCTGGTGTCGCGAAAGCGGAAAATATTGCGTTCCAGGCCGTCCTGGAAAATGGCGACTACATTGTCCTGTTTCAGCCAGAGCTCGCGCATGGCTTCAAAAAAGTAGGTCTGGATTTTGTTGTTTTGCGCCTTGTCGGCGAATTCCAGCAGCACTTGGTCTGCAGATTTGAACATTTCACGCAGATTATCGACCAAGAAAGAGACCGATTCATCTTTCCACGGACTCAAAATCTTTCGAAAATTCGGTGAAATGCTTTTATCTGACCAACTATTGGTAGCCATCTAGCCTGTCCATTTTTGTCAATTCTGCTGATTTTATCAGAATAAATCGTTTATCGACTCGCAATTGTGAATCTTAAGGTTAACAGCCGCAGTCTCCAACCGGGGCGAGGCTATTTTAAAATGGCCGTATTCCTTATAATAGCGCCTGTTTTCGTCAAATCAGTTTCATTCATGACACAACAGAGAAAAGCAGTGGCCCTGATTTCCGGAGGGCTGGATTCTCTTCTGGCAGTTCGGGTTTTGCAGGAACAGGGCATTTACGTTGAGGGCATCAACTTCTACACAGGTTTCTGCGTTGAAGGCCATACCCATGCGATCCGCAAAAAAGACCAGAAAAAGCCCAAGCGCAACAACGCGCTCTGGTCGGCCGAGCAGCTCGGCATCAAATTGCACATCATCGATATCATCGAGGAATACAAGGATATCGTTTTCAATCCCAAATACGGCTATGGCGCGAATCTGAACCCGTGCCTGGATTGCAAGATCTTCATGGTGAAAAAAGCGCGCGAATGGATGCAGGCGCACGATTTTGATTTCATCATTACCGGTGAAGTGGTCGGACAGCGCCCCAAGTCGCAACGCAAGGACACGCTACCGGTGGTGCAACGGGATTCCGGCATCGACGATCTGCTGGTCAGACCACTGTGCGCCAAAAACCTGCCAGAAACCCGGCCGGAACAACTCGGCTGGATCGATCGAGACAAACTGTATGATTTTTCCGGCCGTAGCCGTAAACCGCAGATGGCTTTAGCCAGGCAATTCGGCTTCAGCGATTATGCCCAACCGGCCGGCGGCTGCTGTTTCCTCACCGATGAGCAGTATTCGGTGAAGCTGTCGGACCTGTGGAAATCACGCGGTGAAAAAACCTACGAAATCGATGACATCATGCTGCTCAAGGTTGGCCGCCACATTCGTCCGGCAGAACATTTCAAACTCATCGTGTCGCGCGAAGAGGGCGAAGGCAAATTTCTGCAGGGGTACCGAAAACAATACGACAGCCTGAAAACCATCAGCCACTCCGGTCCGCTGGCATTGATTGATGGCGTTGTTGACGCTGATGACATCGAGCTGGCGGCAAGAATTGTGGCGCGTTACAGTCAGGGTAAAAACGACGACAGCGTCACGCTGGAATACCGTAATAAACAGGGCGAGACTCGTGAATTGCAGGTCAGCCCGTTACCACCGGCTGAATTGCCGGAAAGGTGGTTGTTGTGAAAGTCGAACTGGATTGTCGACGGCTACTTTGTCCCATGCCGGTGATTCGCGTACAGGACCGGGTGGCCTCCATGCAACCGGGTGATGAACTGGTTGCCTATTGCACCGACCCGGGCGTGCTCAACGACATTCCGGCCTGGAGCCGCATCAATGGTCACGAGGTGCTGGACAGTAGAGAGGTTGATGACGAATACCTGGTGACGATCAGAATCGGAAAGCCATAAATGCAAGAACATCAACCACCATCGGCCGCTGAGCGCAACCGGCAGACCCGCATCGTTGCGATTGTCGGTGCGGTGGTCAATCTGCTGCTGTCGGTGGTCAAGATCGTCATCGGCTATATCGGACAATCCCAGGCGTTGATTGTGGATGGTATTCATTCCTTATCTGACCTGTTGTCGGACGCACTGGTGCTATTTGCATCACACCATGCCAGCCAGGAGCCGGATGCCGACCATCCGTATGGCCATGGCCGTTTTGAAACGGCCGCCACCCTGGCGCTTGGTGTTCTGTTGTTGCTGGTGGCCATCGGTATCGGCTGGGAAGCCGTCGAAAGACTGCTCAGTGATGAGGTGTTTGCCATTCCCACCACCATCGCCATTTATGCAGCGCTGTTTTCCATTCTCGCCAACGAAGGCCTGTTCTGGTACACCCTGATCATCGGTAATAAAATTCATTCGAACATGCTCAAGGCCAATGCCTGGCATCACCGTTCGGATGCGGTGTCATCGGTCGTAGTGCTGGTTGGCATCATCGGTGCGCAACTGGGATTCGTCTATCTGGATACCGTCGCGGCGTTGGTTGTCGCCTTGATGATCGCAAAAATCGGTTGGTCACTGGGCTGGCAGGCGCTGGAGGAACTGGTGGATACCGCGCTGGATGAAGAGGAAGTCAACAAGATCGATAAGGTGATTACCGCGGTTGACGGCGTCCATTCGATTCACATGCTGCGGACTCGCAAAAGCGGTCACCAGTCATCCGCGGATGTGCACATCCTCGTGGATCCCTGGCTGAGTGTTTCCGAAGGCCACATGATCGCGGTGGCAGTGGAACAGAATCTGAAAACCAAGGTACGCCACATGGCGGACGTAACGGTACACATTGACCCGGAAGATGATGAAACGGCACCGCCCTGTGAAGGCTTGCCGTTAAGGGGGGAAGCGATCGGCATTCTTGAGCAGGCCTGGAAGGATATCCTCTGTGTGTTCAAGCGTGAGCGCATGTCATTGCATTATTTATCCGGCCGCATTGACATCGATTTGCAACTGCCGCTCGAATGCTACACATCACTGGAAAGCACCACTGAAATGCAACAACTGCTCAAGCAGAAAATCAGTGAGGACGAACGCTTTGGCAAGGTGCGGATTTTTTATAAAGCCCCGTAATCAAGTAAATGTAATACTGTGTCTCCAAGAAGAAACTACAATCAAATAAAGCCGCCAACAAAGTAAAAAACATGCTCACGTTTCAACAACCGCCAAAAGAATACAGTCATGTTTTTCTGGAAGACACGGATAAACCGCTCCCCGAAGTCATTAATCCAAATACGCGCTACCTGTTCCTGGGTGAGATCGCCAAAGGCGGGAAATCCCTGATCAAATCCTGTAAAGACATGCATTTGAACCGGATCGTTGCCTACAAGACCTTACGCAAGGAATTTGTCGACAACGAAATCGAGAAGACGCGTTTACTCAGGGAAGCACGGGTTTCGGCCATGTTGCAGCATCCCAACACCGTGCCCACCTATGAATTGGGTCGGGATAACCAGGGGCACTATTATTTTACGATGAAGCTGGTGCACGGTTATACCTTGCGCGAAATCATGGATTACCGTGAGCGCTATGACCTGACACAGTTAATTGAAGTCATTGAGCAGATTGCCCATGCACTGGCTTATGCACATGAGCACGGAGTGGCCCATCGTGATATCAAACCCGAGAACATCCTGGTGGGACCGTACAGTGAAGTGTTGCTACTGGACTGGGGGCTTGCCAAGGTGTGGGGAAAAGATGGCGGAACGACAGATGAAGGCGCCTTTGATGATGACAAGTCTGTTGTCGAGTCCGATAAATCGATGACCGGACATGGCCAGTTGCAGGGAACCTTGTGTTACATGTCTCCCGAGCAGATTCGTCGCGATCCCAATATCAGCTTTAGTACCGATATCTACAGTCTGGGGTCGGTACTCTATGAATTGTTAACCGGTCAACCGCCGTTTGACAGCGATAAAACCTACGAAATTCTCGATATGGTGGAGAACAAGGAGCCGGCCAGGCCTTCCGAGATCAGCAAATATCCGGTACCGAAAGCATTGGAAACATTATGTCTCAAATGTCTGAATAAGGATCCGGCGGCACGGCCTAAATCCATGACTGAATTCCTGCGCGTCCTTGAACAGGACTGGGCCGATGAACTATAGCTTCAGTTATTACGGACGGTAACAGTCTTCGCTCAAACGCATTCCCGCGCCCGGTTCGTATCACATAAAAAAGCCGGAGCAGTTGCCTGCCCCGGCTGATTTTTCGACCTGAAAACGCTGGATCAGCCCAGAGCTTCCTTGGACGTTTTGATGATAGCCGCGGCTACCTTGTACGGATCCGCATTGGATGCCGGACGACGATCTTCCAAACGACCTTTCCAGCCATCTTCCACGGTGCTGACCGGGATACGGATCGAAGCACCACGGTCGGATACGCCATAGCTGAACTGGTCAATCGACTGGGTCTCATGCTTACCAGTCAGGCGCTGCTCGTTGTGTGCGCCATACACGCTGATGTGACGGCTGATGTTCTTGCCGAATTCTTCACAAATTTTGGTGAAAATGCTTTCGTCACCGAGATCGCGCATGGCGCCGTTGGAGAAGTTGGCGTGCATACCGGAACCGTTCCAGTCGGTGTCGCCCAGCGGCTTCGGATGCCAATCGACGGCGAGGTCGTATTTCTCGGCTGTGCGCTCCAGCAGGTAGCGCGCCAGCCAGATTTCGTCACCGGCACGTGCGGCGCTTTTGGCGAAAATCTGGAATTCCCACTGACCGGCAGCTACCTCGGCATTAATGCCCTCGACGTTGAGGCCGGCCTCTAGGCACATGTCCAGGTGCTCTTCAATGAGGTCGCGCATGTAGGCATTGCGTGCGCCAACCGAGCAGTAATACGGGCCTTGCGGCGGCGGATAACCACCCGGCGGGAATCCAGGCGGCAGATTGGTGACTGGGTCCCAGAGGAAGTATTCCTGCTCGAAACCAAACCAGAAATCGTCATCATCGTCATCGATGGTGGCGCGACCGTTGGAAACGTGTGGTGAACCATCGGCATTGAGCACTTCGGTCATAACCAGGTAAGAGTTCTTACGGCCCGGATCCGGAATAACCATGACCGGCTTGAGCAGACAGTCAGAGGCGTTACCTTCGGCCTGCTCGGTGGAGCTGCCGTCGAAAACCCACATCGGACAGTCTTCCAGCTTACCGCTGAAATCTTTGCGCACCATGGTTTTACTGCGCAGGCTCTGAGTCGGCTTGTAGCCGTCCAGCCAGATATATTCCAACTTACTTTTCATGTTTTGAATCTCCTACAAGATTTTGGTTAAAGGCCTTCGCCATTTGAACTCGATTTTTTCTTCGGTGCCCCGAATTAAGGCAGATAGTGTGCCAAAAGCTTTGTTGTTCATATTTATTTAATAAATCAATCAGTTATAAGATTGGTTGATCTAAACAGTAAAAATTATGCACCTATATAGTGCAGCAGACATAAGCAACGCTCTATTATGGTGCGTGTCGAGAGAAAGAGAGCGTAGATGAGGTGATCCGGTTCAGCTTGGCACGACATGATTTTTTTGTGAAGAACGGGAGTTGCAATTATCCGGAGGCCTGAGAAAAGCTGCCCTGGCGCGTATGAACTGGACGCTGGACGGAATTTCATGATAATGCTCAGGTTAATGCGTAATTGCACGGCTTTAAGTGTTTCCGAGTTGTCCCATAAAAGCATTTGTATTTCTTGGCTGCCTATAAATGTAAATTACTGTCGGTTACTGCAAATGGATCGTAATATGCTGATATAGAAGACAAAACAGTCCGCCTGGAAATCCAGTTTATCAAAGTGCATTTTGCATTCGACTGAGTACAAGTGCCTCGTTTAGTTAATCAACCTTGGAGAGAGATATAATGGCCGCAAATGATGTGCTGAACATGATCAAGGAAAACGACGTTAAATTCGTCGATTTCCGTTTCACTGATACCCGCGGTAAGGAGCAGCATGTTTCCGTTCCCGCATCCATAATTGACGAGGATCTTTTTACCGATGGCAAGATGTTTGACGGTTCATCCATTGCTGGCTGGAAAGGTATTAATGAATCCGACATGATTTTGATGCCGGATGCCGAGACGGCTGTCATGGACCCGTTCAGTGATGAATCCTCGCTGATCCTGCGTTGTGATGTGCTCGAGCCGGCAACCATGGAAGGTTATGAACGTGACCCACGCTCCGTCGCCAAGCGTGCTGAAGCCTATCTGCAGTCCACAGGGATCGCTGATACTGCCTACTTTGGTCCGGAACCCGAATTCTTTGTGCTGGATGACGTTCGCTGGGGCGCCAGTATGGAAGGCGCGTTTTATAAAATCGATTCCGATGAATCCGAGTGGAACTCTGAGCGTGTTTATGAAGACGGTAACATCGGTCACCGTCCCGGCATCAAGGGCGGTTATTTCCCGGTGCCACCGGTCGATTCACTGCATGATCTGCGTTCAGCGATGTGCCTGACCCTGGAAGAAATGGGCGTACCGGTTGAAGTGCATCATCATGAGGTCGCCACTGCCGGCCAGTGCGAAATCGGCACCATGTTCAGCACCCTGGTAAAGCGTGCGGACTGGAACCAGATCATGAAGTACGTGATCATGAATGTCGGCCATGCTTATGGCAAAACCGTGACCTTCATGCCGAAACCACTGGTGGGCGATAACGGTTCCGGTATGCACGTGCATCAGTCGCTGGCCAAAGACGGTGTTAACCTGTTTGCCGGCGACCAGTATGGCGGCCTGTCTGAAACGGCGCTGTATTACATCGGCGGTATCATCAAGCACGCCAGATCCTTGAATGCGTTTACCAACGCTTCAACCAATTCTTACAAGCGTCTGGTGCCAGGCTTCGAAGCACCGGTTATGCTGGCGTACTCAGCACGTAACCGTTCGGCCTCGATTCGTATTCCCTGGGTTTCCAGCCCGAAAGGCCGTCGTATCGAAGTGCGTTTCCCGGATCCAACCGCCAACCCGTATCTGGCCTTCTCCGCCATGATGATGGCCGGCCTTGATGGTATCCAGAACAAGATTCACCCGGGCGATGCGATGGACAAGGACCTGTACGATCTGCCAGCGGAAGAAGCCAAGGCAATCCCGACCGTTTGTCACAGTCTGGATCAGGCTCTCGAAATGCTGGATGCAGACCGCAGTTACCTGACTGCAGGCGGTGTTTTCACTGACGATCTGATTGACGGTTACATCAAGCTGAAAATGGAAGAAGTCACCCGACTGCGCATGACAACTCACCCGGTTGAGTTCGACATGTACTACAGTCTGTAAACTTCGATCACAGTCTGGAAAAAACGCCTTCTCGTGAGGCGTTTTTTTTGCCCGCGATAAGTTGTTGCAGCGATGCCGCTGGACTATGCTGATAGCATGTTGAAACAGATCGCTACAGCATTGTTGTTACTGCTTTCGTTTGGCGCAAACGCCGAGTTTTATAAATGGACGGATGCCTCAGGCACCGTGCATTACACCGACAAGCGGCCACAGGAAAGTGGCTCTGAGCCGGTTGTGCTGCCTAAAACCATGTTTTACACACCGCCATCCACCGCATCCGGTACGTCGGGCATTTCACCGGACAAACTCGCCGGCCCGGATGCCATCTACCAGCGCTTTGAAATTCTCCGGCCAGTTGATGGCAAGACAGTGCGCAACAATCGTGGCGATGTCACCGTCGTGGTAGCAATTGATCCGGAGTTGTCAGCGACACATTCGTTGCAATTGTTACTGGATGGGGTCGTCATTGGTTCAACGCAGACAACCTCGATGTTGCTGCAGAATGTCGACCGTGGTACGCATCGTCTGCAAGCCAGTATCATCAACGGTGCCGGTGTTGTGCTGTTGTCAGCGCGCAGCATAAGTTTTGAACTGAAGCAGGAATCCCAGATAGAGCCCCAGCCACCGGAAGTGCTGGAAGAGGCTTACAAACCACGCTATGAACCTGGCTCTGCGGATGATACCTACAATCCCTCAACCGATCCGGATACCTATAAACCGGGCGACCCGGACGGCTACGATCCAGTGCCCGGCGGTGGCGGTTACAAGCCGAATCCGCCGGCCAAGCCCTATAAACCCACCTATACGCCTTCCTACAACCAATAGCCTTTTGCTGTTTTCTGATGCACTATAATGGTGCGTTCCTAATAAAGCCATTTTTTATACTGAATTTCTTTGTATAAAAATTCTTAGTTTTTCAGTTGGTTAAAATTTTACGCGGGCTTTTTGCAAAGCTGGTTTGAATTTTGCTGTAGGAAATGAAATGAATACTTACAGACCTGAACAAAGCTCGTTGCAGCAGCGTGTGCTCGATAATCTGCAATCGGCGGTCATGCTGTTTAATGAAAAACTGGAACTTGATTACATCAATCCAGCCGGTGAAATGATTTTTTCAGCCAGCGCCAGAAACATGGTCGGGCAGAAAGCCTGTGACCTGATTCGTTGTCCGGATGCCATTGTTGGGAAAAACCTGAAAAAGGCCCTGCAACAGAATCAGCCGATTACCGAGCGTGAAGTCCTGTTGCCATTGCCGGATCAGTCCGAGATAGTGGTGGACTTTTCCATCATACCGTTGGCCAGCACGGAAACTTCCCAAGGTGGTTTGCTGGTCGAGATCCAGCGCTTGGATCGGCATATCCGCATCAGCCGCGACGAACAACTGATGTCGCAGCAGTCGGTCACGCGTGATCTGGTGCGTGGCCTGGCCCATGAGATCAAGAATCCACTCGGCGGCATACGCGGCGCAGCGCAATTGCTCGAGGGTGAACTACCGGACGATGAACTCAAGGAATACACCCAGATCATCATTGAGGAAGCCGACCGCCTGCAGGCCTTGGTCGACCAGATGCTGGGCCCCAACAAATTGCCCAACAAGCAACTGCTGAACATCCACGATGTGCTGGAACGCGTGCGTAGCCTGGTGCTGGTCGAGGATGACTCCATTCCGATCTGGCGTGATTACGACCCGAGCATTCCGGAACTGGTCGCCGATCAGGATCAGCTGATCCAGGCGATCCTCAACATCGTCAAGAATGCCGTGCGGGCGTTACAAAATCAGGAAAACGCCAGAATCACCCTGAAAACGCGTGTACAGCGCCAGTACACACTCGGTAACCAGCGTTACCGGCATGTCGCCCAGATTCAGGTGATTGATAACGGTCCCGGCATCAAAAAGTCACTCAAGGAAAAAATCTTTTTTCCCATGGTGTCCGATTCCGAGGGTGGTGTAGGCGTCGGTCTGTCGATCGCACAGTCGCTGGTAAACAAACATGGTGGTTTGATTGAATGTCAGAGCGAGCCAGGCGAGACGGTATTTACCATCTGGCTGCCGCTGGAGAATGAAAATGAGTAAGATTTATTATGTGTGGGTCATTGATGACGACCGCTCCATACGCTGGGTGCTGGAAAAGGCTCTGCAAAAGGCGGACATGCGCGTGGAGAGTTTTCCCAGCGCCGACGGCGTGCTGGAACGACTGGAGCACGAAACACCGGATGTGATCCTGTCCGATGTGCGCATGCCGGGCATTGACGGCTTTGAATTGCTGCAACGCATCAAGGATAGAAAGCCGGACCTGCCGGTGATTATCATGACGGCACACTCCGATCTGGACAGCGCCGTATCGGCATACCACCGCGGGGCTTTTGAGTATTTACCAAAACCCTTTGATATCGATGAAGCGGTGGAACAGGTGCGGCGCGCCTGCCGCTTCAAGCAGGAGCACGAAGGCCAGAAGCCGGATTCCCAGGCACAGATCAAGGCCGAAATCATCGGTGAAGCGCCGGCCATGCAGGAAGTCTATCGCGCCATTGGTCGTATGGCGCGTTCCAACATCACGGTGCTGATCAACGGCGAGTCCGGTACCGGCAAGGAACTGGTCGCCAAGGCCTTGCACAATCACAGCCTGCGCAAAAACCAGCCGTTCATCGCGTTGAACATGGCGGCGATTCCGCGTGACTTGCTCGAGTCGGAATTGTTCGGTCATGAAAAAGGCGCGTTCACCGGCGCCCAGGCACGCCGCAAAGGCCGCTTTGAACAGGCCGATAGCGGCACCCTGTTTCTGGATGAAATCGGCGATATGCCGGCCGAGTTGCAAACCCGCCTGTTGCGCGTGCTGGCGGACGGACAGTTTTATCCGGTCGGCAGCCACGAGCCGGTTAAAGTAGATGTGCGCATCGTCGCTGCCACCCACCAGGATCTCGAAGCGCTGGTGAAAAAGGGCCAATTCCGCGAAGACCTGTTTCATCGCCTCAATGTCATTCGCATTCACATTCCGTCACTGCGGGAACGCAGTGAGGATATTCCCTTGCTGATGGAGCATTTTCTGCACGAAGCGGCCACCGAGCTGGGAGTCAGTGCCAAGACCTTGATGCCGGATACCATTGCCGAACTGAAAAACTTTGACTGGCCGGGCAATGTGCGGCAACTGGAGAACACCGCGCGCTGGCTGACGGTGATGGCCTCCGGGCAGATGATTCACCTGGAGGACCTGCCGGCGGAAATCCGCCAGACACCGGTGCCGCGTGGCCCGGGCGATGAAGACTGGCAGGCCGGCCTGGGACGCTGGGCGCGCAATGAACTGAAAAACGGCCACAAGGCGATACTCAATGATGCCGTGCCGATTTTCGAATCGATCATGATCCAGTCGGCGCTGGAATACACCGCCGGTAAAAAACAGGAAGCGGCAGCCTTGCTGGGCTGGGGCAGAAATACCTTGACCCGTAAAATGAAGGACCTTAACTTAGATTCGAACCACATACGCGCGGACTGATTGCCGCGCCCTTGCAACGGAGCGAATTTTGGACAGCAGCAGTATCCAGCTAAACGGCAGTGAAATCGAATCCATCAGCCTCGACGGCAACGAAGCCAAAGTGTTTTTTTCCCGTGCCATCATCATCAAAACCATGACCGGTTCGGTCGAGAAAACCAAATGGTGGCAAAAAGGTTATCTGATATTTGGTGATGCCGAAATTGAGACACAACCCGGTAACTTGCCGCTAACCTGTGCCGGCGGCGATGTAGGCGAGAACGTTTACACCTATCGCGACATGATCCCGGTGCCACTCGACAGTCGTGGTCGGGCACACTGCAATCTGTATTTTCAGGACAGTGACGAACGTTTGATCATTGAAGCAACATCCGTGCGCCTGGAAATGCTGGACGTGCCGAAATACATCGAACACATCCGCCCGCCATCGGCGTAAATCAATCGGTCTGTAGCAAGTAGCGGGTCGTTAAGCCTGTAACAGACTGCGCGCTTCGGCGATTTCGTCCTTGGCTTCGTCGAGGATTTTCAGGCTCATCATCGGTGTCAGTTGGCTCAGCTTGAGACGCTTGAAGGCCGGCACGGTATCGATCGCCGGCACGCCGACACCGAGGTCCTTGTGGCCAATAAAACTGTGCAGCTGGGCGATGATCACCAGGTCTGAATAATCCGGTGGCGTGTCCGGGTTTCTCATCCAGTTTTCCGCATCCAGCGCCACTTCGGGCAGGCCTTCCGGGAATCCCCAGTTGCGCAGGATCATATTGCCGATCTGGGCGCGCAACGATTTGATGGTGCTGTCGAGGATTCTGCGGTTTTCCTGGGCTTCGGGAAAATCCAGCGCATAGTTGAGAATTGCCACCACGCCGATATCATGCACCAGACCGGCCAGCAGGGCGTGCTCGGGATCAAACTTGCCGAGTTTTTTCGCCAGTACATGCGACAGCGCGGCAACCAGCGTGCTGTGGCTCCAGAGGTTTTTCATGCGCCGTTGCAACAAGGCGGACTTGGTGCGAAACAGTTCCTTGATGGCAAAGCTGGTGACCAGCTTGTGCGTCAGGTTGGTGCCAAGGCGCACCACGGCGGCACTCAGACTGTCGACCTTGTTGCTGCCGCCGTACATGGCGCTGTTGGCGGCCTTGACCAGTTTGGCGGCGATGGCCGGATCGGTTTGCACGATCTCGGCGATGTGATGCGCATCGGAAGTCTCGTCATTGAGCGCCTTGCCGACCCTAACGGCGATGTCGGGCAATGAAGGCAGGATCAGCTGGTCATTTTTCAAATCCTGATACAGCTTGTAACTGATCTCGCTTTCGAAGGCGTATTCCGAATCGCTCATGCTGATGTCGGACGAAGCATAGTCGACGCTACCGTCATCCAGCACGATGCTGCTTTCGGGCTCATCCTGTTTGGCCTGCAATCCCATCATCAACTCGTTGGGCACCTTTAGATAGGTGACCGGCTCGGTGGCAATCACCTGGTAACGGCGCGGCACCAGTTGTGCGATCTGGTTTCTGGCCGATTCCGAACCGGCCTCGATGGTGCGTTCTGCGCCATCGGCCGCCTTCAATAACAGGCTGCCGCTGACCAGAAAATAACCGAATTCGGATGTATCGCCGAGTTCAATGATGCGCGTGCCTTTGGCCACCCTGGTGGGTGTTACCTGATCGATGATTGCCTGCAAGCGTAATTCGTTGGTGGCAGAAAAGCTGTGGTATTTACGAAGCTCATCCAGGGTAAGTTGTTGACTAGACATATTGACTGATGATTTTCCTTTTAGTCATGAGCATATGTACTAAGGTGTGATTCGTCAATAAAAGCTGCGATAGCATGCTGACCTGGCTACAGAAATTTTCAGCAGGCACAAAAAAACCCGCATTAGCGGGCTTTTTCGAGGTTATCCTCGCTTCAGCTCAGAAGCGTGAAGAACCGACGATTTCATGGGAGAGGTCAACAACCTTCATTGCCATTTCCATGTATTTTTCTCTGTAGTCTTTCAGCAGACCATCCTGAGAGTAGTAATAATCTTTACCAGAAATGCCATTATTGTGCTCGAAATCGATGAACTGCTTCTGCATTTCAAGCATTTCCTTAATCATGTCATTTTTCTGTTTGATCAATTCGGCTTTATCGCTCATGTCTTCGTTCTCCGAGAACTGTCACTACAGACCTGTTTAAGTGGATATCGAATCGCTAATATAGCATGTCTGTTTTTGCCATTACCAGTAAAAAGTGCTCAAAAAGCTCAATTCCGTTCAGTCGCACATACAGTTGGCCGGCGGCGGTGAATTCAGCTGCAGGCTGCCGGTTAGCTCGGAAATGTGTGAAAAACCATGGCCTTGCAGATATTTATCGATTCCGGCGTTGATTTTGCTGCAGATCAGAGCGTCATAAAACAGCGCCGTACCGATGCCGATGGCGCTGGCGCCGGCAATCAGAAATTCAATCGCATCCTCGGCCGTGGTGATGCCGCCCTGGCCGATAATCGGGATATTGTGCTCACGGCAAACCTGATACACCTGATGCACCTTGAGCAGTGCCACCGGTTTGATCGCCGGACCTGACAGGCCGCCCTGGTTGTTGCCGATCACCGGCGTCCGCTTGTTGATGTCGATGGCCATGCCCATCAGCGTGTTGATCACGGCGAAGGCGTCACTGCCGGCGTCGATACAGCGACGCGCGTTTGTGGCGATGTCGGTCTGGTTGGGTGACAACTTGGTGATCAACGGCTTGTCGGTAACTTCACGGCAGGCGGCGACCACGCGCGCCGACATGTCCGGATCATTACCGAAGGCGACGCCGCCTTCCTTGACGTTGGGGCAGGAAATGTTGATTTCGATCGCATCAATCGGTGAATCGTTGAAGCGTTCGGTGACGTAACGATATTCCTCAACCGTTGAACCCGAGACATTGGCGATAAAGCGGGTTTCGCTAAAATCCAGCGCCGGCAGGATGTCATCCACGACTTTATCCACGCCCGGGTTTTGCAGGCCTATGGCATTGAGCATGCCGGCCGGGGTTTCGTAAACCCGGTGCGGCGCATTGCCAAGCCGTGCCGTCTGGGTAGTGCCCTTCAGGCAGACGGCGCCGACATCGCGGTTGCTAAAGCCGGCAACGCGTGTGTACTCTTCACCAAAGCCGACACAGCCGGACAGTAGCACCAGCGGTGTCTGCAGGGACAAGCCGCAAAAATCGATGGCCAGCCTGTTGTTGTCTGTGCTCATATTATTTCCCGTCTGTTACGGATGTAACCGTGTTTCATATTGTTTTGTATCAGCCCGAAATTCCGCCCAATACCGGCAATATCATACGCCTGTGTGCCAACACCGGCAGCCATTTGCATCTGATCCAGCCACTGGGTTTTGCCATGGATGACAAAAAGCTGCGCCGTGCCGGACTCGACTACAGCGAATGGGCGGATGTTGCTTTGTACGACAGCTGGCCCGAGTTTATCAAGCAGGCACAACCGGCCTGTTTGTATGCCTGTAGCACCAAGGCGAGTCGACACTATCATGACGTTGCTTTTCAGGCTGGCGACTATTTGTTGTTTGGTCCGGAAACACGCGGTTTGCCCGAAGAACTGTTGCACGAACTGGGTCCGCAGCACTGCTTGCGTTTGCCGATGTTGCCACACAGCCGCAGCATGAATCTGTCCAATGCGGTGTCGGTGTTTCTTTACGAAGCCTGGCGGCAGCTTGATTTCCGTGGCGGCGGTTAATCCTGTTCGGCCCGGGTCTCACGCGACAGCAATTGCGTGACCGCATCGTGCGGATCAAGTCCTTCATACAGCACACGATAAGCCTGCTCGGTGATCGGCATCTCGATGTTCAGTTCCGTGGCTTTTTTATAGACTTCCCGCGCGGTGGCAATGCCTTCGACTTCCTGCCCGATCTGCTGTTTGGCCTGTTCGATGTTCATGCCCGATGCGAGCGCCAGGCCGAGGCGCCGGTTGCGTGACTGGTCATCGGTGCAGGTCAGTACCAGGTCGCCAAGTCCGGCCAGACCCATGAATGTTTCCGTATGACCGCCGAGAGCGGTACCGAGGCGGGTGATCTCCACCAGCCCACGCGTGATTAGCGCCGCACGTGTGTTGGCGCCAAAGCCGAGCCCGTCACAGATACCGGCGGCAATCGCCATGATGTTTTTTGCCGCCCCGCCGATCTGCACACCGATGATGTCTTCGCTGGTATAGGGGCGAAATGCGTCGTCCTTCAGGTAGCGGGTCAGGGTCTCGGCATGCGAGGCATCGGTCGAGGCGATGACAATCGCGGTTGGCAGGCCCATCGCGACTTCCCTGGCGAAAGTCGGCCCGGAAATCACGGTCATCGGATGCGCAGGCCCCAGCTCGCGACGAGCCACTTCACTGAGCAGCAGATTGCTGTGCGGGTCGAGTCCCTTGGTGGCCCAACTGATGGCGGCCTGCGGTGGTAACAGTGGTTTGATGCGTTGCAGAACCGCGGCAAACGCATGACTAGGTACCACAATGAGCACTTCATCAACGCCGCTCAGGCTGGTTTGCAGATCGGTCTGCGGTGTCAGTTGCTCCGGAAAGGCAAGACCTGGCAGGAAACGGCGGTTTTCACGGTCCTGCTGTAGTTGTTCGATTTCGGCTGGCAGATGTCCCCACAGGTTGACGTCAACCTGGTTCTTGGCCAACTGGATGGCCAGTGCGGTTCCCCAGGAACCGGCGCCCAATACCGCAACTTTTCCGAGGGAGTCCGGCATCAGCAGGCGTATCAGTGCTTGGCGGCCTGCGCCTGTTGTTGCTGCACCTGCTGCGCGTAGAGTGCTTCAAAGTTGATCGGCGACAGCACCAGCTGCGGGAAACTGCCACGATTGACGAGGTCGGAGACGGCTTCCCTGGCGTAGGGAAACAGGATGTTCGGGCAGGCGATGCCGAATACCGGTCCCATCTGTTTTTCGTCGATGCCTTTGATGGCGAAGATGCCGGCCTGGTGCACTTCGGCCAGGAATGCGGTTTGCTCATTGGAGCTGACGGTGACGGTGACTTTCAGCACCACTTCATACAGGTGCTCGTCGAGTTTCTTGGTTTCCGAGGCGAGGTTGAGATCCATTTTCGGCTGCCAGTCACCGCTGAAAATATTCGGTGAGTTGGGCGTTTCAAACGAGATATCCTTGGTATATACGCGCTGGATTGCCAGTTCGAGTCGCGGCTGTTGTTGCGCACTTTCCTGCGGTTTGTCGGTAGCTTCGGTCATGGATTAGCCTGTGGGGTGGATGTTTATTTTGTGGTGACGGGCAGGTTTTCACTTTGCCACGCGAGTATGCCGCCTTTGAGATTGTGCACGTTTTCAAAACCTTCCTTGCCGAGCTGGCGACAGATCGCAGCGGATTGTGCGCCGGAGCGGCAGCTGACGATGATCGGGCGGTTTTTGTACTTATCCAGTTGTTGCAATTGCTTGGTCACGCTCTGTGCCGGGATGTTAACGGCGTTGATGATGTGGCCTTTGGCGAAATCCGCGTTGGGCCGCACATCCAGTACCACGGCATCTTCATGATTCATCATTACGGTAGCTTGCTGTGCGGTGATGTTGCCCTTGTTGCCAGACAGTAAATTCTGCAGCAACAGCAGTATGGCGATGACCTCGGCGGATACCAGCAGCAGGTGATTGCCGGAAAACTCAACAATTTGCTCAATCATTCGATTCAGGCCCGATTTTTTAAAAGGTCAGGAATATAGCAGCTTTATGTGAGTTTTCGAAACCTGCTCATTCGTGCATGCAGAAGACTTCGCGCATCATGCAGATCAGTTTCAGTGTGCGTGAATCGCCTACCTTATAATAGACACGATTGGCGTCCTTGCGTGAGGTGAGAATGCCCTTGTCGCGTAAAATGGCGAGATGCTGGGAAATATTGCTTTGAGATGTGCCAACCTGTTCGACGATGTCCTGCACACTGACTTCCTGATCTCCCAGGGTGCAGAGAATCTTTAACCTGAGCGGGTGCGACATGGCCTTGAGCGAGCGGGAGGCCCGGTCGATATCGGCGTCGCCAGTCAACAATTGATCAGCTGTGCTGAACTCCGTGTTTAGAAATTTTGTCTCGGAATCACTCATTTTTGTACCGGTTATCTGGCTATTTATTAGTAATATCTAATTGGATGATACAGCGTTTAAATGCGGCCGTGAATTACCCGTTTTTGCTTTTTCTGTGACAGTTTGCTTACAAATTGGCAATTTCCTTATATAAAGAATTTCCAAGTTGCTTGCGCTTGGCTCATAATATCGGCTTATTGGGCACTTTTGCGGGTGCTAATTGTCCATATTTCAAAGAGTTAGTAATCCATTAGCCAACCTGAAACAACGCCTGCAAGCGCAGGACGACTTGTTGGTGGAATAAAATACATAGATGTCCGGAAAAGAAAAAACTGTTGTTTTGTTGATACTCGATGGCTGGGGTAACAGCGACAAGCACGAATTTAATGCCATTTACGCCGCCAAAAAGCCGGTCTGGGACCGGCTTTACCGGGAACATGCCAGCACCGAAATCGCGACGTCCGGATCGGCCGTCGGCCTGCCGGCCGGACAGATGGGCAATTCCGAAGTCGGACACCTGAACCTCGGCGCCGGTCGTGTCGTTTACCAGGAAATCACCCGCATCAGCCGCTCCATCCGCACCGGCTCATTCTTCGAAAACCTGACCCTGACCGATGCGGTTGATCTGGCGATCGAAAACAACAAGGCGGTGCATGTGGTCGGCTTGCTGTCGCCGGGCGGTGTGCACAGCCATGAAGAGCACATTCACGCCATGCTTCGGCTGGCGGTGGAGCGCGGCGCCAAACAGGTGTATCTGCATGCCTTTACCGATGGCCGCGACATGCCGCCGAAAAGCGCCGAGGCCTCCTTGCGGTCGGTCGACGAGCTGTTTGCCGAACTCGGCAAAGGTCGGCTGGTGAGTATGATCGGGCGCTATTTCGCCATGGACCGCGATCATCGCTGGGAACGCGTGCAGCATGCCTACGACCTGATGATTGACGGCAAAGCCAACTATGCGGCTGACAATGCGCTGGAAGCCTTGCAGATGGCCTATGATCGTGGTGAGACCGATGAATTCATCAAGGCCACCTGCATCGGCGAACCCGTCACCATCAACAACGGTGACGTTGTCATCAACATGAACTTCCGCTCCGACCGCGCGCGCCAGATCACACGGCCGTTCATCGAGCTGGATTTTGATGGCTTCACGCGTGACCGCCTGCCCGTACTCGGCCGTTATGTCAGCCTGACCGAATACAATCGCGATTTTGATATTCCGGTGGCTTTCCCGCCGGAGCGGCTCAACAATGTGTTTGGCGAATACATCTCCAGTCTCGGCCTGCATCAGTTGCGCCTGGCGGAAACCGAGAAATACGCCCATGTCACCTTCTTCTTCAACGGTGGCCGGGAAAAGCCGTTCGATGGCGAAGACCGTATCCTGGTGCCATCGCCGCAGGTGGCGACCTATGACCTGATGCCGGAAATGAGTGCTCACCAGCTCACCGATGACCTGGTGCAGGCCATCGACAGCGGTAGTTACGACGCTATCATCTGCAATTACGCCAATGGCGACATGGTCGGCCATACCGGCAACTTCGATGCCGCCGTATCGGCCATCGAAACACTGGACCAGTGCCTTGGCCGCATCTTGCAGGCAGTGCATCGCAGCGGTGCCGAAATGCTGATCACCGCCGACCACGGCAATGCCGAGCAGATGATGGATCCGGCGGTGGATCAGCCGCACACCGCACACACCACCAACCCGGTGCCGCTGATCTATGTCGGCCGCCCGGCGCAGTTGCTCGACAATGGCTCGCTCTGTGACATTGCGCCGAGCATGCTGCACATCATGGGACTCAAGATCCCCACGGAAATGTCCGGCAAAAGCCTGCTCGAGTTCGATGGAGAAGACGAGAGCAATTGATGAAGTCTCTGTTTGCACAGCTTGTCGTACTGCAGCTGTTGCTGATATCGCAGGTTGTTGCTGAACAGCAACCACAAACACAGCTGAAACAGATCCAGAGCCAGATTTCCGATTTATCCAGCGAGATATCCGCCAGCCGCGAGCAACGCGAACAACAGCAGGCCCTGCTGGAAAAAATCGAACGCCAGATCGGCTCACTGGGACGTTCCATTCATAACCTGCAGAATGAAATCGGGCAATACAACCGGCAGCTCGACAAACTCGCCACACAACGCGCACAGCAACAGCAACAGCTGTATGAGGAAAGGAAAAAACTCAGTGTGCAGATGGTATCCGCCTATGCCATGGGTCGGCAGGAACGCATCAAGATGTTGCTCAATCAGCAGGACCCGGTACTACTCAATCGCGTCATGAGTTATTACGATTATCTCAATCGCGAACGCATCACTCGCATCCAGCAGGCCAATCGTCTCATTGAACAGTTGCAACAGACCGAAAATGACATCACGCTGGCACGCCAGCAACTGGACGCCTCGTTCGCGGAAAAAAATGCCCGGCTGGAAGAAATCCATGCCGCGCGCCAATCGCGCGCCGAGCTGGTGGCCAGACTCGACAGCGACATCAAAAGCAAGGGCGAATCACTACAGCGGCTGAAACGCGATGCCGCCCGACTTGAACGCCTGCTTTCGGAAATCCAGCAACGCGAACAACGTCGCCAGCAATTCAGCAGTAACCAGGAGAAGAAATTCGCCAGCATGCGAGGCCAGCTGCCCTGGCCGGCGCGCGGGCGTTTGCAGGTGCTGTACGGCGCGCCAAAAAGCGGTGATGTGAAATGGGACGGCGTGTTTATTACCGCACCGGAAGGTGAACAGATTCACGCCGTGCATCATGGCCGGGTGGCTTATGCTGACTGGTTGCGCGGCTATGGTCTATTGTTGATTATTGATCATGGCGATGGCTTTATGACGTTATACGGGCATAATCAGAGCCTGTTTAAGGAAACCGGTGAATGGGTGGCCGGTGGCGAACCGATCGCACTGGTTGGCAACAGCGGCGGGCAGAAACTTTCCGGCCTGTATTTCAGCATCCGCAAAGACGGCCGACCCAACAACCCGGGTCGCTGGTGCGTCAAGACCCACGGCCGGGTACTGCGCTGAGCAACGGATTCACGACAGATGGTCTGCAACAGATAAGGATTAAAATGACAAGATATTTGCGTACAGCCAGGACCTGCAGCCTGAGCCTGATTTTGCTGTTTGGCATGAGCACGCCACTATTGGCGCAGACCGAAGCGGAAAACGGCCCGGATATCGATGTATCCAGTGAGCTGCCGCTGGAAGACCTGCGGATTTTTTCGCAGATCTTCGGTCGCATCAAGAAAGACTATGTCGAGGAAGTCGATGACAAAAAACTCATCGAGGACGCCATTCGCGGCATGTTATCCGGGCTGGACCCGCATTCCACTTACCTGAACGCCGAGGATTTCAAAAACCTCAAGGTTGGCACCAGCGGCGAGTTCGGTGGTCTCGGCATCGAAGTCGGCACCGAAGACGGCTTCATTAAGGTGATCGCGCCAATCGACGATACGCCGGCAGATCGCGCCGGCATCATGGCCGGCGACCTGATCAGCCGCATCGATGGCAAGGCGGTCAAGGGCATGTCGCTCGATGATTCGGTCAAGATGATGCGCGGCAAACCGGGCACCGAAATCATCCTGACCATCCTGCGCAAAACCGAGGACAAGCCGCTGGAGATCACCATCGTGCGCGACATCATCAAGGTCGCCAGTGTCAAGCAGCGCATCCTCGAGGACAACCTCGGCTATGTGCGCATTTCTCAGTTTCAATCTCGCACCGCCGAGGACCTGCTGAAAGCCATCAGCCGCTTGAAACGCAAATCCGGCGGCAAGCTCAAGGGCGTGGTGCTGGACCTGCGCAACAACCCGGGCGGCGTGCTCAGCGCGGCCGTGTCGGTCAGCGACGCGTTTCTGGAAGAAGGCCTGATCGTGTATACCAAGGGCATGGCCAGCGATTCGAAAATGGAGTTCAAGGCGGCGCCCGACGACATCGTTGATGGCGCACCGCTGGTGGTGCTGGTCAACGGTGGATCGGCTTCGGCGTCAGAAATTGTTGCCGGCGCCCTGCAGGATCATCGCCGTGCCGTGATCATGGGGCAACCTACTTTCGGCAAGGGTTCGGTGCAGACCATTGTGCCGATCACCGACAGCATAGCCGTCAAGCTCACCACGGCGCGTTATTACACGCCGTCGGGTCGTTCGATCCAGGCCGAAGGCATCGAGCCTGACATTTTGCTGGATGAAGTCAAAATCGCTTCACTGGAACATGTCGGCCGGGTCAAGGAAGCGGATCTCGCCGGTCATCTGGAAAACGGTGACGCCATGCCCGAAGAGCACAAAAGCGAGTCGCGTAAAGAAACCAAGTCACTGGCCGAAGAAGACTATGAACTGAGCGCCGCGCTGAACCTGCTGAAAGGTCTGGTGCTGTATGAAAGCAAAAGCAACTAGCCCGGAATAACATGAAAAAAATCCTGCTGCTGACCTGCCTGTTGATGACCGCGGCAATGCCTGTGGCCGCGCAGCAGGCAGTGATCTCGCTGATCATCGACGATCTCGGCAACGATGCGCAGGTGGCCGAACAGGCATTGCAATTACCCGGTCCGATCGCTTATGCGATTTTACCGGGCACACCTTATGACCAGGTGATCGCCTTGCGTGCGCGTGACCTGGGTAAACAGGTCATGTTGCACATCCCCATGGAAGCCGAACACGACAAGCCGCTCGGCCCGAAGGCGCTGACCTCGAACATGAGTGAGGTCGATTTCAAGGCGGTGTTGCAGGATGCACTGGCCACCGTGCCTAATGTTGCCGGTCTCAATAATCACATGGGTAGTCTGTTGACGCAGAATGCTGATGCCATGCGCTGGGTCATGCAGGTACTCAAGCAACAGCAGCTGTTTTTTGTCGACAGTCGCACCAGCGCCCACACCGTGGCGGAAAGTATTGCCAATGAAACCGGTGTGCGGGCCATGCGCCGCGATGTGTTCCTGGATCATTCGCGTGAACCGAAAGACATCGCCAGACAATACCGGCGCCTGTTGCAGTTGGCGCAACGCCAGGGCTGGGCGACCGGCATTGCCCACCCTTATCCGGAAACCATCGAATTTCTGAAGTTCGCCCTGCCACAATTAGAACAGAACAACATCCGCCTGGTATTCGCCTCGGAGATGTACGACATACAAAGGAGCACAACATGGGCAGAGTCCTCGTCCCCCTCGCACAAGGTTGCGAAGAACTGGAAGCCGTAACCATTATCGACCTGTTGCGGCGCGCCGGTATCGAGGTGGTTAGCGCATCGCTGGATGATCAAGTGATTACCGCCAGCCGCGGCGTCAAACTGGTTGCCGATGTATCGCTCGATGAGGTGCTGGATGAAGACTTTGACATGATCGTATTGCCCGGTGGTTTACCGGGTGCTGACCATCTGGATAACGACCCTCGCATTCACAGCTTGCTCAAACGCATGCAGGCGGACGGCAAATACACCGCCGCCATCTGCGCCGCGCCCAAGGTGCTGGCCAATGCCGGCCTGCTCGAAGGCAAGCAGGCCACAGGTTATCCGGGTATCATCGACAAAATGAGCTTGACGCAAACACAGGTGCTGGAAACGCCGGTGGTGACCGATGGCCTGCTGGTCACGTCGCGCGGTCCTGGCACCGCCATGGATTTTGCCCTGACGCTGATCGAAAAGCTTGAAGGCATCGAAAAACGCCAGGCCGTTGAAGCGCCCCTGGTGCGTCCGTAAGCCGCAACGCAACCCACAACGCAGGGAACCGCAAATCATGAGTAGAAGTAATCTTTCCGACAAGAGCGCACCGCTGGCCATCGTCCTCATTGTGGCCGTTATCGGCATTGTCTACCTGTCGATCAAGGCCTATGTGTATTTTTCCACCAGCAGCAAGCTGGATGACGCCATCAAGCAGGCTTCGTTGTTTGCCGAGATCGAATACGACGGCATTGCTTCCGATTTGCTCGATGGCCGCATTACGGTGCAGGACATCCGCATCATGCCGCGCACCATCAACGATGTGGTCAGCATTCGTGAAGTCAGCATTGCCGGTGATGGTCCGGGTTTCCTGTTTACCGATTTTGCCGCCATCGGCGTGCAGCCGCCGGAGTCCATGCATTTTGCCATGCGCGGCCTGCGCTTCAGCCTCGACGGCGAAATCATGAAAAGCATCAACAATTTGTCGCGTGATGCGATGCGCCAGCGCATTGGCAGCGTGCCGGGCAGCTGTGATTTTGGCGGTTCCATGGCGCCGGCCGATTTGCGCGCGTTGGGTTTTGATGCCCTGGAAAGCGACATTTCAATGTACATCGCCGCCGACCCGCGCAGCCAGACCGCCGACATCGCCATGGACATTGATGTGGTCGATATGGCCGACATGAGTTTCGATGCCAGTATCAAGGTCGATCCCACTGCGCCCGCTTCAATGAAAGCGCCATCGTTCAGCAGCCTCAATATCACCTATGCGGCGGATGCCGAGTATATGCGCGGTGTGCGCAAATACTGCGCCCGCATCACCGGTCTGAGCGAAGAACAATATGTGGATTCCGTGGTTGAAGCATCCGATGCTGACTACCAGCGCTACTACGGTTTTGTGCCGGGCGTGGCGATGCGTGATGCCGCCAAACGATTCCTGTTGAATCCGGATGTGGTTGAAATCAGCATGCGCCCGTCACAGACCATCAAGCCGGAAATGCTGCAGCTGTACAAGTTCGACGACCTGGTCGAGATGCTAGGCCTGACCGTCAAGGTCAATCAACAGCCGCTGGCCGATTTCAGCATCCGGCTTGGTGACCAGGCCAGCCAGTTGTTCGGCCAGTCGCAATCCGGTGACAAGCAGTCGCAGCAGGAGGAATTGCAGGTTGTTTATGCGTTTCAGGATACTGATGTTAAACGCCTACCGCAGTACATCGGCGCGCAGGTGAAAATCACCACCCGCGATGGCAAGCAACGCGAAGGTGCGCTGGTCAGTATCAATCAGAAAACGGCGCAGATCGAGCAACGCATTCACAGCGGCAAATTTGCCGCCCACGTGGAGTTGAATGATATCCAGCATCTGCAGGTGCACCGTCGTGTGCGGGACGCCAAGCCGTAATGTGTTTCATTCCACCACAATGCCTGTTCTGCCAGCATTTGCTGATGGAAGATGGCGAGCTGGAGGGACCGGATTGCCGCGCCTTCGAGGAAATTCCGTCAGAAATTTTCCGTGGCCTGTTTGATCACAGCAAGGCTCACGAGGGCGATCACGGCTTTCGTTTCCGGCTGAAGGCCGACATGCGGGACGAGTTTGAGGAAATCAACGAATTGCGTGTCGAAGCCGGCATGTCACCTTTTACCATGCAGACAGAAGTCGCCTAACGGCTGTTAGTAAAAGCGCGAATCATCAGTGCTGCACCAATCACTCCACTGACACCGGCCAGCGGCACCGCTAACGGCATTGTGCCAAGCGTGAACAGCAGACTGCCGGCAATCAGCAAGCTACCACCGGAAATCGCCGATAAGGTTTGGCGGTGGTTGTGGCGCACGGTTTTTTCCAGTTGCTCAAGCTGATCCGACTTCCAGTTGATTTCCAGTGTGCCGTCGGCGGCGTCCTTGAGCACTCGATAGGCCAGTTGCGGAATCTCGGGTAACTGTTCCGACAACTGCGGCAGGCTTTCCTGCATGCGTCGAATGAAAGCGCGTGGTCCGACCTGCTGTTTGATCCAGCGTTCCATGAACGGCTTGGCGGTGGTCCACAGGTCCAGTTCAGGATACAGCTGGCGACCCAGGCCTTCGATGTTGAGCAGGGTTTTCTGCAGCAATACCAATTGCGGCTGGACTTCCATGTCAAAGCGGCGCGCCACCTGGAACAGGCGCAGCAGGAAATGGCCGAAGGAAATTTCAGCTAACGGCTTTTCGAAAATCGGTTCGGACACGGTGCGGATCGCTGCCTCAAATTCCTCTATCCGTGTGGTCTTCGGCACCCACTCGGATTCAACATGCAGTTCGGCCACCCGGCGGTAATCGCGGTTGAAAAACGCCAGCAGGTTTTCCGCCAGGTAACGCTGGTCTTCAGTCGTCAGCGTGCCCATGATGCCGAAATCCACGGCGATGTACTGGCCCTGCGGACTGACAAAGATGTTGCCCGGGTGCATGTCGGCATGAAAGAAGTTGTCGCGAAATACCTGGGTGAAAAAGATTTCCACGCCACGTTCACCGAGCATGCGCATGCTGATGTTCTGCGCGTGTAAGGCAGCGATGTTGCCGACGTTGGTGCCGTGAATGCGTTCCAGCACCATGACATTGCTGCGGCACAGGTCCCAGTAAATTTCCGGCACATACAGCATTTCGGAATTGAGGAAGTTGCGGCGCAACTGCGAGGCGTTGGCGGCCTCGCGCATCAGGTCGAGTTCATCGAAGATGGTCTTGCGAAACTCGTCGGCCACTTCCAGCGGCCGCAGGCGGCGCGCCTCTTTTGAATAACGTTGTGCCAGTGAGGCAATCGTGGTCAGCAGGCTGACATCACGTTTGATGTAACGCTCGATCTTCGGCCGCAATACCTTGACCACCACCTGTTTGCCATCGAGCAAGGTGGCGGTGTGCACCTGTGCGACCGAGGCCGAAGCCAGCGGCGTTTCGTCAAACTCGGCAAACACGTCAGAAATTTTCTGGCCGTAAGCCTGTTCGATGATTTTGATGGCGAGCTGGCCGGAAAACGGCGGCACGTCGTCCTGCAGCTTGACCAGTTCGTCGGCGATGTCGTCGGGCAGCAGGTCGCGGCGTGTTGACACCATCTGGCCGAACTTGACGAAAATCGGTCCGAGGTCTTCGAGGCTGCGGCGGATGCGCACCCCATAAGGGGCGCGCTTGCCGGCCGAGAACCAGAAGAACGGGGAGATGTAACGGAAGAAGCGGATGCCGCGAAACAGGTGGGCGGCGAGAATAACTTCATCGAGGCCGTGGCGCAGCAATACCCAGCTGATGTGCAACAGCCTGCCGGCATCGCCTATGCGCATCAGTTGTTTTTCCCGGCCTGTTGCAACCGTTGTACCCGGGCTTCGAGTCGTTCGACCGCATCACGCGTGTCATCGACATCGGCAAAAAAATTCTGCAGCTCGATCGGATTGGGCAGCACGCGGATTTCTTCCTGCAGGTATTCCTGCATATCGAGTCCGACATGTTTGCGCGCGCGTTGCAGCCAGGCGCTGGTCTGGCGCACACGGTTGCCGACTTCGTGGGCAATGACGTCGCCGGTCAGGCGCGACAGCTGCTCTTCAAGATCGATATCGACCTGCAACAGCAGGCGGGTAAATTTCTGCGCCAACCCGGTATCGCCGCTGATTTTCACATTGCCGGAAAACAGCTGGTCACTGGCGGCATCTCCACTACTGCGCAGCAGCGCCGGCAGGGTGCCGCTGATGAGGCAGTCCGGTTCCGCTTCAAGATGGCTGAGCACCTGTACGCGGCCGTTCTGCTCCGGAATGAAAAACAGCTTGATGCCCGTGCCGAGCAGTTCGATGCCGACACTACGGCCGTGCAGCTCGGCAAAGCGCTGGCTGATCTCCGGGTCCAGCGCCAGGTACTGGTTAAAGGCGGTTTCCAGCGCGAGGTAACTTGCATCCTTGACGGTCATGATTTACGACTCAGGACTTGAAACCGCGATGCACCGCCACGATGCCGCCGGTCAGGTTGTGGTAATCGCAGTTTTCAAAGCCGGCCTGCTGCATCATGCCCTTGAGGCTTTCCTGGTCCGGGTGCATGCGAATCGACTCGGCCAGGTAACGATAGCTGTCTGCGTCTTTGGCAACGACCTTGCCGATCAGCGGCAGCAGTCTGAACGAGTAAACGTCATACAGATTTTGCAACGGCTTGCTGGTCGGATGCGAGAACTCCAGCACCAGCAAGCGGCCGCCCGGTTTGAGCACGCGAAAAATGGATTCCAGCGCCTGCTGCTTGTCGGTGACGTTGCGCAGACCAAAGCCGATGGTCACGCAATCAAAGCTGTTGTCGGGAAACGGCAGTTGCTGGGCGTCAATCTGTGCATAGTTGACGTTGCCGACATGGCCTTCGTCGAACATGCGGGCACGGCCCTGTTCCAGCATGGCGGCGTTGATGTCGGACATGATGACCTGTCCGTCCGGGCCGACCAGGCCGGAAAAACGCGCCGCCAGGTCGCCGGTGCCGGAAGCCAGGTCCAGCACCTTGTGGCCGTTGCGCACCCCGGCCAGCTCCACGGCAAAACGCTTCCACAGGCGGTGAATACCGAGCGACATGAGATCGTTCATGAGATCGTAATTGCCGGCCACCGAGTCAAACACGCCACGCACGCGTTTGGCCTTGTCCTTGACGTCGACGGTTTCGAAACCGAAATGGGTTGTCTGTTGCTCACTCATATGGATCTGTCCTGCTGTGGCGAATGCCCGAGTCAGCCAATGATAAGCCAATTGCGCCCCGAAGGCACCTTGTGGTGCCGACGGGCGAGGGAGGAGTTTGCGGTCAGGAAGCCTGTTTGCGGGTGTGGCCGGCGGCTTCCAGGCGCTTCAGATAATCGGCCCAGATTTCGTCGTAATGGCTGCCGAGACGGTACAGCGTTTCCCACGAATAAATACCGGTGTTGTGTTCGTCATCAAAGTGCAGGATGACGGCGTAGTTACCGACCGGCTCGATGCGGTCGATGTTGACGTTTTCCTTGCCGACCTGCAGCACCGACTGGTCGGGTGTGTGGCCCTGTACTTCGGCGGACGGCGAGTTGACGCGCAGGTATTCACACGGCAGCTTGAAGTTGGAGCCGTCGTCAAAGGTGACTTCCAGCACTTTGGATTCCCGGTGCAGATTGAGTTCGGTTGGTATGGGATGTGACATAAGCTGTTCCTGTAATGCAAGCGACTACAAAATGTAGCGGGTAAGGTCTTCGTTCACGGCCAACTCGGCCAGTTGCGAATCGACGTAGGCGGCGTCCACGGTGATGCTTTCACCGGCCCTGGCGCTGGCTTCAAACGAGATGTTTTCCAGCAGGCGCTCCATCACGGTGTGCAAGCGGCGTGCACCGATGTTTTCGGTTTTTTCATTCACCTGCCAGGAGATCTCGGCGATCTTGCGAATACCGTCTGCGCTGAAGTCCAGTTGCAGGCCTTCGGTGGCCAGCAATGCGCTGTACTGTTCGGTCAGCGAGGCATCCGGTTCGGTCAGGATGCGCGTGAAATCCTCGCTGCTCAGGGCCGACAGTTCGACACGGATCGGCAAACGACCCTGCAACTCCGGAATCAGGTCGGACGGCTTCGACAAATGAAACGCACCCGATGCGATGAACAGGATGTGGTCGGTCCTGACCATGCCGTATTTGGTGGAAATGGTGCAGCCTTCGACCAGCGGCAGCAGGTCGCGCTGCACGCCTTCGCGTGATACATCGGCGCCCTGGGTTTCCGAGCGGCTGGCGACCTTGTCGAGTTCGTCGATGAAGACGATGCCGTTCTGTTCGACATTGTGCAACGCGTTCAGCTTGAGTTCGTCTTCATTGACGCGCTTGGCCGCTTCCTCGTCTTCCAGCAACGACAAGGCATCCTTGATGCGCATCTTCTTTTTGCTGGATTTGTTCGAGCCGATGTTCTGGAACAGGCCCTGCAGCTGGCTGGTCATTTCCTCCATGCCGGGCGGCGCCATGATTTCCACGCCGATGTTGGTCGCGGCCACATCGATTTCAATTTCCTTGTCGTCGAGATCACCGGCCAGCAGTTTGTCGCGGAACTTGTCCCGCGTGGAGGTACTGACGCTGCGCGTGGTGGATTCCTCCTCCCAGCTGGACACCGTCGGCTTCGGCAACAAGGCATCGAGTACGCGTTCCTCGGCAGCGGTTCGGGCGGCGTCGCGTACCTTGTCCATTTCCCGCTCGCGCATCATTTTGACGGACGAATCCATCAGGTCGCGGATGATGGAATCGACTTCACGGCCGACATAACCGACTTCGGTGAACTTGGTTGCCTCGACCTTGATGAACGGTGCGTTGGCGAGCTTGGCCAGGCGGCGTGCGATTTCGGTTTTGCCGACGCCGGTCGGGCCGATCATGAGGATGTTCTTCGGAGTGATTTCGTTGCGCAGGCTTTCATCCACCTGCATGCGGCGCCAGCGGTTGCGCAGGGCAATCGCAACGGCGCGCTTGGCATCGGTCTGACCGATGATGTGCTTATCCAGTTCCCGGACAATTTCCTGGGGAGTAATTTCTGACATTGAATTTTTCCGTATCTGTGACAACAGGCTAGCTGTCGGAGTCGAGCTCTTCGATGACGCGGTTCTGGTTGGTGAACACGCAGATGTCACCGGCGATCTGCAGGCCTTTTTCGACGATTTCGTAAGCCGACAGATCGGTGTTTTCCAGCAGCGCGGTGGCAGCCGCCTGCGCGTAAGGCCCGCCCGAGCCGATCGCCATGAGGCCGTTTTCCGGTTCGATGACATCGCCGGTGCCGGAAATTATCAGCGAGGCCGTGTGATCCGCCACCACCAGCAGGGCTTCGAGGCGGCGCAACATGCGGTCGGTGCGCCAGTCCTTCGCCAATTCGACCGCGGAACGCGTCAAATGTCCCGAATGTTTTTCGAGTTTGCTTTCGAAGCGCTCGAACAGGGTGAAAGCATCGGCGGTCGCGCCGGCAAAACCGGCCAGCACGCCGTCGCGATACAGGCGGCGCACCTTGCGCGCGTTGCCCTTCATGACGGTGTTGCCCATCGAAACCTGGCCATCGCCGCCGACCACGACCTTGCCGTTGCGGCGCACCGAGAGAATGGTTGTGCTACGAATTTTCACCACGTGGATACCTGCATGCTGTGGAAAGTGGGCGCATTTTAACTGAAATCAAGGCCAAAAACGCCTGCCAATTGAATTGTTTCTTGTGCCGGTGCTGCGCCTGAAGCGGCCGGGCAGGCGGGCGTTCAGCCCTTTTTACGGCGTCTGGCGCGCGGGTGGGCGGCGTCGTAAACCTGTGCCAGATGCTGGAAATCCAGGTGGGTATAAATCTGCGTGGTGCTGATGTTGGCATGGCCGAGCAGTTCCTGCACGCCACGCAGATCGCCGGACGATTCGAGCAAATGGCTGGCAAACGAATGGCGCAGCAGGTGTGGGTAAAGTGGTTGCTCACTTCCGTTGCGAATGGCCTGTTGTTTGAGGCGTTGTTCGATGGTGCGTGCGGCGATGCGCTGACCGCGGCGGCTGACAAACAAAGCCGGCTCATCCGGTTTGGCAAACCGGTCGCGCACGCGCAGCCAACGGTCGATGGCGTCACGCGCCATGCGGCCGACTGGCACGAGGCGCGTCTTGGCGCCCTTGCCGGTGACTTCAAGCATGTCGTCGCCGGCCTGGATGTCCTGCAGGTTCAGCGACACCAGCTCGGCCAGGCGCAGGCCGCTGGAATAAAACAGCTCCATGATCGCCAGGTCGCGAATGGTGAGTGGGTCCTTACTCTGGTGATTGAGCAGCTGGTTGAGCTGGTCGACGTTCATGGTCGCCGGCAGCTTGCGCTTCACCTTGGGCGCACGCACTCCGGTGGCCGGGTTGTTGTCACACAGATATTCGCGTTGCAGGTATTCGTAGAAACTGCGGATCGCCGACAGGTGGCGTTGTAGGCTTTTGGCGCCAAGTCCCTGGCGATGACGCCGGGCGATGTACTGGCGCACGTGATGCTGGCGCACGGCGGGCCAGTCCTGCAGTTGTTGTTCGTTTAGCCAGTCGGCGAACTGTTCGAGGTCGCGCTGGTAATTGCTTTGTGTGTGCGGCGAGAGTTGCTTTTCGTCGCGCAGATGGGCGAGAAATTGCTGTAACCGCGTTTGCCCGAAAGCGGTACTGGCAGTCATCAGGCCGGCAGTTCGACCGACTCGAACGCCTTGCTGACGATGTCGCCGAGGCGGCGCAGAAAGTCGGTGCTCTGGCTGCAGCTGAAATGTTCCGGGTTGCTGTTGCCGATGGCGAGGATGCCGCTGATGTTGATGCCGTCGAGCGGCACCAGCGCCACCGAGCTGGCTTCGCGCGACATGTCGCCAAACAGGTATTCGAGCTTGGACTGGTCGATGCGGCCGCACTTGGGCCGGCCGTCTTTCATGAGCTGGCTGAACAGCGCCGGGCTAGGGCTGCCCTTGACGACTTCCTTGTTGAGTTCGCTGCTGGAAAACAGTTTCACTTCCACCGCATCGGCATTGAACTGGTCGCGCAGGTGATTCTGCAGGGTGTCGATGACGTCATCCAGCGTGGCGGCATCGAACAGTTCCAGCGTCATCTGGTGCAGGCGATTGTTGAGCGAATCATTTTCACGCGCGATGTCGAGCAGGTCGTAAAGTTGTTGCTGGCAATCCGTGGCGCGCTTGCGCAAGGTGGTCACCTGGCGTTCGATCAGCGAGACCGCGCCGCCGCTGTCATGCGGCAGTTGCAGCTCAGCCAGCAGCTCGTCGTGCACAGAGAAAAAATCCGGATGGTCTTTCAGGTAGTCGACTACCTGGCTTTCAAAATCGCTGTCCTGGCTCATAGGGTAATTGTACCTTCAAATACAAATTCTGCCGGGCCGGTCATCCATACGGGATGGCCCTCTCCTTGCCAATCAATTATAAGCTCACCGCCGCGTAATGCTACCAGCACTTGCTGATCCAGCCAGCCGTGTTGTTGGCCGGTTACCGCAGCTGCGCAGGCACCGGTACCACAGGCCAGCGTCTCGCCCGAGCCACGTTCGTAAACGCGCAAATCGATGTGGCTGCGATCACGGATCGCCATGAAGCCGACATTGACCTGCTTCGGAAACAGTTCGTGGGTGCCGATGAACGGGCCGATGCGTTCGACATCCGTCGCATTGATGTCATCCACCAGAAACACCGCATGCGGGTTGCCCATGGAAACCGCACTGAATCGAACATTATGATCGGTCAGTGGAATCTCGTAAAACTCGGCACGCTGGGGTGCGGTAAACGGCAGGTCGGCCGGCTCAAAAGACGGCACACCCATGTTGACGCGCACCTGGTCATCGTCTTCGAGATACAGCGTGATGTTTTCGCGCATGGTGCCGACGTGCAGCACGCGATTTTGCGTCAGGCCTTTTTCCACCACATAACGTGCAAAGCAGCGCGCGCCGTTGCCGCATTGCTCGACCTCGCCGCCGTCGGCGTTGAAGATGCGGTAATAAAACTCGGTGTCCTCGCTGCGTGGCGCTTCGACCATGAGTATCTGGTCGCAGCCGATGCCGAAGTGGCGGTCGGCGATAAACCGCAATTGCTCGCGGCTCAAATCCAGCGGCGCCTGGGTCGCGTCAAACACAACAAAGTCGTTGCCGAGGCCGTGCATTTTGCTGAATTGCAAATTCACGGCAGCAGTGACTCGCCGGCAAACAGCTGTTCGATGGTTTCACGCTCGCGCACGACAAACACCTGGTCGCCGTCGACCATGATTTCGGCGGCGCGTGGCCGCGAGTTGTAGTTCGACGCCATGGTGAAGCCGTAAGCGCCGGACGAGCGGACCGCCAGCAGCTCGCCTTCGCTGAGGCTGAGTTCGCGCTGCTTGCCGAGGAAATCGCCGGTTTCGCAGATTGGCCCGACCAGATCGTAGTTGGCGCTGACACCCCGGGCCGCAGCATCGACCGGGATGATTTCCTGCCAGGCCTGGTACAGCGACGGCCGGATCAAATCGTTCATCGCCGCATCGATCACGGCAAAATGCTTGTCCGGTGTCGGTTTCAGGTATTCGACACGCGTCACCAGGATGCCGGCATTGGCGGCAATTGCGCGGCCCGGCTCGATGAGGATTTCATACGGCGCGCCTTCGAGACGCTCGCGAATCGCACTGGCGTACTCGGACGGTTCTGGCGGTTGCTCATCGCGATAACGCACGCCGAGACCGCCACCGAGATCCAGATGCTGGATGTCGATGCCCATGTCAGCCAGTTGCCTGACCAGCAGCAACACGCGTTCGAGCGCATCCAGAAACGGCGCCAGCTCGGTCAGCTGTGAACCGATGTGGCAGTCCACACCAACCACATTAATATGACTGAGCTGCTGCGCGTGGCGGTAAATCTCCAGCGCGTCATCAATCGCGACACCGAACTTGTTTTCCTTCAGCCCGGTGGAAATATACGGATGGGTCTTGGCGTCGACATCCGGGTTGACGCGCAACGACACCGGCGCCTGCACACCCATTTCGGCAGCGACCTGATTGAGGCGTTGCAGTTCGGCCTCGGACTCGACGTTGAAACAGCGGATACCGACTTCCAGTGCACGACGCATTTCATGTGCCTGTTTACCGACGCCGGAGAACAGCACCTTGCCGGCATCGCCGCCGGCGGCCAGCACGCGTTCGAGTTCGCCGACCGAAACGATGTCAAAACCCGAGCCCATGCGTGCCAGCACATTCAGCACCGCCAGATTGGAATTGGCCTTGACTGCAAAACACACCAGATGCGGGTGACCCTCGAAGGCATCGTTAAACGCATGCCAGTGGCGTTCGAGCGTGGCACGCGAATAGATGTACAGCGGTGTGCCGTGTTGCGCGGCGATGTTGCTGACGGCAGCATCCTCAGCAAACAGCTGCTGGTCGCGATAGTTGAAGTAGTCCATCAGTCAGCGTTTTCCGACTGGCCCTGTGGCTGGCTCTGCTCAGGCGGCTGGCCCTGTTCGGTTTCGTCCGGCAACACCAGCGGGCCTTTCTGGCCGCAGGCCGACAGCATGCTCGATACGCCGAGTATGACAACCACCAGCAACATCAGGTAACGCGCCCAGCAAATCATTGGAAAATCCTTCAGTTTGATCAACGAAAACGGCAGTATAATGCGTGGCGCACTGCAACAACAGAGACGGGACGAAATAGTGGACGATGAGCAGACAGTCATAATCGAACCGGCCGGGCAGGCCGACAAGCTGGTCATCTGGCTGCACGGCCTCGGCGCCGACGGCCACGACTTCGTGCCGATTGTCGATGAACTGGAACTTGGGCCGCTCAAGGTGCGCTTTGTGTTTCCGCACGCGCCGGTGCTGTCGGTCAGCATCAACGGCGGCATGCAGATGCGCGCCTGGTACGACATCGTGCATCCCGATCTGACCGTGCGCATCGATGCCGCCGGCATTCTTGCTTCGGTGGAAAGCGTCGCGCATCTCATCGCCGAACAGCAGGCCGCCGGCATGCAGCTCGATAACATCGTGCTGGCCGGCTTTTCCCAGGGCGGCGTGATCGCGCTGCAAACCGCCTTGCAACTCGACCTGCCGGTCGCCGGCGTCATGGCCCTGTCCTGTTACCTGCCGTTGCGTGAAGGTTTCGACAACAAGCAAAAACAAAACATCTTCCTGGCCCACGGCGTTGACGACGGCGTGGTGCCGTATACGGAAGCACTGTCGAGCCTCGATTACCTGCGCAGCAACGGTCATAAGGTCGACTGGCATTCCTACCCGATGATGCATTCGGTGTGTGCCGAGGAAATTGCCGACATCAGTGACTGGCTGCAACAGGTGCTCGCCTGAGCATGTCGAGTATTGAGCAGGCAAAAGGCATTCTGCGGGATGTCTTCGGTTACGCAGACTTCCGACTCAACCAGCAACAGATCATCGCCAGTCTGCTCGACGGCCAGGACGTACTGGCGCTGATGCCGACCGGCGGCGGCAAGTCGCTGTGTTACCAGATACCTGCCTTGGTGCGACCCGGTACCGCGATTGTGGTGTCACCGCTGATCGCTTTGATGCACGACCAGGTCAGTGCGCTGGAACTGCTCGGTATCCGTGCGGCGTTTCTCAATTCCACGCTGGAGCCGGCCGAGGCCAATCGTATCGAACAGCAACTGCTGGCCGGCGAGCTGGACCTGTTATATGTCGCGCCGGAACGCCTGCTGACCGAACGCATGCTGCGCCTGCTCGATCAGGCACATCTGGCCTTGTTCGCGCTCGATGAAGCGCACTGCGTGTCGCAGTGGGGGCATGACTTCCGTCCCGAGTACCAGCAACTGCAGTTGCTGGCCGAGCGTTACCCGAAGGTGCCGCGCATCGCACTGACCGCCACGGCCGACCGGCGCACACGGCAGGAGATCATCCAGCAGTTACAGCTGCACAATGCCGCGGTGTACATCAATAGCTTCGACCGGCCGAACATTCACTACGCCATGACCGAAGGCCAGAACGCCAAACAGCAACTGTGGCAGTTCCTGCAAAATCAGCACGCAAACGATGCTGGTATCGTGTATTGCCTGTCGCGCAAAAAGGTCGAGGCGATTGCCGACTGGCTGGTGGATAAAGGCCGCGTCGCCTTGCCGTACCATGCCGGCCTGCCGGCCGAAACACGCCAGTTGCACCAGCAGCGCTTCCTGCGCGAGGAAGGCGTCATCATGGTCGCGACCATTGCGTTCGGCATGGGCATCGACAAACCCGATGTGCGTTTTGTCGCGCACCTCAACCTGCCGAAAAGCATCGAAGCCTATTACCAGGAAACCGGCCGCGCCGGGCGCGATGGCGAAGCGGCCAACGCCTGGATGGCCTACGGCCTGCAGGATGTCATCATGCTGCGCCAGATGATGCAGCAGTCGAATGCGGCCGATACGCAAAAACGCGTCGAACAACAAAAGCTCGACGCCATGCTCGGCCTGACCGAACTCATCAGCTGTCGGCGGCAAAGCATTCTCGCCTACTTTGATGAACAGACCGACCAGCCATGCGGCAACTGCGACAATTGCCTGTCACCGCCGCAAACCTGGGAGGCCACCGAAGCCGCGCAAAAGGCGTTGTCCTGTGTGTATCGCACCGGCCAGCGCTTTGGCGTCAACTACGTTATCGATGTTTTGCAGGGCAAGGACGATGACCGTATCCGCCAGTTCGGTCATGACCAGCTCAGCACCTATGGCATCGGCAAGGACCTCAATCAGCCGCAATGGCGCAGTCTGTTCCGCCAGCTTATTGCGCTGGGTTTTTTGAATGTTGATGTCGACGGCCACGGTGCGCTCAAGTTAACCGAACAGGCACGGCCACTGTTGCGCAACGAGCAGCAACTGCAGTTGCGCAAGCCAAGCAAACAGGAAGGCAAGTCCAGAAGCAGAAGCACGGAAAAACATGCCGTGCGTTTTGTCGACCAGTCCCTGTGGGATGCCTTGCGCGCCTTGCGAACCCGGCTGGCGCAGGAGCAGGGAGTGCCGCCTTATGTCATCTTCCACGATGCCACGCTGATACAGATGCTCAAACAACGTCCGCAAAATCTGGCGCAGATGCAGACCATCAGCGGCATCGGCGACAACAAGCTCAAGCAATACGGCCAGTTGTTCCTCGATGAAATCCTCGCTCATCCCAAACACGACCTGCTCGACAACAACCTGTCCGACACGGTCAACGAAAGCCTCTACTGGTATCTGCAGGATATGGATGTCGAAGCCATCGCCCGACAACGTGACCTCAAACCAACAACGGTATACAGCCACTTCGCCGATGCCATCGAAGTCGGACTCATGGAGCCGCTGGATGTATTGCCCATCGACAAGCCCGAGTACGATGAAATCGTTAATGCGGTTGAATTGCTCGGTGACGTGGTGGATGCGACCAGGCTGAAGCCGGTGTATGAAGCGCTGGATGCGGAGTATGACTATGGGGTGTTACGGTGTGTGGTGGCGTCGATAAGGTAGTTGCCAGAGACTTAAAACCGGGAAATCCGCTAAACTGGAAACAGATGCTGTATGACAAGTGGGAGATTTTATGAATTTACGTGAACTTAGCCCGTCGGAAAAAATATTGCTGGCTGAAGAACTGTGGGACAGTGTGGCAGCAGATGAACAGTTGTTGCCATTGACTGCGGAGCAAAAAAAGGAACTGGATGCTCGCCTCGCCAGTTACTCAGCTGACCCGGAAGCAGGCGACTCCTGGGAAAATGTTAGAGAGCGTATTTCCGGGGCATGAGCAAAAGGAAACTGATAATCCGCACGGAAGCGGAAGCCGACATACAGGATGCCTATCAGTGGTATGAATCTCAAAGAAAGGGTCTTGGCGAAAATTTCCTGCTATGCATTGAAGAAGCCTTGTCGCGCATTTCGCGCAATCCAGCCATTCATAAAGTTGTTTATAAAGAAGTCCACAGAGTTCTGATTCACCGCTTTCCATTTGGAATATTTTTTATTGAAGGCAAAAACAGTATTTCAGTTTTGGCAGTGTTGCATGCTCGTCGGAATCCGAAGACATGGAAGAGTAGAGTGTAGCTATGGGAATGCTAGCGGATAGACTGGGTTTTTTCAGATGCCACAAACGAAAATTTTGGTCTATCCCAAGTACAAATGGTTTAAATCATGAATGATCATAAAAAAATACTTGCCTTGGTGAGCTCAGTAATTCTACCTGTACTAGGTATTTTGGTACCAATCACTATATATATGTTAAGCGATAATGAGAAATCGCTTTCATATGAAATATTGGGTCAATACCAACTTGTAAATGATGAGTTAGACATTAGTGATATAGAGATTAAGTATTTAGGCAATACCATACAAAATCTTGAACTTACCTCTCTCCGAATATTTAATTCCGGAGAAGTGCCAATCAAGGCAGATGACTTTGAAAGGGAAATAAAAATAACCTTTTCAGACGGTTCAAAGATTTATTCTATAAAGAAGAAAGCAAGTATTCCTAAGAATCTCGCTCCCTCTATTAAATTCGAAAATAACAAGCTTTTCATATCTCCTTTGTTGCTTAATTCATCTGATAGCTTTGTTATAGATATAATTTTATCTGGAAAAAATACCTCAGTTGAGTTTGATGCAAGAGTCGTCGGAATTTCATCCATCTCAGGCGAATCAGTTCTCAAGCAGAAACAAAAACGTAAAGAATTTGAAAATGTTCTGAATATAATCGCGCTTACATCATCTTCGTTTATATATGCAATTGTGTCTCTTTTTTACGCTGCACCGCTTATTAGGCGTAAGGCTGCTTTTTTATCAAAAAGTGAAATTTTATTGGTAGTAGCTTTTTCTTTATGCAGTGTGGGGCCACTATTCTTAGTTGTTGCTCGTGAATCAGGTTTGGTAATGCCATTGAATTTTGCTTTATATGTATTTATTCCGATTTTTCTTGTAACTTTTTATGGTGCCTTTGTTAGATCTAATCACATGGACTCAGGATAAATATATTTTGACTCCATAGAGCTTCACGGAAGCACACTCAACTGAACTCTAATTCGGGTTGTAGCTTAGTAATATATTCCCTTGTTCTTTTGTCATGGCAAAAGAACCAAAACCGTCTTCCCCCTGTTTTGGCTTCACGTTGTTCAGCGGCATGCGTCACTTGTCAGTCAGGCGAACGAAAAGAACTCGCGATTTACAATCGCTCAAACACCTTTTCGTTTTACTCGCCTGCCTTCTGGCGTGACGCATCAAAACAGAGGGGAAGCTTGGCTCTCAATTCACCACCCTTCTCCGACTTCAGCCCACCGAAAAAATCCCGACATTCTGAAATAAGGCCGAGTTTGTTTGAACGTCAGTGAGTTGGCGAGGCCGCAGAATGTCGGGATTTTTTGAGGGCAGCCGCAGGCTGGGCTGGTGGAGGAAGTGCCTTTGGTTACTTTGTGCGAAAACAAAGTAACAAAAAAATATTTTCGGAATCTCGATGTTTCCTTTTTTGCTTCATGGATAATCCCCGGACAAATACCGAGCTCCGTAAATATTGCCCTGTCTTGGCTTCGTGCACTGAGGCTAGTGCCGGCTAAAAAATTTGATCAATCCACTCAACCAACCGCTGCTCCCCCCAATAGTATCCCCACCCCGGTATCGAACCACTAACAAACCCCACATGCCCACCGTGTGACGTCAATTCCAGCCAGACATTGTCCGGCAGTTCATCGGCCGTGGGTGCAGTCTGCGGATACATAAACGGATCATCTTTTGCATGCAGGATCAGCGTCGGGATTTTGATTTTTGGAATGTACTGCCGACTGCTGGCCTGTTGGTAGTAGTCGTGTACATCCTTAAAGCCATGCAACGGTGCGGTGACCTGATCATCAAATGTCCAGAAGCTGTTGAGCTGTTCCGCATCAACATGCAGTGGTGAGGCTATGCGGGCAAACTTGGTTTTGTAACTGCGTTGCATTTTGCCGACCAGGTATGACTGGTAGATTTTTGAAAAGCCGTGGTTCATGCGCTCCGCCGCCTGTGCCAGTTGAAACGGCACCGACATCACCGCAGCGCGTTGCAAAGGAATGTTGTCACCTTGTTCCCCGAGCCATTTGAGCAACACATTGCCGCCGAGGGAGAAGCCAATTGCGGCGTAAAAGCGGATGTCCATTTGTTGCGCCAGGATGTCGGTTACCAGCTGCACGTCCGACGTCTTGCCGCTGTGATAGGACTCGGGCAGGCGGTTGGGTTCGTCACTGCAGTTGCGCAAGTGCATCAGGCAACAGCGATAGCCTTTTTGTTGCAGGCGTGACATCAGGCCAAGTGCATATTTCGAATGCACACTGCCTTCGAGGCCATGAAGGATCAAAATGGTTTTGCCACAAGACTTGTCGAATTCAGCGGGGCTGCACCACGCAAGGTCGATAAAATCACCGTCATCCAGCTCCAGGCGCTGCCATTGCAGATCCGGTTTAGCCTTGCGTCGCATAAAGGCGGCCCACAGGGTTTGCGCGTGCGGGTTGGTCAACCACCAAGCGGGTTTGAACTGACTATACATAACAGGCATTTGACTACTTTAGTCTATAGCCCGCTTGCTTGTCGCCCGGAGCAGGCACATCCTTGTGGACATTCGGGCCTGCTGCATAAACCCGACTCAAGATCCTGTTTTTTTGCTTGTTGTACTCGTCAGCAGTTATTTTTAATCTACTGTAATTGGTATGGCCGAACATCTCGCTATTCAGGTTGATTTATGAGTGGATGCTGCGATAACAACTGTTCTATTGATGCATTGCATCAGCGCCAGCGCGGAACTCTGCAGGCCGTGCTCGTCATCAATGCGGTCATGTTTCTGGTGATTGTGGCCGCGGCACTGTATGGCAACTCAAGCGCGTTGCTGGCCGACAGTCTGGACAATCTGGGCGATGCGCTGACTTACGGGCTGAGTCTGTATGCCGTGACGCGCGGTGCTGTGGTCAAGGCCAAAGTCGCGTTGTTCAAGGGTGCGCTGATTTTTCTGGCGGCCTGTGTGGTTGCCGGCCAGGTGGTTTACCGGCTGGTGGTGCCGAGTATGCCGGTATTTGAAATTATGGGCGGCTTCAGCCTTCTCGGTCTGGCGGCTAATTCACTGTGTCTTTTCCTGCTGTGGCGACATCGCCATGAGGACGTGAACATGAGCTCGGTGTGGGAATGTTCGCGCAATGACATCGCCAGCAATCTTTCGGTGTTTATTGCCGCGGGTGCGGTATGGCTGACCGGCTCAGGCTGGCCGGACCTGCTGGTTGCCCTGGGCCTGGTCGTGCTGTTGCTGCGTTCTGCGGTGCGGGTCATCTCCTCGGCAAGAGCTGAATTGCGCACAGCCAGCGCTGAACAACTATTCAGCAACATCCGGCAAAACTGACATCATCCATTGCGAGGTCATGGGCATGACGACAGAAGATTCCTCGGACAAGCTTGATCGCATTGTG
>JASFVP010000043.1:0-33784 GCA_050049775.1 Chromatiales bacterium
CGCGAGCAGGGTTACCGCGAACGGGCATTGAAAATGTATCCCTGGGTGTGCGGTCGCTGCGCGCGCGAGTTCACGCGTGAAAACCTGCGTGAGCTGACCGTGCATCACCGCGATCATAATCATGACAATAACCCGCCGGATGGCAGCAACTGGGAGCTGCTGTGCATTTATTGTCATGACAACGAGCACTCGCGTTATATTGATTCGCAGTACGGTGATGCGGGTAGCGAGAAAAAGAACAAGGGCGATACGCATAATCCGTTTGCCGGGCTGGCGGATATGCTCAAGGATCAGGGTCATGATGACGAATAGCGAGAAAACCCTGAGGTATTCTTTACTCGCAGGCACGCTGTATTTTGTTTGTATGTGCGTGGCACATTGCGTGGATTTCAAAGTGCCGATACTGTTCATCTACTATGATGTGCCATCCCTACGCTATCAAAATCTGATCATTGCATTTTGCCTGCTGGCCTATGCGGCTTTTTCCTGGTCTGCAGCACAACATCTGTCCGTGGTGCCGGCATTTCTGTTTGCCATGTTCGGCGTGGTTTGTGGTTTGTCCTGTATCAATGCTTCTGACAGCCTGGCATCGGCCATGCTCGCCGGGACATCGACAATGCCGTATTGGATACAAACCGCCCTGATTGCCATGTATGTAGCCTGGTTGCTGTTTATCTATATTAAGGCCAGAAGGTCGGTAACCGGGATGGGCCGGGGTTGAGTGGCTCGACAAAGATATTTTTACTTCACATTACCGCTCTTTTGGAGAATGATATTAAGTCCTGATGTTCCCTGACTTTTTCTGATCACTTGCGGAGGTGGTCGCGATGTCCAGGCAGGAAAGCTTACAACTCCATTTGACCCGGCAAGGAATCAGCCGGCGTTCGTTTTTGAAATTCTGTTCCATGGTGGCATCCCTGCTGGCGTTGCCGCAAAGCGTTGTGGCGGAGCTGTCCGGGAAGCTGGGCCGGGTCAGCCGGCCATCCGTCATCTGGCTGTCCTTTCAGGAATGCACCGGCTGCACCGAGTCTTTTACGCGTGCGCATGCACCTTCGATTGAAGAGCTGATTTTCAATTTCGTTTCGCTCGATTATCACCACACCTTACAAGCAGCTTCCGGCGAGGCGGCCGAGCTGGCGCGCGCACAGGCGATGCGGAATTTTTATGGCAAGTACTTGTTGATCGTGGATGGTTCCATTCCGGTTGCGGACGGCGGTGTGTATTCCACCATTGCCGGTAAAACCAATCTTGAACTGTTGCAGGAATGTGTGAATGGCGCAGCCGCCGTGATTGCGATAGGGACCTGTGCGACTTTTGGCGGTCTGCCGGCGGCAAACCCCAATCCGACCGGTGCGACCGGTGTTGCCGATTTGATGCAACAAGGCCGGGTTGCCAGCAAGCCGCTGGTCAACATTCCGGGCTGCCCGCCATTGCCGCTAGCCATCAGTGGTGTGCTGGTGCACTACCTGGCGTTCGAACGCTTCCCGGCACTCGATGAGCAGCATCGGCCCCTGAGTTTTTACGGCGAAACCGTACACGAGCGTTGCTCGCGTTATCATTTTTATCAGGAAGAGAAATTCGCCGAAAGCTTTGATGATGAGGCGGCGCGCAAGGGCTGGTGTTTGTACAAGCTGGGTTGCAAGGGGCCGGTAACCCACAATGCCTGTGCGACGCTCAAGTGGAACAACGGCACCAGTTTTCCGATTCAGTCCGGGCATACCTGCATCGGTTGTTCCGAACCCGGCTTCTGGGACAGGGGCGGTTTTTACCGCAGCCTGGATGAAACGGCGTTGGCTTATCAAACGTCGGCCGGATCAGTTGGTTCTGGTGTGAGCGAAGGTCGGGATATTTATGAAAGCAACTGCGTGTATTGCCATTCACCGGATCCGGCGGAATTCTCCACGGCGCCTGACAAGATCGCAGATGTGTTGCGTTCCGGTGAGGTGCGCTCGCATCGCCGTCTCGACTTCTCCGATGAACAGCTGAGAAGTCTGCAAGACTATCTCAAATCGATAAAGTAATGGTGCGCTCATGAATACACGGATAAACACATTGCTTTTGTCATTGCCGCTGATTCTGTTGTTGTGCGGGGCGAATCAGGTGGTGTTGGCCGAGGAGCCATCTAGCCACAGTAATGAGCAGCGCGCTGTTCAATCCGGCTTGCCGGTGTTTTCCGCGCACGATACCAATCGTGACGGGGTGTTAAGCCGGGATGAATACCAGCAGTTTACGAACGGGATCAGAGAATGGCGTCAAGCCAGTGGCCGTCCCATGCACGGCTTTACGCCGTTGCTGAATTTTGCAGCGGTCGATGCCAACCACGATGGCTTTATCAGCGAGGATGAAATGACCAGCGTGCTGAACCAGCGCTTGCAACAGCGTCGGCGCTATCGTTTTCGTGGTAACTGGTGAAGCGGCCGGCCGTGGCATGCAGCCGTGTTGCGAAGCAGATTCCTTATAATCTGTTTTTTTATTTCAAACTCCTCATGGTGTATTCTGCTTTTGAACCTTTCCAAATCGTGAGGCGAGGCAGTAGTTACCACCATGCACGAACACACACTGGAAAACCTGCAGCACGAGCATAATTTTTCCGTCGACTCGGAAAAGGGTGAGCGCCGTACCCGTTATGTGCTGATTCTCACCGCCGTGACCATGCTGGCAGAAATTGTTGCGGGCAGCATTTTCGGTTCCATGGCGCTGCTGGCGGATGGCTGGCACATGGGCACACACGTCGCGGCGTTCATGATCACCATTTACGCCTATCGCTTCGCCAGAAAACACGCAACGGACCCGGCCTATGCGTTTGGTACCGGCAAGGTGAGTATATTGGGGGGCTTTTCCAGTGCGGTGGCGCTGGCGGTGGTGGCGCTGGTGATGCTGGTAGAGTCCATGCAACGCCTGATTGAGCCGCATGCGATTCAGTTTAATGCAGCGATTGGTGTTGCTGTGCTCGGTCTGGTGATCAACCTGATCAGCGCTTTGTTGCTCAGGGATAAGCACAGCCATGCGCATGGCCATGATCACGCCGGGCATCATCACGACCATAACCTGCAGGCCGCCTACATGCATGTGCTGGCCGATGCCCTGACTTCGGTGCTGGCCATCGTGGCGCTGCTGTCCGGCAAATTCCTGGGCCTGAACTGGCTTGACCCGGTCATGGGTGTGGTCGGCGCCTTGATTATTACGCGCTGGTCATACGGTTTGATCAGGCAGACCGGGCCGATCCTGCTGGATGGCAGCATTGATGAACCACATCATGCCGCGATCCGGCAACGCATCGAAAGTGATGCCGACAATCGCATTGCCGACCTGCATATCTGGAGAGTTGGCGAGAGTGATTACGCGGCGATCATTTCACTGGTCACGCATTTCCCGCGGCCGGTTGAACACTACAAGGGATTGCTCAAGGACTTCGATGACTTGTCGCACATCACCATTGAAGTGCACCAATGCGAGGATACCTGCCCGACACCGGAAGCGGGCCAGACCTGAATTGCTTTCAGTCAGCCGCTGGCTTTAAGCAGTGACTTGATCAGGCGGTCCAGTCCCTGCAAGGCGTTCGCCGGTGCTTCATCAAACTGGGCGCGAATGATAGCGCCATCAATGGCCACGCCGATGGCTTCGGCATCACGTTTGCGCTTTCTGGATGTCGGCAACAGGGCTGCGATCGCATCAATCATTTCCTGTTTGTGCCGTTGGGTGATCTCAACCACTTCAGGCATAACGCCACCCAGTTCCCCGACGCTGTTGATGAAGGCACAGCCACGAAATTGCGGGTCGCTGAACCATTCGCTCATGGTCGGCACGATGGCGCTGGCCTTGCCGCCGTGGCGTTGCAGTGCGTCTTCAAACCAGCCCATCCAGCGCTGGTGACGGAATTCCAGGTATTCGACAATCAGATCGTTCTTGCTCGGGAAGTGGCGGTAAAACGTCACCTTGGTGACGCCCGCCTTGGCGATGACGCGGTCAATGCCGGTGGCGCGAATGCCATATCGATAAAACAGGTCATGCGCCGTCAGCAGGATGCGCTCACGCGCCGGCAGGTCCTTTTTGTCCGGGGAGGTAAAAATACTCATACCGATAGTGTAGACAGATCGGTCTACCTTGTGTAGTCTTTCCATGTAGACAGACCTGTCTACATAATTGTGAGGACACCGAAATGGAAACAAAACCGCCATTGCCGCCTTTTACCGAGGAAAGCGCCAAACAAAAAGTACGTATGGCTGAAGATGCCTGGAACAGCCGTGACCCGGACCGTGTCGTGCTGGTGTATACGCCGGACACCGTCTGGCGCAATCGTGCCGAGTTCCCGGTCGGGCGCGAACAGGTACATGAGTTTTTGCAACGCAAATGGGCGCGGGAACTGGATTATCGCCTGATCAAGGAATTGTGGGCCTATACGGAAAATCGTATCGCGGTGCGTTTTGCCTATGAATGGCGTGACGATTCCGGGCAATGGTTTCGCTCCTATGGCAATGAGAACTGGGAATTCAATATGCACGGGTTTATGCAACGCCGCTTCGCCAGCATCAACGATTTGCCGATCTCGGAAGCGGAGCGCAAGTTTTTCTGGCAACTGGGCTCACGCCCAGAGGAGCATGCCGGATTGAGTGATCTGGGTTTGTAGCTGGGAACCACTGGCCTAATGCCACTTAGCGCACCACCGGGCTTCATTTGGCTACACATAAGGCTCATATGCGTGCCCAGAGGGTTCCACCAGAAGTAAAAAGTAATAATCGCAAAAATACTGTTTAAGAATTCTGGCTGGGAAGGGGGCCACATGTATTCGCCTGTTTCACATATGTAATGTTTTTGTCACATTCCAGCCAAAGCAATTTCCGGCCAGCGCCGCAACGTGGATTTTGAAGTCATTTCTCTGATTCTGCTTTTTTGGTAACCTGACAAAAGTTGCGGGAAACGGCAGTGCTGTAGGTTGTCAGAAAAATAACAGCATCTGGTCCATCGTTTCTCCTTAAAGCGATGGATGTTTCAGCAACATATTGGCAGCGGCTCCTGACAGTCAGGGTTCATTTTCTGTTTCTGTTTTTCGGCAGAAAGACAATTATGAAAATGGACTCGTTTTTCAGAGTTATTTTTGGAGAAAGAAATGAAAGGATTAAAATTCACTATAGTTCTGTTTGCCCTTTTACTGCTGGTGGGCTGTGCATCCGTGCCCCAACCGCCGGTGCCATTGACAAACGACTATTGGGAAAAGAATGACCCTCAGCTGGGTATTTATGTAAAGCCGTTGGAGAAACCTCAATTTTATATGGAAGGTGATGTTAGGTTGCTGGACTATGCTGTGAATGCAGCAGTTATGTCTCCAGTAACCAGTCATTTTGAGAGTCTGGAAGTAACTGACTATGACGTGTTGCGTGAAGACATTAAGCAGTATTTTTCTGACCAGGGAAAACAGGTCAAACTGCTGGTGGATGACCTGAAAATAAGCGACTTATCCAATTACAGTGACCCGGACAAGGAAGACACAGTCTATTTTGCAAAAAAAGACTATACAGGTTTAAAAAAGAAATACGGTATCGATCATTTACTGGTTGTAATACCTGAACGAGTAGGTTTGGCGAGACCGTACCAGGGTTTTATACCAATGGGAGAACCAAGAGCCATATTTGAAGTCAAGGGTGAACTTGTCGACCTGGAAACCAATCAGTTGCTCTGGTATGCAGAAATTTCACGCGATAATTTTTCATCGGGAGTCTGGGACGAACCACCGACTTATCCTGGCCTTACCAACGGTTTTTATGCCGCATTGGAAGCGATAAAGCAGGATGTTTTAAATCATCTGCAAAAGAAGGCAGAAAAACAGGCAAAGCTGGATATTAAATAGCACATCGAAGTGCAGCTTATGTTTGGTGCTTTGTCTTTTAGGTACTGTCATCGAGGATTGTATCTGGCCGGAATGACGATGCTAAGTTTTTGTATCGGCCTGTTACTGGCCGGGTGCAATACTGCGTCACATTCTTATCTGATTAAAAAATCCACAGACTTTAAAGCTGATATGGGCAGAGCTCTACTTCAGGTGGAGTTACGGGATTGCAATTTTTTCTCTGTTTCTGTAATTCAGGACCCTGGTGCTAGAGTAGCGATGTCTCAGTCTCTGTCTGCTGCATACCAATCGGTACCACCAAGTCCCGGAGCCAGTCCTGGTGGTATGGCTGCTGCCTATGTTTTTTCAACCTATTTCATGAAAGCAAAAGCAGATTCTGATATGCATACGGCAGCGAGTGAAAAGGCGGCTGGTCTGTCAGAGTTACTTCTGAAGGATGAAAGTAAACAACGCATCAAGTTGTTGATAACAGAAAAGATCCAGTCTATGGAATCTGCAGATATTGAAACTACAGTTGCAGATGACGCGTGTTGTGATCGAAAAATCGTGGTCACTCCCCAGGTGCGCCTTTCAAATGATTTGCGAACGCTGGAAGTGAAGTTGGACTGTACTGTTTTCCATGCGGCTTCTCGCAGTGATAAGGCTATATACAAAAATTCGTTTGTTTACCACACAAAACCGCAACTTGAAGAAAAAGGAATTTCTTACTGGAGTGATGATAATGCATTGAAACTGTTTCAGGCATTTGATGAAGCTTTTGAAGAAATCGCCAGTATGATCGATTATGAGTTTATGCCTGGCAAGCCAGATAAAAAGAATTCGACTGTTTCAACAATAAAGTTTCGCAATGAGAGAGGAGCATTCTACGAGCGTGGCACGCTTCTCTGGAAGACAAAGCAGCGTATCGTATTGCGGGATTTACGCGGCAATCTCAGGTCTTTTCATGGAGAATTGCTGTAGCAAAATGAAGTTTTACTTCTCGGTCATATTGTTCACTGTTGCCGGTGTATGTTATGCCCAGCCACCACGTGGTAGCCCGCCACCGGAAGCCTTCTCGGCTTGCAAAGGCAAGACAGAGGCAAGCAGCTGCAGCTTCACTGCCCCGCACGGGCAGATCAATGGCAGTTGTCGCAACATGTCGGAAGGATTGATCTGCGTGCCGAAGTTTGCACCAGGTGCGGGTATGCAGCGCGGGCCATTGGCTTCAACGGGTAATGGACGGGATGTCGGAACAATGCCACCTCGCCGGGGTGGGCCGCGCCTGTCCATTGAGATTGCCGACCGTAATCCGGGAGCCAAAAAGGTTAACACCCGCATACCGGATACGCATCAGGGCAGCTGTTTTGATAACAGTCGTGAAATTACATGCCCGGCCCCCGGCCAGCCGTTTTATGGGCAGGATGCACATTTCGAAGGTGCAGTGCCGGACTATCGCGATAATGGCGACGGCACGGTGACTGATCGCGTGACCGGCCTGACCTGGCAACAGGCGCATAATGAGCAACGCCTGAGTTTTTATGCAGCCAAACAGCAATGTGAACAGCTGCAACCCGGTGGCCGTTACGACTGGCGTCTGCCAAACATCAAGGAGCTGTATTCGCTGGCAGATTTTCGTGGAGTAACCGGTAGGCAGGCATTCATTAACGAGATCTTTGAAATCCGTCCACCTGGTGCCGAAGTTTTGCAAAACGACCATTTCGCATCCACCCACCATGTCGACATGATGGGCCAGACCTGGTCGGGCACCATCTATGTCGGTGACCACTGGGACCGCCCGAACACGGAAGCGGCGTTCTTTTTCAATTTTCTTGACGGCCGCATCAAACAGGCGCCAACCCGCAATCATCGCGGTATGTTTTATCGCTGTGTCAGTGGCCAGCCCTGGGGGCAGAATGATTTTAAGGAGAATGTTGATGGCACTGTCACTGATCGGGCCAGCGGCCTGATGTGGCAACAGACTGATGATGGCAAAAAGCGTAACTGGCAAGAGGCGCTGGCGTACTGCCAGGATCTGCCGCTGGCCGGTTTTGATGACTGGCGCCTGCCCAACGTCAAGGAGCTACAGAGCATCGTTGATTACGGTCGTGCCGCTCCGGCGCTGGATACCAGTGTATTCAGCATTCGGGATAAAACTGGCTGGTTCTGGTCATCAACGACACTTGGAGAAAATCCGCGCCAGGCGACTTATGTCTGCTTCGGCAAATGCACTTCCATCGATGGTGTGGATGTGCACGGGGCGGGCGCACAACGCAGCGACCCGAAAGCCGGTAACGCGGCTTCATTTGGATCGCAGGGTGGGCAGCGCGATGAGATACGCGTGTTGAATTACGTGCGCTGTGTACGTTGATCAGGCGGCAACCGGGACGACCTGGTTGCGGCCATTGTGTTTGGCCTGATACAGGCGCTCATCGGCTTCCGCGACCATTTTTTCAAAGCCGCCCAGCGCGACGTTGTCACTCACGCCGATGCTCATGGTAACCTGTAAATCGTTCGCCACCTCATGCCATGGATGACTTTCCACGCTGTGACGGATGGCTTCGCAGCGTTTCAGCGTTTCATGTAGCGGGCTTTCGGCGAAGGTGATGACAAACTCCTCACCGCCATAACGCGCCACAATATCGCTGTCGCGGGTATTGTCACGCAGAATTTCCGCAACGCGCCGCAGCACCTCATCTCCGACGGTATGAGAGAAGTTATCGTTGATCGACTTGAACCAGTCGAGGTCGGCAACCATGATCGACAGTGGTCGTTGATAGCGCTGTGCCTGTTTGTAAAGCGTGGCCGCCTGTTCATTGAAATGACGACGGTTATACAGATGCGTGAGCGGGTCGCGGATACTGAGTTCGCGTAACTGCTCGGCCTGTGCCTGCATGGTTTCATTCGTTTGCAGTAACTCGGTGTGGGTCCTGGCCAGCTCGGTGCTCATGTGGTTGAACGCCAGGGCCAGCTCACCGATTTCATCGTTGGAACGCACCGACACATTTTGTTCCAGCTCGGCATTGCCGTGCATGGCGTGAATAGCCCTGGTCAGTTCCGTCAGTGGCCCACCGATGCGCCGCCCGAGCAGTAGTCCAAGCAACAAAGTCAGCGGAATGGCAACAACAACGCCGGTGATGATCGCCTGTCGCATGGCGGCCAGATAATTGCGGTCCTGCGGAGTCAGGTTGGGATCACCCAATGGCACCGCCAGCACAGCCACTTCACCGTCAATGCTGATCGGCCGACCCTGTTGGATAATGTCATCCGCCACCGTTTCACCCGGGACATAATTGTTCGCCGGTTTTAATACCTTGCCGCTCGGGGCCAGCACCAGAAACAAAAACGGTGGCCGCCCGGGGCGGTGCAGGCCGACATCGTGCTCCGGCCCAGGCATCCGGCTGTTGGGTGGTGGTCGACGGAAATTTCCATGGCGTTTTCGCTGTACAAACTGATGGAAATTTTCATGTTGTTCAGCATTGTGCCAGTCACCGTAGAACGACAGGTAATCCACAATATCGGCCTGGAAGTTGTTGAAGGCTTCATCGAGCACCGCTTGGCGAAAGTCGCGCAGCAGCATCCAGTAGGCGATGCCGCCGACCATGCTGATGCTGGACAGGCTGATTAACAGCAAGGTGATGGTCAGTTTGATGTGCAGCTTCATGTCCGTTGCCGCCTTGCTATTTTGACGCCAGCTTGTTCAGGGCGATATTGATCTGGCCTTCCAGACGCTTTTTGAAATTCAGCAGGTTGATGGTTGACCAGGAAGTCTGGTCGTCCATGCCGGTCGGGGCGATCGAGGTCAGGTAAACCGGGTAGGCGGCCGCATTTTTGCGCATGCTGAGAATATGCTCGGCAACGGCGCTGAAGATGTCGTCCTTGAGCTGCAGGTAATCAAACTCACGCTCGCCACAATAAATGCTGTAACCGTTACGCGTCTGGAAATTGCGGCCGGTGGCCAGCTCCAGGTCGAGATAGTTATCGACAATCGGCGCGGTTGGCAATTGCACTTCACGCACCTGCCAGTCACCCTTACGATCCTGCACCACCTGATAATAATCGGGTGGGTAAAGCAGCAGATGTGCCGTGGTATCGGCCGACAGCAACGAACGGCGTTCCGCCATGCTGTTGAAGAAGCGCTGTTGCTGAATCAGCAGATGACGTTCGTCAGCGCCCTTGACCGTCTGGTGGAACATGGCGCCGTTTTCATCCAGCACGAACAGCTGCGCGCCGTCCGGCATTTTCCAGGCGAACAGCTGCACCACGTCGGGTTTGTTGAAGCCGTAAATCACCGGCAATGGATGGTCGCGCAGTGCCTGCTCGTCAAACACGACCGGTATGAAGTGCTCGTGGTATTCACCGAGTTTGTCGAACAGATCCGGCAGGCTGTCGATCAGCAAGTAACTGAATTTGTCGTTGTTGAAATAGATCAGTGCAAAGCCGGTTTCGATTTCCAGCAGGTAATGGCTTTGCATGCCGCAGCCATGATGCAGGAAACAGTCCGACATGCGATTGGCGACCTGTTGCACGCGGCTGGCGATGTTCTGGCTGCGTGGCGAACCGAAGCCGTGTGACTGCATGTTGATCTGTTCTTTGCGATTGCGAGTCATCTGCAAGAACTGGCAGAACATTTCCAGCAGGCCATCGGTACCGACGAACGAGGAAATCTCGACTTCACCCCAGCTATTGATGGTGAGGTGATCGATACGTTGCGCCAGGTTGATGTGTGATCCGCTGAAGCTGAACGGGTCGCTGCGTTTGGAAGTCAGTTGCAGGCCGGCGCGCGACAGGTTTTCCAGCGGATCGTAACCGACATTGACGAAGGCAATCGAGACACGCGCCTGCGGCTGTCTTTCCAGATCGGCCATCGGCGGATGGGTGTCGAGATGATCCGGCAGTGCCTGCTGGATGATGTCGAGCAGCTGGCGCAGGTCGCCAATGCTGACCGGTGCGTCAAACGGCCGTATGCTGAGATGCGCATTGCGGCTGATGATGCCATTGCAATGACACCAGGACAAAAGCTCGACCAGGTTGGTGGTGGTTTTGAGCGGCCGTTCGAGGGTCTCGATTTCCGGGTCGGAACGATACAGATGCCAGTTTTGCTGTTCACCACGCACGTCATGGCGAAAGCACAGGCGCGGCTCGATCAGGTCTCTGGAAATACCGGGGTTGATCAGGTCGATCTTGCCGGGGCGTCGCTCGAGTGCAGCGTAGAGTTTGCGCCCCAGCAGGTTGAGTTCACGCGGGTCGATGCCACCGGTGGCCGCATTGCTGCGGGCAAAATTCATCAACACGCGATAGCTGTGGGTGAGTTCTCGCACCAGCAGGTTGCGTTCCCTGAGCACCTGCTCGAGTTTCCATTTATCGCGGCTGTCGAGTAGTGCCAGCTTGGCCTTGTCCCATTGCCATTCATCCACCAGCGCGCGCAGGCGCTCTTCTTTCCAGCTGTCCCGGTTGCGACGGCGCAGGCGCGACAGCGGCAGATTGACCTTGAAATAGAAACAGCGTCTGGCCAGGTCGAGGCGTTCGTATTCGCCACGCATGGACAAATAACTTTCCACCTGGCGATAGATCAGCACATAGGGGTCGATTTCAACGACATTGCTGTCGCCATTGAAAATGGCCTGTTTGCTGATCAGGCTGAGCCAGGGTATCTCCGGATAATCGGCCGCATAGGATTCCATCAGCAGGATTTTTAGAATCGCCTTGTACGGTGATTCGATGCCTTTGTACAGCTGCCAGTGGGCGGCGCCGAAAAATTCCTCGGGCGGCACCTTTTCCATGCCGCCGAAGTCGAGCCAGTCGAGCGGATCGATGAAACGTTTTTCGATCAGCTCTTCGGTGTAGTTCCGGTATTCGTGTTCGTGCTCGGCCGGCACCACCCACCACAGCGGCGGCCGGCCGGCGATGCGGATGCCGGTGCGATAGAATTCCTCGAGCAACAGATGATGCTGGGCGCTGCCGCTGCTCTCACTGGAGATAGTGAGTTTGACGCCGCTCTTGAATGCCACCGCATCCATGAGGAAAAAATGCACTTCCAGTCCCAGTTCCAGGCCGAATTGTTCGATCAGTTCGACCTTTTCCTGCAGCAGTTGCAGTTCGCGTTCGTCCAGTTCGTGCTCGTGGCACAGCCAGAAGTCGAGGTCGGATTCGGCGGTCTGGCCGATGGTGCCGACACTGCCCATGAGATACAGGCCCTGTAGCGGAATCTTGCGCAGGGCGCGCTTTTTGTACTCGATGCTGCGGCTGTATTTTTTGGCGATCAGCAGGGTTTGCCGATCCGGATGATAGTCGGGCAGGCCGGCCGGTACTTCGCTGCTGATGTATCCCGGCAGCGCCGGATGATTGATGTGCAGCAGCAGCGGCAGTAGGGTCAGAAAATCGCGTTGATGGCGGCTTAACTCATCTTCCAGCAGTTTCAGGCGTTGCATGTGCAGCGCATTGAAACGTCTTCTGATCTTGTTCAGTTCCTTGCGTCCAAAGCCCTGTTCAAAGTCGATGGTTTCTGTCATCTGCCTGCAGTGCCGTCATGACAGCAGCCGTTATCCAGCCTGCGCTTTGGAAGCGCGCTCGATCAGCAGACGTGGATCGTTGCCTTTTTCCCACTCGGCGACGCCGACAATAAACTGGATCAAACTGCTTTGCTCGGCCGGCAGGTCGATCTTGTCACGCTCGTTGACGATGTCCTGGAACAGGCGTTTGGCTTCTTCCTCGCCGGTTTCCGGCAGCACCACCACAAAGCGACTCGGCTGGCAGCGCGCGATGAAGTCGGCCCAGCGCAGGCGATCACGCAGGAAGTGGCTGATCGCGACGATGGTTTCGTCGAACTGCTCGTCGAGGATGTGTGACGCCTGGTCATCGGTCTTGATGTCGACCAGCGCCAGCGACAACGGGTTGTGATAACGACGGCTGCGCGTGACCTGGATGGCGAGGTTCTGTGACAGTGCGCGCTCGTTGGCCAGACCGGTGAGCTCGTCGGTCAGGGTCAGGTTTTCCACCTGCTGGCGCAGTTGTTCGTTTTCCAGCTGTAACTGCGCATCGGCACAGGGTGGTTTGAAGTAATGCAGCTGCAGTGAATTGCCGGCATCGTCCGTGACAGCTTTGACGCTGCGTTCGAGAACGATTTCTCCGTGTGTCGCGTGACTGATACTGACGTTGTTACTGTCGCCAAACAACGCCTGCAAGCCGGCGTCTGGCGGGTTGTCGGCGGAGCTGCCGAGCAGCTGTTCGGCCTCGAGGCCACAGAGCTGCTCGAAAGCCGGATTGGTCCAGCGGATCACGCCGCTGTCATCGGTTGCCATCATTGCGAAAGGGCATTGCTGCAACCAGTCTGCATAACAATTTTGTTCAGTGGTTTCCATGATTCAGGCTCGGGTGATGTCGTTGTTTTGTTTATGTGCTTTTGACAACGGCGACGAAAAGAAAAACTTGAGCGCCGCGGCACAAATTATTCGTATTCGCTGGCGCGACGGGCGTCGCCCCTGACCTTGTCGGCCGGGTAGCGTTGTTCGTTGATCTGCATCTTGCTTTCGACCGAGGCGATCAGATCGATATCGAGGCGCTCGGACAGGCGGATCAGGTAGATCAGGATGTCCGCCATTTCGTGCGCGACCTCCTGTTTTTTGTCGTCCGGCAGCTGCATGCTTTGTTGTTCGGTGAGCCACTGGAAATGCTCCAGCAGCTCGCCGCATTCGCCACTTAAGGCCATGGCGAGGTTTTTCGGGCTGTGGAATTGCTCCCAGTCACGGGCGACGGCAAAATCCTTCAACCGTTTGTTTAAATCAGAAAGTGAGTCCTTACTCAATTTCGAGTCCTCCGGGTTTATGGGTTGGTCTCGAGACGTTTGCGGGCGCGCTGAATGGCCTGGCGTACCTGCTCGGGCGCGGTGCCGCCGATGTGGTTGCGTGCTGCGACCGAACCTTCCAGCGTCAGCACCTCAAACACATCGTTTTCAATGCGATCGGAAAACTGCTGCAGTTCATCGAGGGACAGTTCGGCCAGGTCGCAGTTTTTCTCGACACAGCGCGCGACGGCCTTGCCGACGATTTCATGCGCATCGCGAAACGCAATGCCGCGGCGCACCAGGTAATCGGCCAGGTCGGTGGCGGTGGCAAAACCCTGCAGCGTGGCGGCGCGCATTTTGTCGTGGTTGCAGCTGATGGCCGGAATCATGTCGGCAAACACCTTGAGGCAGCCCTTGAGGGTGTCGACGGTATCGAATAACGGTTCCTTGTCTTCCTGGTTGTCCTTGTTGTACGCCAGCGGCTGGCTTTTCATGAGTGTCAGCAGACTCATGAGATGGCCGAACACCCGGGCGCTTTTGCCGCGGATGAGTTCCGGAACGTCCGGGTTTTTCTTTTGCGGCATGATCGACGAGCCGGTGCAGAAACTGTCGGACAGGGTGATGAAATGAAACTGCGCAGACGACCAGATGATGAGTTCTTCGGACATGCGTGATAAATGCATCATCAGCAGGCTGGCGGCCGCACCGAACTCGATGGCGAAGTCGCGGTCGCTGACCGCGTCGAGTGAGTTTTCCGCCGGCCGGTCGAACTCCAGCAGGCTGGACGTCAGGTGACGGTCGATCGGGTAAGTGGTGCCGGCTAGCGCCGCGGCGCCCAATGGCATGACGTTCATGCGCGCCTTGCAGTCGCGCAGCCGGCCGGCGTCGCGGTCGAGCATTTCAAACCAGGCCATCATGTGATGGCCGAAGGTGATCGGTTGGGCGGTCTGTAAATGGGTGAAGCCGGGCAGAATGCTGTCGGCTTCCTGTTCGGCCAGTTTGAGCAGGGCCTGTTGCAGGCGTAGTAATTCAGTCTGGATCAGGCCGATTTCATGGCGCAGCCACAGCCGCACGTCGGTGGCCACCTGGTCGTTGCGTGAACGGCCGGTGTGCAGTTTTTTGCCGGCTTCACCGATATCGGCGGTGAGTGCCGCTTCGATGTTCATGTGCACGTCTTCGAGCTCGACCGACCAGTCGAAGCGGCCGGCGCGAATCTGCTCGCGAATGCGCTCCAGTCCGGCGATGATGAGATCACGTTCATCGTTGCTGAGGATGTCGCGGCTGGCCAGCATGCTGGCGTGGGCAATCGAGCCATCGATGTCGTATTCGGCGAGGCGCTGATCAAATTCCACCGAGGCGGTAAAGGCTTCAACAAAGGCGTCGGTGGGTTCGTTGAAGCGGCCGGCCCAGAGTTTCTTGTCAGACATGGATGCGGTTCTCAAATCAAATAAAGTGGCGACATTATAATAACAAGCGGCGGCTTCGACCATGTGACAGCCCGCGCCACGTGGCGCTTATCTCTGCCATAATGCAAGCATGAGTTCAGACATGACCCGGCCAAGTCAAGCAAACAGCGGTTTTATACCGGATTTCTGCAGCATCAAAATGACCTTTGCGGTCGTGGTGACGGCCGAGCTGTTGTCGGTGGTGCTGAGCATTGTCGACTACGCCTCGGTAGACGCTTTCTGGTCGGAACTGAGCATGCGCTCGCTTTACATCCAGTGGATCGCGCTGGGCAGTGCCGCGCTGCTGTGCCTGGCGCGGCCGTTGTTTCGACGCTTGTCCGGCATGGCTTCAGCGTTGCTGGCCCTGACGCTGATTCTGCTCATGACCCTGGCGGTGGCCGAAGCCAGTTATTATCTGGTGTGGCGCACGGACCCCGGCCAACAGCACTTCATGTTGTTGAGTAAAAGCCTGTCGGTCAGCCTCATCATCAGTGTGCTGCTGTTGCATTATTTTTATGTGCAACATCAGCTGCGCCTGCAGCAACAGGCGGAAGACAACGCTCGTTTTGATGCCCTGCAGGCACGGATCCGGCCGCACTTTCTGTTCAACAGCATGAACACCATTGCGCATCTGACGCGCACCGATCCGCTCATGGCCGAACGCGTGGTCGAGGATTTGTCCGACCTGTTTCGCGCCACGCTGTCGAACAGTAACAGCGCCGTTACGCTCGGTGATGAAATTGAGCTGGCCAAAGGTTATCTGAACATCGAAAAAATGCGTCTAGGGGAACGCCTCGACTTCCGTCTGGAGCTGGATGCTGTGCCGCAGGATGCCCTGTTACCGCCACTGACCTTGCAACCCTTGCTGGAAAACGCGGTTTACCACGGCATCGAGCCAGCCGCCAATGGTGGTTATGTGCGCATCCATGCACTTACCGAGCAGGATCAGATCAAGCTTGAAATCATCAACAACTGTGAAGCCGAGGCCAATTCCAGTCATCGGCATGGCAACCACATGGCAATGGAAAACATTCAGCAACGCCTGAACAGTTATTTTGCCGGCCAGGCGAGTCTCGAATCGGAACGCAACGATGACGTATTCCGGGTGCGTCTGACGTTTCCCTATCAACGGACGCAGGCATGAACATCCTGATTGTCGATGACGAATTACCGGCCCGCCAGCGTCTGACGCGTTTGTTGCAGGACATCGGTAACAGCGACTGGCGGGTAGCGGCGGAAGCCGAGAATGGCCAGCAGGCTGTCGACATTTGCACACAGCAAAACATTGATGCGGTGCTCATGGATATTCGCATGCCGGTAATGGATGGCTTGCAGGCCGCGACGACGCTGGCGCAGCAGGACAATCCGCCGGCGGTGATTTTTATTACCGCATACGAAGAGCATGCACTGGCCGCGTTTGACAGCAACGCGGTTGCCTATCTACTCAAGCCGGTGCGCCACAACAAACTCGAACAGGCATTGCAACGTTTGCAGCAACTCAACCGTGCCCAGCTCAAGGTATTGCAGCAACTTAATGAACCCACCGCTTACTTGTCCGGTAGTTACCGCGGTGGGGTACGACGTATCGCCATCGATGAAGTGATTTGCCTGCTGGCCGAACAGAAATATGTCACCGCCTGTGCGGCGCACGAGGAGCTACTGCTCGATGACAGCCTCAAGACACTGGAGCAACAACTTGATGAGCGCTTTGTGCGCATTCATCGCAACGCGCTGGTGGCAAAAGATCACATTGCCGCACTCGAAAAAGATGCGGCCGGCCAGGCACAGGTGCGGCTCAAGAACTGTGAGCGTCGTCTGGAAGTCAGCCGGCGGCATTTGCCGGAAGTCAGGAAGCTGCTGAAGAGCTGATTTTTTAACAGTATCGGGCCGGATGGCCCGGCGGCTCAGGCACCGCATTCCTGAACCATGCGCCGGCCGGGTAACAATCAATTACCCGTCATAAATCTGTCACATCATCAGGATATCTTAGCCTGCGTGAATACAGATTTTATGAGAAACAGACGATGATTGATGTAGAGACGTTACTGCGCAATCATTTTCCCGATGTCGAAAAGCGCCAGGGTCCGGTTTACAAGGCGACGGTAACGCTGCTGAAAAAGCTGCTGCATCAGGACGAAATCAATAGTTTTATTGAGTCAAACCAGCATCTCGAGGGCTTTGAGTTCAACGATGCCGTGCTGGATCATTTTGATTTCAGTTTCCGCATTTCCAATCGTGATCGTGATCGCATCCCGGCGCAGGGCCGCGTACTGATTGTTGCCAATCATCCGCTGGGTTCACTTGATGGCTTGGCGCTGTTGAAAATGGTCTCCGAGATTCGTCCGGATGTACGTATTGTCGCCACCACGCTGTTAAACCAGATTTCGCCGCTGAACAATCTGTTTCTGTCGGTCGACAATCTGTCGAAAAAGGCCAGCCATTTAAAAAGTATGCGCCGTATCGTCAAGGCGCTGGAAGCCGATCAGGCGGTTATCATGTTCCCGACCGGTGAGGTATCGCGCATTCGTCCCAATGGCATTCGCGACGGCAAATGGAAAACCGGTTTTCTGCATCTTGCCGCCAAGACCGCGGCGCCGATCGTGCCGATCTATATCGATGCGAAAAACTCGGCCATGTTCTACGGCCTGTCGAGCCTGTACAAGCCGCTTGGCACCATCATGCTGGTCAACGAGATGTTCAACAAACACAATGTTGAAATCTCCCTGCGTGTTGGCAAGCCGATTCCATGGGAAGCGATCGACGGTCTCGACATGCCGAAAAAGAAAATCGCCAAGCGCATGCGCAAGCAGGTGTACCGGCTGGCGAAGAAAAACAAGCCTAAGCTGTTTGACACCATTGAAAATGTCATTCACCCGGCCAAGAGCAAGTTGATCCGTAATGAACTCAAGCAGTCGCAGTTAATCGGTTCGACCGAGGATGGCAAGCAGATTTACCTGTTTGATTACCAGCCCAATTCCAGTGTCATGCGTGAAATCGGTCGTCTGCGTGAGCTGTCGTTTCGTGCGGTACGTGAAGGCACCGGCAATGCACTGGATGTGGATTCCTACGATCGTTACTACCGGCATCTGATCCTGTGGGATGAGGACGAACTGGAAATCGTTGGTGCTTATCGCATCGGTGAAACCGCCGGCATCATACAGGCAAAAGGTTTACGTGGCCTGTATACCCACAGCCTGTTTGAATTCAATGATATGTTGCTGCCGTATCTGGACGAGTCGATCGAGTTGGGTCGCAGTTTTATCCAGCCACGCTACTGGGGCCGGCGCAGCCTGGATTACCTGTGGTATGGCATTGGCGCCTATCTGCAGCAGAATCCGCACATCAAATACATGTTCGGTCCGGTATCGCTGAGTGCTTCCTATCCGTTGCCGGCGCGCAAATTGATCGCCTCGTTTTATGACGAACTGTTCAGCAGCGACATCGAACTGGCGCAACCACGAGCGCCGTTTGAATTTCCACGTTACGAACTGTTTGCGCCATATCGCGCCGTTTCCAGTGAAGGCGACTACAAACAGGCCTTCAGTCTGCTCAAGGAAACGCTCGACAGCATGGGTGTGCGGGTGCCGACCCTGTACAAACAGTACGTTGAACTTTGCTATCCGGGCGGTTGTGAATTTCTCGGCTTCAATGTCGATGCCGATTTTTCCGACTGCATCGACGCCATGATTCTGGTGCACCTGGATGCCGTCAAGGAAAAGAAACGCGAACGCTACATCAACAGTCATGTGGCGTCTGCCAAAGCGGCAGTGGGCAATGCTGCCTGATTTGAACGGAGCCGGCGTCAGCACGCGCGATTGCTTATGCAAATATTAATGATCTCTGATGTGTTTTTCCCGCGCGTCAACGGTGTGTCGACGTCGATCCAGACATTCGTCAATGTGTTTCGCATGGAAGGTCATGAGGTGACCCTGATTGCGCCCGGTTATCCGGCCGAGCACGTGGTCGATTTTGAAGTCATCCGCATTCCGTCGAAGCGTTTGCCGCTGGACCCGGAAGACCGTCTCATGAGTCGCAAGGCGATTCGCGCATTGTTGCCAATGCTCAAGCAACGCAACTTCGACATTGTGCACATCCATACGCCGTTCCTGGCGCATTACGCCGGCGTGGAGATTGCCGAGCAACTTGGTGTGGCGGTTGTGACTTCGTATCACACCTTTTTTGAAGCCTATTTTGAAAAATACCTGCCCTGGGTGCCAGCGGCCTGGTTACGCGGCATCGCGCGCAAGTATTCGCGCACCCAGTGCGATGCGGTCGACGGTGTGATCTCGCCATCGCATCAGATGCTGGAAAAGCTGCGTGAGTACGGAACCGAAACCTGTGCGGCGGTCATTCCCACCGGTCTCGACCTGATTCAGTACCAATGTGCCGAAGCCAACGGCTTTCGCGAAAAATACGGTATTAGCGACGAGACGTCCCTGTTGCTGTATGTCGGACGCGTGGCGTTCGAGAAAAACATTGAGTTCCTCATGGACATGTTTCTGGAAGTCTATGAGCAGAAAGATGATGTCAAGCTGCTGATCGCCGGCGAAGGCCCGGCGCTGGCGCGGCTGAAAAAACGTGCCGCACAGATGCAGTTGCAGGAGCACATCCTGTTTATCGGCTACCTGGAACGCAACACCGAGCTGCTCGACTGTTACCGCAGCAGTGATGTGTTCGTGTTTGCCTCGGAAACCGAAACCCAGGGACTGGTGTTGCTGGAAGCCATGGCCTGCGGCCTGCCGGTGGTATCGGTCGCCAGCATGGGCAGTAAGGATGTGCTGGTCGATGGTGAAGGCTGCCTGGTGGCCGAAGCCGATGTGCAGGAATTTTCTGACAAGGTGCTGCATTTGCTGACCGACCGTGAATACGCGGCAGAAATCGTCTGCCGTGGCGGCGCCTATATCAACAACTGGGCCAGCGAAGACAAGGCCCGGGACATGCTGGAGTTTTACAGCTGCGTACAACAGCACAAAAAACAACAGGCGCTGAACCAGGTCTGTGATAACTATTGCGAGATCATGCAGGAATGACAGGCAACTTTTAAGGAGCCGGCCATGAACAATAATTACAATTTCACCGACATGATGGATGCAACGGCGTTGCTCGAAGGCGATGCGTTACCACATCCGCAGTGGATGCAGGAGACGGTCGATGAGCGACCCGCTCCGGATCGTGAACCGCGCAAGCACCGCAGCATCTGGATTTCCGATGTACACCTGGGCACGCGTGGCTCCAAGGCGGAATTCCTCTGTGATTTTCTCAAGCACAACGATTGCGACACGCTGTACCTGGTCGGTGACATCATCGACGGCTGGCGCATGAAAAACCGCACTTACTGGCCGCAGGCGCACATCAATGTGATCCGTCGTATCCTGACACGTTCCAAACGTGGCACCCATGTGGTGTATGTGACCGGCAATCACGACGAGTTTTTGCGGCGTTATTCCGGCATGTCGTTCGGCAACATTCACCTGGTGGACGAAACCGTGCATACTACCGCCGATGGCCGCAAGCTGTGGGTGGTGCATGGCGATGCGTTTGACAGCATCGTCTGTAACCAGAAGTGGCTGGCGCTGGTTGGCGACTGGGCTTACGAAAGCATGCTGCGTTTCAATGTGCTGTTCAATCGCGCACGTCAGATGCTCGGCATGGAGTACTGGTCATTGTCGGCCTACCTGAAATACAAGGTGAAAAAAGCCGTCAACTTCATTTCCGATTACGAAAAGACGCTCGCGCATGAATGTGAAAAGCGCGGCTTGCACGGTGTCGTCTGTGGCCACATCCATCATCCGGAAGTGACCATGATCGGCGAGGTGCAATACGCCAACAGCGGCGACTGGGTGGAATCCTGCAGCGCCGTGGTGGAAGACCGGCAGGGTCAACTCGAAGTGATTTACTGGGGCGGTAAAAACCGTGGCCGGCAACAGGTACAGGAAGCAAGGCGGCAGGCCGCATGAGGTTATTGCTGGCGACGGATGCCTGGCATCCACAGGTTAATGGTGTGGTCAGGACGCTCAGCCAGATGGTTGAGCAATTGCGTCAGCAGGGTCATGAAGTCGAAGTGGTGGCCGCCGGTGATTATCCGTCGGTGCCATTGCCGACTTATGCCGAGATCCGCATTTCCGTGTGGTTGCGGGGTTTGACACGCCGCATCGAGGAGTTCGCTCCGGATGCGATACACATCAGCACCGAAGGCCCGATCGGCCAGTTTGTGCGTCGCTTTTGTCTCAAGCGCGGTTATGTCTTCACCACATCGTTTCATACGCGCTTCCCGGAATACATCAGCGAACGCGTACCAATTCCGCTGGAATGGACTTACCCGTTTGTACGCAGTTTTCACCGACCGGCATTTCGAACGCTGGTGCCGACGCAAAATCTGGTCAATGAATTGCGCCAGCGCGATTTTGAACATCTGGTGGTGTGGGGACGCGGCGTCGATACCGAATTGTTCCAGCCGCAGCGCCAGCGCGATCTCGGCTTGCCCGGTCCGGTATTGCTCAATGTCGGCCGCGTGGCGCCGGAAAAAAACCTGCAGGCGTTTCTGGATATCGATTTTCCCGGCAGCAAGGTCGTGGTCGGGGATGGTCCGCAACTGGCCGAACTCAAACGTAAATACCCGGATGTGCATTTCCCCGGCATGAAGCAGGGCGTGGAACTGGCCGAGTATTTCGCTTCGGCGGATGTGTTTGTGTTTCCGTCGCGCACCGACACCTTTGGGCTGGTCATGTTAGAGGCTGCCGCCAGTGGCACGCCGGTGGCGGCATATCCGGTCACCGGCCCGGTGGATGTTTTGGCGCCGGGCAAAACCGGCGTCATGCATGAGGACCTGGCCGTGGCGGTCGAACAGGCATTGCAACTGGACCGGGAAAGCTGCCGGGCCCATGCCTTGCAGCATGCCTGGCCGGCGATTGCACAGCAGTTTCTCGACGCGCTGATGCCGATCAACAGCGACAAGGCGGGTGACGTATATCAGGCGCAACATCGGCTGAATCTGGCCTGATGTTTTGTCGCGGCAGTCTTGTACGGTGATAATCCCGGTATGGCGGGTTTTACTATGGTTGGCGCAAGCCATCGGGAGTTATTATGAAAAAGTCGGTCGGCATTAACGGTTTTGGCCGAATGGGGCGGCTGGGACTGCGCGCTGGCTGGGACCTGCCGGAGTTGCAATTTGCCCGGATTAACGAGATTGCCACCGATGCGGCCGGCAGTGCGCACTTACTGCAGTTCGACTCGGTGCATGGCCGCTGGCCACATGCATGTCGTGGCGGCGACAACATTCTGGAAATTGACGACACGCGCCTGAGCTATTCGAGCGGCCAACAGATCGATGACTGCGACTGGTCGGGCTGCGATATTGTCATTGAGGCGACCGGCCGGCATCACAAGCAGCCGCAGCTGCTGCAGAAATATTTTGATCAGGGCGTCAGGAAGGTTATCGTCGCTGCGCCGACCGAAGGCGCGCTCAATATTGTCTATGGCATTAACGACGATCAGTATGACGCCGACAAGCATCACCTGCTGACCGCAGCTTCCTGTACCACGAATTGCCTGGCGCCGGTGGTCAAGGTCATGCATGAAAACATCGGCATTCGCCATGGCTGCATGACCACCATCCATAACATCACCAATACCCAGACCATCATCGACAAGGGGCATAAGGACTTGCGCCGGGCGCGTTCCTGTGGCCAGTCGCTGATTCCGACAACAACCGGTTCGGCACGCGCCATTACAAAAATTTTCCCCGAACTGGAAGGCCGTCTCAACGGGCATGCCATACGGGTGCCGCTGACCAATGCTTCGCTGACGGACTTTGTGTTTGAGGCCGAGCGACCAACGAGTGTTGAAGAAGTCAATAACTGCTTTGCGCATGCGGCTGAGACTAATCTCAAGGGTATTCTGGGTTATGAGCCCCGTCCGCTGGTGTCGGTTGACTATGTCAATGATGCGCGTTCATCGATTGTTGATGCTCTCTCGACCATGGTGATTGATGCGACCCAGGTGAAGGTTTATGCATGGTACGACAATGAATGGGGCTATGTGAACCGGCTTATGGAGCTGGCCCGGAAAGTTGCCATCAGCTTCTGAGTGGCGTTGCCGGGCCTGGCGTGGCAGTAGGCGATTTCAGCTGTCCGTCCGGTAAGTTTGATTATCTCAACTAGAATTGAAGGCCGGCTCTGTCACCGTGAAATCAGCCATGACTTCGGCGCGCAATTTTAATCAGCCTGAACCAGTAAACAAAATGTTATCTGCAGATGAGTTAAGCGAAGAACACACAGAGCTGAACAGAATTCTGGATGGTGAGCGGCTGTTTCCGGTTTATCAGGCGATTGTGGATCTCAACAGCAATCGTATCGTCGGTCATGAGGCGCTGATACGCGGGCCGTCGGACAGCCCGCTGCATTCACCGGTTGCGTTGTTCGCCAGCGCCGAAAAACATAAACAGCTCAAACGCGCCGAATTGCTCGCCAACAAGGTGCAGTGCGATGTGTTTCGTTCCAGCGGCGTGACCTCCAAGTTATTCATCAATGCCTCTCCGGCACACGTACTGGACATTGCCAGCATGATCGGCAGCCAGGAGCAGGAACTGTTTGCGATTGCGCCGGAGAATCTGGTGATCGAAATTTCCGAGCTTTATCCGCTGCACGACTACGCCGACATCATCAGCGCCGTGCAGGAATTGCAGGCAATCGGCGTCGAGTTTGCGATCGATGACTTGGGCGCCGGTTATTCCGGCTTGCGCAGCTGGTCCGAGATCCGCCCGGATTACGTCAAGATCGATCGGCATTTTATTTCCGGCATTGCCGGCGACCGCGTCAAGCAGGATTTTGTGCGTTCGATACTGGATATCGCGCAGCGGCTCAATTGCCAGGTGGTGGCCGAAGGCATCGAGTCGCGTGAGGAATGCATGCTGGTGTCACAGATGGGCATTACCTTCGGCCAGGGCTATTATCTGCAACGGCCGATTGACCGGCCGGTGACCTTGCCGCGCCTGCCGCATGCTGGTTGCAGTTATAGCCGCAGCGCCGCCAACAAGGTATCGCAGCCGATTTCGGAATTGCAGCTCAATGCCATCGACATGGATCCGAACACCTCATTGCACAAGGTGGCGGATATCTTCATCAAGACCAGAGAGACCAGTGTGGTCATCACCAAGGATCGTGAGCCGGTCGGCATCGTGACGCGCAACGATATCCTGGAACTCTATGGCAAACGCTTCGGCCGTGAATTGCACGCGAAAAAACCCATTTCCCTGTTCATGAAGCGCCGACCGGTGATATTTGAAAAAAATACCTCGATCGAGGAAGCCAGCCGGCAACTGACCGACAACAGCGATTTCGACAACATCAAGGATTTCATCATCGTCGATGAATACCGGCGCTTTCTCGGTGTCGGCAAGATCAAGGATTTGTTGCGCCGCATAACCGAACTGCAGCTGCGCAATGCGCGCTACGCCAACCCGCTGACGCAATTGCCGGGCAATGTGCCGATTTATGAAAAGATCGATCGCCTGCTGGAGCAACAGCAGAACTTCATCATTGTTTATTGTGACCTGAACGACTTCAAACCCTACAACGATATCTATGGCTACAATCGCGGCGATCAGGTGATTCGCATGCTCGGTGTGGTGCTCAGCGATATCGTGGCATCGACCGGTGACTTTGTCGGCCATATTGGCGGCGATGATTTCATACTGATTTTTGAATCAAAAAACTGGCAGCAGACCTGTGACAGGATTCTCGATAACTTCAGCAACGAAATCGTCAACTTCTACACCAACGAGCATGTCAAGGCAGGTGGTATCGAGTCGCTGGATCGACGTGGCAATAACAGTTTTTTCCCGTTGCTTAGCCTGTCGCTGGGTGCGGTCAACCCGGACCATCGCTATTGCCCGTCACACCACGAAGTCGCCGCGCTGGCGACCGAAGCCAAGCGTGAAGCCAAAAAACATGGCGGCAACCATCTGTACGTATCGCGCCGTCGTGGCGTGCAGCGTCCGTCATGATTAAGGCGCCTAAAAAAATCCCGCGTCATTCTTTAATTGGCTGTTTTTAAAGAAATAATTTCAGATACGAGTAAAAGCGGGCTGTCTCCCTCATGGTGGCTGTAATAATTCAGTAACATTTTCACCCTACCATGGCTGGCGAATTTCAATATTCAGGAGACCATTCTAGTGAAATTTAAAACCGCATTATTGTCATCCATTCTGGCAGCCAGCTGGGCTGGTGGTGCCATTGCTGCATCGCGCGATTACATCTCCATCGTTGGCTCATCGACGGTTTATCCGTTTGCCACCGTGGTTGCTGAAACATTTGGTAAATCCACCAAATTCAAAACCCCGAAAATCGAATCTACCGGCTCCGGTGGCGGCATGAAACTGTTCTGCGCCGGTGTTGGCGTTGAACATCCTGATATCACCAATGCTTCTCGTCGCATCAAGAAGTCTGAAGTCGATATGTGCCACAAAAACGGCGTCAAGGAAATCGTTGAAGTCAAAGTTGGTTATGACGGTATCGCCATGGCCTCTTCCAAGGAAGCCGAGCCGATGGCTCTGACTCGCAAGGACATCTTCCTGGCGCTGGCCAAGGAAGTTCCGGATCCGAAAGCACCAAACAGCGGCAAGCTGGTAGCTAACCCGTACCAGACCTGGAAAGAAGTAAATTCTTCACTGCCGGCTACCAAAATCCGCGTACTCGGCCCACCGCCGACTTCCGGCACCCGTGACGCATTCGCCGAACTGGCAATGGAAGGCGGTTGCAAGAAGTTCGACTGGATCTCACAGATCAAGAAAGACTCCAAGGCAGCCAAGAAAAACGGCGACAAGGCACTGTCTAAGAGCCTGAAAAACAAATACAAGGGCATTTGCCACACTGTGCGTGAAGACGGTCCTTATGTTGAAGCCGGTGAAAACGACAACCTGATCGTACAGAAACTGGTTGCCAACAAAGACACCCTCGGCATTTTCGGTTATTCCTACCTGGAAGAAAACTCAGACAAGGTTCAGGGCAACACCATCGACGGCGTCGCTCCGGAATTTGAACTGATTGCTTCCGGCAAGTATCCGGTATCTCGTCCGCTGTATTTCTACGTCAAGCCGGCTCACATCGGTACTGTTCCTGGCATGAAGGAATACCTGGCCGAGTTCACCAGCGAAAAAGCATTTGGTCCGGAAGGTTATCTGGCTGACAAGGGCCTGATCCCGATGCAGGATGATGAACGCAAGCAGTTTTCTGAAGCTGCCAGCAAGCTGAAAAACCTTGAAATGTAAGATTTCCGGGACAAGCGGAAGTTTTATGTAGTTCACACGGCTGGCTTGGCTTCAGGCCAGCCGTTTTTTTCGGGAACAATATCGTGCCTACAACTACTATCTTGATCGGAATTTTACTGCTCGGTCTGAGCAGTTACTGGCTTGGCTGGCGCAAGGCTAAAGTCGTTTCCGGCGGTGATTTGCACAAACTGCATTCGCGCCAGCCTTATTACGGTTATATGGCGGCGCTGTGGTCCGGTATTCCCGCAGCGATTCTGCTGATCCTGTGGATCTCGTTTGAATCGAGCATTGTCTCGGCGCTGGTGGTAGCGGATTTGCCGCAACATATCCTCGATCTTCCAGCAGCGGAGCGGGGGCTTGTTCTCAACGACATTCGTAACCTGGCCGAAGGCCGCATGGTGGCCGATAGCATTGATCCGGCCGTGCAGGCAGCAGCCGATCATTATCGACATCTGATTAATATCGGTAATGCCGCCGGCATTGCCCTGATTTTTGTCGCAGCGATTATTGGCAGCCTGCTCGCGCTGCGTCGTATTTCCCCGGAGATGCGTGCGCGTAATGTGGTCGAGCGTATCATCAAGGCTGCGTTGATCCTGAGTTCAACCATAGCGATTTTTACCACCGTCGGCATCGTGCTGTCGGTGCTGTTCGAGGCCTTGCGCTTCTTTGAAATGATCCCGGCAACCGAGTTCTTCTTCGGACTGGAATGGAGTCCGCAGATGGCCATCCGCGAAGACCAGGTCGGTTCCTCGGGTGCCTTCGGCATGATACCGGTGTTTGCCGGCACGCTCATGATCGCCCTGATCGCCATGTTGGTGGCGGTGCCGATCGGCCTGATGTCGGCCATTTATCTGTCGGAATATGCCCACAAGAAATTCCGCGCCATTGCCAAGCCGTTGCTGGAAGTGCTGGCCGGTGTGCCGACCGTGGTTTACGGCTTCTTCGCCGCACTGGTGGTGGCGCCGATGATCCGCGATGGCGGTACGGTGCTGGGGCTGTCGGTTTCCTCGGAAAGCGCCCTGGCGGCCGGTCTGGTCATGGGCATCATGATCATCCCGTTTGTGTCTTCGCTGTCGGATGACGTCATCAATGCGGTGCCGCAGGCGATGCGCGATGGCGCCTACGGTCTTGGCAGCAACCAGTCAGAAACCGTGCGTCAGGTGATCTTGCCGGCCGCCTTGCCAGGGATTGTCGGTGGCGTATTGCTGGCGGTGTCGCGCGCCATCGGTGAAACCATGATTGTGGTGATGGCCGCCGGACTCTCAGCCAACCTGACCGCCAACCCGCTGGAAGCGGTGACGACCGTGACGGTGCAGATTGTCACCCTGCTGGTCGGTGACCAGGAATTTGACAGCCCCAAGACGCTGGCGGCGTTTGCGCTGGGCCTGACCCTGTTTGTGGTCACGTTGCTGCTGAACATTCTGGCATTACACATCGTACGCAAGTACCGGGAACAGTATGAATAACAAACTACTCAAGCAAAACATCGGCGAGATTGTCGAGAAAGGCCTGAAAAAACGCCAGGCGAAGGAAAAACGTTTCCGCGCCATGGGCCTGGCGGCGGTGGTCACCGGTCTGCTGATGCTGGCGTTCCTGCTTACCAGTATTATCGCCACCGGCCTCCCGGCATTCACCCAGACCGCCATCAAGCTGAACGTGACTTTTGATGAGTCGCTGTTCCCCAAGGATGAGGCGATGACCTTTGAGGTGGCCAATCGCGTTAACTTCCATGGTCTGGTGAAACAGATATTGCGGGATAATTTTCCGCAGGTGACCAAACGCCGCGATAAAAAGGATTTGTATCAACTGGTCAGCAACGGTTCGCCTTACCAGTTGCGCGACATGGTGCTGGACGACCCGGAACTGATTGGCCAGACCGTAGCGGTGTGGCTGTTGGCGGATGATGAAGTCGACAGTTTCTACAAGGGCAGCAAGGATGAGAACAGTACGCGCCTGAGCAAAATGCAGCAGGAGTGGGTCGCTACCCTGGATGAGCAGCAACTCATCAAAACCCGCTTCAACTGGACTTTTTTGAGCAACGGCGATTCGCGCGAACCGGAACAGTCCGGCATCAGGGGCGCCATTGTCGGCTCGTTTTTCGTAGTGCTGGTGACCCTGTTACTGTCGTTTCCGATGGGTGTGGCGGCGGCCATTTATCTTGAAGAATACGCCACCAAGAATCGCTGGAATGACCTGATTGAGATCAACATTAATAACCTGGCGGCGGTGCCGTCCATTGTATTCGGTCTGCTGGGACTGGCGGTGTTCATCAATTTCATGGGCATGCCGCGTTCCGCACCGCTGGTCGGTGGTCTGGTGTTGACGCTCATGACCCTGCCAACCATCATTATCGCCAGCCGTGCGGCGCTGAAGTCGGTGCCGCCGTCGCTGCGTGAAGCGGCGCTGGGCCTGGGGGCGTCAAAAATGCAGATGATTTTCCACCACGTGCTGCCGCAGGCAATGCCAGGCATGCTGACTGGTTCGATTATCGGCATGGCCCAGGCGCTGGGTGAATCGGCGCCGCTGCTGATGATCGGCATGGTGGCGTTCATTGTCGATATTCCCGGTGGCGTGCTGGATCCGGCAACGGTATTGCCGGTGCAGATTTACCTGTGGGCGGACAGCCCGGAACAGGCGTTTGTCGAGCGCACCGCGGCGGCCATTATGGTGCTGCTGGCGTTTCTGGTGGTCATGAACCTGCTGGCGGTGTGGCTGCGTAAACGTTTTGAGAAGCGCTGGTGAGTTTTGCCAGTGGATTTGAATTTATTTTAATAGCCGCTTGATCGCGGGCTTATACTACGGGGATTTCTTGATATGCAAATGGAAACAACCATGAACGAAGGCGACGGTGTATTTGTCGCAGCAATGGACCCGGATCAGACAGAAGATATGAAAAAGGATTTATTGGCAGAATTTGAAGGTACGGTCGGCAAGCCATTGCTGGACGAAGGTCAGGCGCGCATGACCTGCCGTAAAGTCGATGTTTATTACGGCGACAAGCTGGCGATCGACAATGTATCGCTGGATATCGGCAAGAATGAGGTGCTGTCGATGATCGGCCCTTCCGGTTGCGGCAAGTCGACTTTCCTGCGTTGTCTCAATCGCATGAATGACACCATCGACATCTGCCGTGTCACCGGCGAGATCAAGCTGGATGAGCAGGACATTTATGATGGCAAGCTCGATGTGGTGCCATTGCGCGCACGTGTCGGCATGGTGTTCCAGAAACCGAACCCGTTTCCAAAATCCATTTATGACAACATCGCCTATGGTCCGCGCATTCATGGCTTGGTCAACAACAAGCCGGATACCGACGAGATCGTTGAGCTTTCGCTGAAACGCGCCGGCCTGTGGGAAGAAGTCAAGGATCGGCTGGATGCGCCTGGCACCGGTTTGTCCGGCGGTCAGCAGCAGCGCCTGTGTATCGCGCGTGCGATTGCGGTCAGCCCGGAAGTCATCCTGATGGACGAGCCTTGCTCGGCGCTCGACCCGATCGCCACCGCCAAGGTCGAAGAGCTGATTGATGAATTGCGCGAGGATTACACCATCGCCATCGTCACACACTCGATGCAGCAGGCGGCGCGTGTCTCACAACGCACCGCCTATTTCCACTTGGGCAAACTGATTGAAGTGGGCAAGACCGACAAGATTTTCACCAATCCGTCGCATCAATTGACCGAAGATTACATCACGGGCAGATTCGGCTAATCATTTAGCGGGCAAGAATAATGGAACATACCGATCAGAATCATACCTACAAGCGTTATGACAAAGAGCTGGGTAAGCTGAAGAAACAGGTCGCCAACATGGGCGATCATGTCACCAGCCAGCTTGATCTGCTGCTCGAACAGCTCAATCGAGGTGGTGAAGCCGACTTCGAATCCCTGGTTGAAAACGACGTCACCATCAATGGTATGGAGGTCAAGGCCAGTAAAACCGTGATTCGCCTGCTCGCCAAACGTGCACCGGTTGGCCGCGATCTGCGCTTCATCATCGCCAGCTCGCGCATTGTCACCGATCTCGAGCGCATCGGCGACGAGGTGGTGGCGATGGCGAAATCGCTGGCGGACAGCATTCACCTGGGCATCTGCGATACCCGCGAAGTCAGCAGTGACCTGAGTAACCTGATCGCGCGCTCGATGAACCTGCTTGACCGTGCCTTGCTGGCCGCGCAGAACGAGGATGAAAAAACCGCCCAGGACATCATGAGCAATGATTTGCTGCGCGGCGGCGGTTTTCATGAAGAGGCGAACAAGCTGATCGTCTGTGTGCGTGAGCATTACGATTCAATGGAACAGAGTTTCAATGTGGCGCTGCAGGTCAATGCTCTGACGCGCATTGCCGATCACATCTGCAATATCTGTGAACACGTGGTATTCCTGGTGACGGGTGAAGATATCCGCCATCAGAACGAAGGTGAATTATCTGAGTCATGATTACGGTGTTGCTGATCGAGGATGAGCAATCCATCCGCGATATGATTCGTTTCGCCTTGTCCCGCGAAGGCATTGATATGGTAGAGGCGGCCGATGCCGATGCGGCGCGCAAGGTGCTGGCCGGTTGTCTGCCCGACCTGATCCTGCTTGACTGGATGCTACCGCAAACCAGCGGCATCAATCTGTTGCGCGAATTCAAGAAAAAATCCGAATACGCCAAGATTCCGATCATCATGCTGACCGCCAAGGCTGAAGAGGAAGACAAGATCATGGGCCTGGAAGCCGGCGCGGATGACTACATCACCAAACCGTTTTCCCCCAAGGAGCTGATTGCCCGCATCAAAGCGGTCAACCGGCGCGTCATCGGTTCGGACATCCACGATCAACTCAGCATTGGTGCGCTGGATATCAACACCGCCGCGCACAAGGTCACCTGCAAGGGCAGCCAGCTGCATCTCGGGCCGATTGAATATCGCTTGCTGGTGTTTCTCGCCTCACACATGGGGCGCGTATACAGCCGTTCTGCGCTGCTGACCAATGTCTGGTCCGGTATGCTGGATGTCGAGGAGCGTACCGTAGACGTCTATATCCGCCGCCTGCGCAAGGTGCTGGAACCGCATGAATGCGACAAAATGATCCAGACCGTGCGCGGTGCCGGCTATCGCCTGGAAGCGGAAGCCTCCTGAAGGCCGCTTTTTTCAGGAGTTCCCGGGCTAGCGCAGGAACATGGCTGCCAGGCCGAGGAAAATGAAAAAGCCCAGGCTGTCGGTAATGCCGGTGACAATGATGGCGCTGCCATAGGCCGGGTCCTGGCCCATGCGACGCAACAGCGTAGGCGTATAGACGCCGGCCAGTGACGCAAAGCTCAGCGTCAACACCATCGCCACCAGCATGATCAGTGCCAGCCCGCCGTCGCCGTACAACAGCCAGGTCATCAACCCCATGGTGCTGCCCCAGACGATGCCGTTGATCAGGCCGATGATGGTTTCCTTCGATAACAGCCGCATGAAGCTGGATTCATTGATCTGGTCCAGCGCATAACCACGGATCACCAGCGCCAACGTCTGGTTGCCGGTGTTGCCGCCGACGGCGGCGACCACCGGCATGAGTGCCGCCAAGGCGACGATTTGTGCAATGGTGGCCTCGAACTGGTCAATCACGCGGGACGCGATAAAGGCGGTCAGCAGATTCAACGCCAGCCACAGGCCGCGGTTGCGCGCCGAGTTCCACACCGGCGCAAACAGGTCCTCTTCCTCTTTCAGGCCGACCTGGCTGAGCAGGTCCTTGCTGCTGCTTTCCTGCAAGTGGTCCAGCACGGCATCGACCTTGAGCATGCCGACCAGCTGGTTATGCACATTGACCACGGCGGCGATGATCAGGTCATAGCGTTCGAATGCGCCGGCGGCTTCGTTGGCGTCGTCGTTGGTGTAAAAATGAATCGGGTCGGGCAGCATCAGATCGCGCACCAGCATGTCGGCGTTGTTGACCAGCAGGCTTTTCAGCGGCAACAGTCCACGTAACACGCCTTCGCGGTCGACCACAAACAGGCTGTCCATGCCGTCGGGCAGGCTGCCGCGCCGGCGCAAGTAGCGTGTGACCACATCCAGGCTGACGTCTTCGCGCACCATCACCAGGTCAAAATCCATGAGTGCGCCAACCGAGCCATCAGGAAAGGTCAGGGCGGTCTGTAGTTGCTCGCGACTGGCCGGTTCCAGGTGGTTGAGCAGTTGCGGCACCACACCGGCCGGCAGATCCGGCGCCAGGTCGGCGATGTCGTTGGCGTCCAGGTCGCGGGTGACGCGCAGGATTTCCGCGTGGTCCATGTCGGCCAGCAGGCTGTCGCGCACCGAATCGCTGGTTTCGATCAATACCGAGCCGCGATAGCCGGGATGGATCAGGCTCCAGAGCAGATTACGTTGTTCCAGTGGCAGGTTTTCCAGCACATAAGCGATATCGGCCGGGTGCATCTGGTTGATGTCGCGCTTGAGGGCGGTAACGTGCTGCTTGGAAACCAGATGCTGTACCAGGTCGTGTTTGGCGCTCGGGCTTTTGTCGACGAGGTGGCTGACCAGCTCCTGTTTGGCGAGCTGATACTGGATATGCGCCAGTGCTTTTTGCAGGCTGGCCTGGTGTTTATTGGGCTGTTCCATTATTTTCAGGACGAGTGGTATTGAATTGCCGCATAGTACTGCCCTGCGTCACACAAATGAAATCTTGTCGTGTTGTAATACTGTTGACTACGACCATCTGCGACTGACATAATGAAGTCTTGACGTCATTACCATTGTCACCGCGCTGCTTATGGGCATGAGTAAAAAGAACACATCCTTGAGACTTGACAGCAAGACACTGAAGGCACTGAAAATCCGGGCGATTGAGGAAGACAGTAGCATTCAGGCCATCGTAGAGCAGCTGATTACTGAATATCTCAATAACAATATCAAACTGAAAAAACGCAAAAAATGATAGATCTGTTACCAGGTTACTGGCAGCTTGAGCAACAGGTGGATGTTGAGCAGCTGAGTCAGGCATTGGCGCAGCAATTCACTGTCGAAGCACACGGCAGCGAGTCCGCCAGGATTATCGTGCTCGATGATTATGACTGGGATGTCTGGCAGGCGGACAGCCTGTTGACCGTTACCTCGCAAAAGAAATACCGCCTCTACCGTGGTGACCAACTGGTTACCGAGCAAAGCCATAAACGCGCGGTGAAATTCTGGTGGGATTTCCCGGAAGGGCGCTTGCGTGAGCAACTGCACAAGCTGATCGATCTGCGCGCCCTGCTGCCGGTAGCGGTGTTTAGCACCGAGCGGCATGATTTTGTGTTGCGCAACAGCGATGCAAAAATTGTCGCCCGCCTGACGCTGCACAGTTATACCCCCGACGTCGATGCCGGCATCGGTTCGGCTGCGGACTGGGACTGCTCGCCGGGCAAGTTTGTTGTGTTGTATCCGTTACGTGGTTATCACAAGGCGTTTCGTCAGGCGGTCGATCAACTTGCGCCGCTGGCCAGTGAGCAATTCGAGGTGCTGA
>JASFVP010000107.1:0-3059 GCA_050049775.1 Chromatiales bacterium
CGACATCGTCACCAGCATGTCGGGTCAAACCATTGAAATCCTCAACACCGATGCCGAGGGCCGTCTGATTCTGTGTGACGCGCTGACCTATGTCGGCAAATTCGAACCCTCCAGTGTGATCGACATTGCGACATTGACTGGCGCCTGCATTGTCGCACTCGGTGACCAGGCTTCCGGTTTGATGTCCAACAACCAGCATCTCGCCGACGAACTGCTCCAGGCCGGCCAGGAAGCGCGTGATCGTGTCTGGCAACTGCCCTTGTGGGATGACTACCAGAAGCAGCTGGACAGCAACTTTGCCGACATGGCCAACATCGGCGGTCGCCAGGCCGGCACCATTACCGCCGCCTGTTTCCTGTCGCGTTACACCAAAAAATACAGATGGGCGCATCTCGACATCGCCGGCACCGCGTGGATCAGCGGCGGCAAGGACAAAGGCGCCACCGGCCGTCCGGTCGCCCTGCTGATGCAGTATCTGCTCAAACACAGCAAACAGATCTGATCAGCTCCGTGACCAAAATCGATTTTTACATCCTGACTGAAAACAGCCGCGCCAACCGCCACCAGCTGGTTTGCCGGCTGGTGGAAAAAGCCTATGGAAACGGCCACCGCATTTGCATCTATACCGAATCACAGGGTGAGGCCAGCCAGATCGACGAGTTGCTATGGACCTACCGGGAGCAAAGTTTTTTACCGCATGCGCTCTATAATAAAGCCGACCATGCATTAACGCCGATCCTGATCGCCAATGGCCTGCAACAAACCGATGAGCACGACGTATTGATCAATCTGGCACCAACTGCGCCGGCGTTTTTCAGTCAGTTTGAACGCCTGCTCGAACCTGTCGATAATAATCCTGAGCAGCGTGATTCCAGCAGGCAACGTTACCGTTACTACCGGGATTGCGGTTACCCGTTAAACAGTCATGAGATCGCCATTTAATGAGCTTGTTCAAACGCAACAAAAAAGACCCGACCGTTGTCGAAACCCTGTCGCTGACCGCAGAACAGGTGGTATCCGCCGCCATTCCCTGTGAAGAAAAAGTCCTCGAACAGATTGCCGAAGACTTGCGCCAGCGCCTGAAAAACGATTTACGTGACATCATCGGTGAAATCGTCGACGGCGCCGTCGACAACGTGCGCGTGGAGCTGGAAGCGCAACTGCGTAGACAACTGCAAGACTCCATGGAGGCTCGCCTGGACCAGCTGATTGAACAAGGACTCAGGAAACATCTCACCGAACCGCAAGACAGTACTAGCGGATCGCAACAGCCTTCCGACAGCGACACATCATCCAGCTAGATAAGCATCCGTGAGCGGCCCTCAAGATAGGGCCGCCCGTGTTTTTAGCTCAACAATTCCTCATTTACCTGCTCACGCTGCCTGCCAGACCAGGTGACCGGCTTCGATCGGCAGCTCCGGATTGCGTGACCACTCATTCCAGGAACCGAAATACAAGCGTACATCCTTGACTCCGGCTTCCTTGAGCGCAACAAAGGTATTGGATGCGCGAGCGCCCTTGAAGCAATACAGATACACGGTCGAATCGGCATCAATACCAACCGTGGCGCATTCCGCCTGCAACTCTTCCCGCGTCTTGAACACCGGCACTTCCTCACCGGGTTTCATCATGCGATACCATTCCAGCCATACCGCGCCGGGAATGCGTCCCTTGCGCGGGCAAAAATCAATGCCATAAGGTGATGAACTGGTACCGACCCACTCGTCCACATCACGCACGTCCAGCTTCACGATGTCGGGCTGCTCTAGCGAGTCGAGCATGTCCTGTTGCGTCAGCATGACACTGGCCGCCGACTCATTCACCGGAAAGGTTTTTGCAGCCGGTGTCGGCACATCGATACTGACATCCATATCTTCAGCCAGCCACGCCTGGTAGCCGCCATGCAGAATGGCCGCCTTGGGGTAGCCCATGAATTGCAGCAGAAAGTAGCCGCGACAGGACTGGCCAAAACCGGTATTCATGCTGTCTTCATAAATCACGGCCACCTCTTCACCGGACAGGCCGGCGGCGCCAAAAGCATCGGCAAACTTGCCACGCAGCTCTTCGAGGCCCTGTTTGGACGAAGTCGCCAGATAAGTGAATATATCGTGCAGGTTGACCGCGCCCGGAATATGGCCGGCCGCATAGGCCTCCGGTGCACGGGTGTCGATGATGACCGTCGGCAGGGATTCGGTCATCTGTTGTAACTGAACGGGTGAAATCAGAATATTGTCTGACATGGGTTAAAGCCTCCAAAGCAAGCGATTGGGAATATCTCTTGCTTCATTGGCAATTGCTGTGCCATAACAACAACTGATTGATAATGATGATGTTTATAAAGACAGGCGCAAGCGCAATGTCGACACAGTGTCGACATTGCCAGCAATTTCAACCCGTTGTCACTCGGCTGCCAGCATGATCGTGAGCAGATCGATCGGACTGCGCTCATGGCGCTCGGCCACGTCACGTGCGTTGTCATCGGCCGTGGCCGTAATGCCTGCCGGCGCCAAAGCCTGGAAAAGCTTGTGCTCAGCTTTGTTTATGCTAATCATACAGATACGCCTGAAATTCACGACCGGATTTTACCCATGACGCAATACACCATTCCCCTCGAACAACTCGGTATCGATGATGTCGCCATGGTCGGCGGTAAAAATGCGTCACTCGGTGAAATGATCGCCAACCTGTCGGAAGCAGGCGTCAGTGTGCCGGGCGGCTTTGCCACAACCGCCGCGGCCTACCGTGAATTTCTGTCACAAAGTGGACTGGACCAGCGCATTCAGCAGGCATTGTCCGAACTGGACACCAATGATGTCGCCAGGCTGGCGGAAACCGGCAAGCAGATCCGCCAGTGGATACTCGACACGCCCTTCCCGGCAGACTTTGAACAATCAATCGACCAGGCATTCGCGCAACTGGAACAGGTCTATGGCCAACAGGTCAGCTGGGCGGTACGTTCGTCCGCTACCGCAGAAGACCTGCCCGATGCCTCGTTTGCCGGCCAGCAGGAAACCTTTCTGAATGTCTCCGGACTGGACAACATCAAACACGCCATCCAC
>JASFVP010000061.1:0-17942 GCA_050049775.1 Chromatiales bacterium
TGGCTTTTTGACCAGATTCAGACTGGCCTGCATCAGGCCGGTGATACCCATGGTCAGTTCATACACGGCTGTCTCGGTGTTGCTGTACTTGTACGACAGCACTTCGCCCTGTTCGGTGAACTTGATCTGGCCGGTCACGGTGCCGGCCGGTTGCGACATGATGGCGTCGTGCGTCGGGCCGCCTCCGCGGCCGACCGTGCCGCCACGGCCATGAAACATGCGAATTTCGGCATCATAACGATTGCCGATCTCAATCACGCGCCGTTGTGCCTGGTACAGGTTCCAGGCCGATGCGGTGATGCCGCCGTCCTTGGCCGAATCCGAATAACCGAGCATGACTTCCTGCAGATTGCCACTGCTTTTCAGCATTTCGCGGTAAACCGTGTTTTCCAGCAGGCGATTCAATACCGGCTCGATGTGCGACAGATCCTCGATGGTTTCAAACAGCGGCGAGATCTGTATCGCGCAATGTGTTTTCTTGCTGCCCTGCCTGATCAGGCCAGTGCAGCGCGCCAGGAACATCACTTCCATGATGTGGCTGGCCTGATGCGTCATCGAGATGACGTACTGGCCGAAAGCGTTGGGGCTGACTTCCTTGCGCATCTCACTGATGACATCAAACACTTCCAGCACTTGCCGGGTTTCCCCGGACAGCTGTTCGCGCGACAACTGGAATTTGCCGTCCTGGATCAGCCTGCCAAGCACATCCATGCGTTCTGATTCATCCAGTGTGCTGTATTCGGGGTGCGAGTCACAATGTTGCAGGATCTCGGCGACCGCATTGCTATGCACAGTCGATTCCTGGCGGATGTCGAGATGTGTCAGGTGGAAACCAAAGGTTTCCGCCAGCCAGATCAGGTCCTGCAGCGAACCGCGGGTCGCCGCTTCATCGCCATGACTGATCAGCGAGTCGCGCACCAGGTACAGGTCGGCGAGAAATTCCTTTTCTGTCTCGTAACCCTTGAGGATTTTGCCGTCGACGGTGCGGGTGATCTTGTTGTTCTTGGTATCGAGCTTGAGAAAATTGATGTTCATCTCAAGCCGGGTCTGCATGAGATACATCTTGCGCCGGTAGGGCTCATGCTCAAAAAGATTGTGATCGGAACCGGGGAGGGATTCCAGCAACAGGTCGTCTTCGGTCGACTTTTCAATGAACGCCAGGCTGGGTGTGCAGAAACGGTCCGAGAACGTCAGTTCGGAGATCAGATCGTTACAACGCCGGCAGTATTCCTTGAGGATGCTGAACGCGTTGATGCGCACCGCCATGCGCGTGACTTCCGGCGTGACATTGGGATTGCCGTCACGGTCACCGCCGATCCATGAGCCGAAACGGATCAGGTTGGGAATATCAATCGGCGGGCATTCCTGCTTGTCACAATAAACATCACGGATGGCGCGTCGCAATTGACGATATAACAGCGGTACCGCATCAAAGATCGAGTCTTCGAAATATTGCATGCCGTGCTTTATTTCCTGACGCACTTCGGGGCGGCTGGCGCGCACTTCGTCGGTTTTCCAGAGAATCTGCAACTGGTTTTGCAGTTCACCGAGAATCTGGTCTTTGGGTTTGGCGATCTGGCGGATGTGCCAGAGCTGCTCACCGGCATTGGCAAAACGCCGCAGCTGCTTCATGACGGCGCGCCGCTTTGATTCGGTCGGGTGCGCGGTGAAAACCGGAATGTAACAGCACTGGTTGAGCAGTTGCTGTAGTTGTTCCGGTTCGATACCTTGCTCTCGGAAGCTTTTCAGCATATTGGTGAACGAACCTTTCCAGGGTTCGTCGCCACGCCGCGACAGAACTTCGCGCTGGCGATGATGGAAGCCGTCTTCGGCGATATTCACCAGTTTGAAATAAATACTGAAAGCGCGGATGACTGAAGTGAGGATTTCCGGCGGCAATCGTTCAATGAAGCGCTCCAGACGCTGCTTGGCTTTCGGGTCGGGTTTTTTGCGCAGGCCCAGATAGCCTTTACGCAATTTCTCGACAACATCGAGGACCTGCTCACCCGCCTGATTTTCCAGCACATCACCGAGCAGTTTGCCAAACAGCTTGACGCGGCCCCTCAGCTCCTTGTCGTTACGGATACAGGTTTGCGTAAATAAATCATTCAATGGAATACCCTAGTTGCCAGACTGCGAAGGATTCGGCACCGGGTGATCAATAGCGTACTGGTAACAATCAAGCAGTTTGCCGGCATCGGCACTGCCGCCAATGTCGGTATTCATGCAGTTGGTCATCAGCTTTTTCCACCAGGGACCCGGTCTTTCGTAGTATTTAACCATTTTTTCAAGCACAGGCAACAGTTCATTCTGTGTGGATGAGTAAAGATAACCGTTGGTTTTGTTGGCGAGCAGGTTGTCCGAAGTGGCGTCCATGACAAAATCACTGGCCTGATAAGCGCTGCGCACCACGGGCACGGTGGCATAGGCGAGGCTGTACTGCAGTTTTAAATTGGTGATTTTCCAGGCATCGGTAAACAGCGAGGCATCGGCGGCGGCCAGCAGATAATGCAGCCAGGCATCAGAGGCTTTTTCACACAGGATGACCTGCTGCGGGAATTGTTGCTGCAGGTTTTGCAGCTGCTTCTTTTTTGCCGCATCGCCGCTGCAGTCAAACGCCAGGGTGAGCGGCAGTTGCAGCAGCTGCTGCAGCAAGGGCAGGTCCAGCACATCCTCATGTTGTGAATCGTCAACAATACGGTCGGCAAATATCGCCAGCAGCAGCCTGTTTTCTGCCTGCGGGTTGTTTGCCTGTTCCAGCAAGCGTTTCTTGTTGACCGCTTTCAGGTTGATGCTGCGCAGATCGTAGGGCTGCTTGATGTGGCTGTCGTTGGCCGGATCCCAGCGCTGTGTGTCAATCGGGCAATGAAACGCATGCAGGCGGTGATTGGCCTGCAACAGAAGATCCTCACATGCGGAGTGTTTGTTGTTGCTGTTGAGCGCTTCCAGCAATGTCTGGCTGCTGATGGTCACGGCGTCAGCATATTGCAGACCGGCCTTGAGATAGGACAGCTGCTGTTCGTGCTGCAAGGTGTCGCCGAGCAGGTTCGGCGGAATACGCAGTTTTTGTGCAAGGTCGGCGGCAAAGTTGCCGGCGGCATCATGGAAATGACAGGAAAACACGGTGGCCGGCCGGTTCCAGTCGAGCGCCAGCAGCGCCGGTACCAGACCGGTCTGCCAATCGTTGCAATGCACGAGGTCGGCTTTCCAGTTGAGGTCGGCCTGATTCAGGGCCACCTTGACGACACAGTGGCTGAAGGCGGCAAAACGCTGTGCATTGTCTGCGCGGTTGACGCCGTTGACATCCACATAAGGATGGCCGTGGCGATTGAACATTTCCGGCGCGTCGACCAGATAAACCGGTACATTCAGGCCGGCTGCCTTGCTGCGTAGAAGACGCACCGGCTCGTTGCAGCCCGGCAGGTTCAAAGTCGCGAGTGTTTCAACCGGCAAGGCGCGGTTCATGGCATCCGGATACGCCGGCAGTATGACACGCACATCATGTGTCAGGCGTCCCAAGGTGGCGCTGATGGAGGCCGTATAGTCTGCGACATCACCAGTGCTGATCAGAGGGAAAAATTCGCTACAGGCAATCAGTATTTTCACAATGCGGGTCTTGTAGGTTGGTTTGGTGTTATTTAAAAGTCCTGGACAAGATTAGCCGAAGTTTGTCGACAATTTGTGAATATTTGCCCATTTCCGGTGCGTCCATTGGTCGCATATTGGCTCTTTCCTGGCGAGTCAGTCGCTTTATTGCACGTAACAGTTTTTCATCGCCTTGGCGCGGCGCAGCATCTCGATGCGATAAAACGCATGATGCTGGCGTTGTTGCTCCTGATAGCTCAGAAATGCCGAGTAGGGCAGGTAATACTGCATGACCGGTGTGATGGCGATGGAGCCCCAGATGGCGCCACTGTTGTACGGGTCGCTGTAGAAATCCGGTTTGTACTGATAAGTGGCCGGCACCAGGTAGGCGATTTCCTGTTCGAGTTCGTTACAGCTTTTTGCCAGCAATTCGTCATCGGGTTTTATCGATGGTGGCGTGTTGTGAAAGCTCGGGTATTTTCCTTCCATGCCGGACAGGGCATAGCCCGGTAGTAACAGAAGCATCAAGGTAACAAAAAAGCGTTTTACGGTTTTCATGGTGTTTCGCCTGAGGATCAACTCTACCAAGTATGGCAGGTTATCGGCAGCCGGTGACGAATCTGCAGCTTTAGTCCGTTTCCGTAGCATAACGCCACTCCCGCCAGCCATTGAGCAGTGGAAAGTACAGACCCAGGTGAATATCCCGCTCGCCGAGTTGTTGCATGAGCCGCCCGTATTGTTGTAACTGCTCGCGGTAGCGTTGCTGTTCCTGATCGAGAAACTGTTCGACATCGGTGCCGGCATGGCTGCCGCTTTTGTAGTCGATGATCCAGCGGCGACCCTGTGCGTCGATGAAAGTGCGATCGAGGATATAACGACGCAGGCCATTGGCGCTTTTGTGGGTCAGGGCGTATTCGCAACTGGCTTGGGAATGTGGCTGCAGGATCCAGCGACCACGTTCGTCCTCAATGGTGTTGATCAAGGCTTGTATGACCTTGTCGCAGGCCATTTCCAGATCATCATCTACTGTGCCGAGATTGCGCAGGCCGGTGCGAATGGCGTTGCGCTGCTGCAACCGCAGCCGCTGTGCATTCCAGTCGACCCTGGGCTGACAGGCCATGCGTTGCAGATAACGATGGGTGATGGTGCCGATGTGGCGGGCGGTTTCGGTGGCCCAGTCAAACTCGGGGTCGGGTAAATCGGTTACCGTCTCTTCCACTTGCTGCTGCTCGAGCTGTACCGGAAGCGCACTGCAACTGGTTGGTGACCAGCCGGCTGGCAGGCGCCGCAACAGTTTTTTCCCGGTGGCGAGTGATTCCACAGCATCGCGCGGTCTGTCAGACTCGAGTGCTTCGAAGTCCTGCGCCACGACCGGCCACAGGGTGGCGAGCAGGCTGCGACTTTCCGGGGCGAATCCATGGCGGTTTTTCTTGGTATGACCGAGTAGATGCAGGCGTTGCCTGGCTCGTGTGGCGGCAACATAGAGCAGGCGGGTGGTTTCAAAGGCTGCCTTGTCGTTATTGATCGCCTTGAGGCTTTTGCCAATGGCTTCGTCGCTGGCGTTCTCGGATGCCTTGATCGGCGCGATCAACAGGTCGGTTTCAGCCTCGCGGCTGGGACGTTCCAGCCAGTCGAGCAAAGTGGACTCATCGCCGCGTGCACGTTTGCCCAGACCCGGCAGGATCACGACATCAAACTCGAGCCCCTTGGATTTATGCATGGTCATGATCTGCACACGACCGTCACTGCTCTGGTCAACCGGTGCATACAGCTTCGCCAGCGCATCGTTGAAGGCGACAAAGTCGGTGATGCGACCGCCCTGATCGTGTGCATCGAGCAATTCCAGATAACTGTTGATGGCGTCCTGCTGATCGGTCTGGCCGGCGTAACAGGCGGCGCCACCGATGCCCTGCCAGATGGCAGCCAGCCACTGTCGTAACGACATGCGGTAACGTTGTAACAGGAACGGTTGCAGGCGATCAATCAGCGCCCGTAGACGTTGGCGACCATCGTTGCTGAGCCGTTGTTGTACTTCCGGTTGCAGGCAATTGCGCCAGACGGTCGGTCCGGCATCCGCGATCACCAGCAGGTCGTTGAGTGTCAGACCACACCAGGGCGCACGCAACAGCGCCAGCCAGTGCAGGCGGTCGCCGGCGTGATGCAGCGCCATGGTCAGGCTGTACAGATCAATGACGCTGCCCTTGTCGATCAGTAGATCGAGATCCAGCGCCTGGAAACCGATGTTGGCGGTTTTCAGCTGTTCGATAATCTGTGGCAGATGGTTGCGGCTGCGCACCAGAATGGCGATGCTGCCGCTATGCTGTTGCAGCGCCTGCTGCACGATGCCAAGCACCTGCTCTGCTTCGCGAGTATCGTCACGTTCAAGTTGCGGGTGCACAGTGATGGCCGGTCCGGCCTCAAGTGCATGCGCGGCGATACAGGGGCTGTAGCTGACCGCGCCGCTGGAAATGTCTTCCTGAGTCGGAAAGGTTTGCGCCAGCGACCGGTTGACCCAGTCGACAATGCCTTGCTGGGAACGGAAGTTGACCGATAAATACAAGGGTCGCAGGTGGATTTCGCCGATGCCTTGCTGGCGCGCCTTGAGATACAGGCCGACCTCGGCTTCGCGAAAACGGTAAATCGACTGCATCGGATCACCGACCAGAAACAGGGTGCGGCCGTCGTCTGCCTGCCAGCCGCGCGTGAGTTTTTCCAGCAGTTCAAACTGGCCCTGTGAGGTGTCCTGGAACTCATCGACGAGAATGTGCTGCAGGCGATAATCCATGGCCAGCGCCAGATCGGTTGGCTGTTGTTCGTCACCCAGTGCACGGTTGGCGGACAGGGCGATCTCGGCAAAATCCACCGAACCCTGCTCGGCGAATACGATGCGCAGGTGCGCAGCCGCCAGCAGCAGCACGCGGATCAGGGATTGCAGTAGTAGCCATTGATCGTCACTGTAATTCAGGGCCGGCATGCTGCGCAGTCGCGCCAGCGCCTGCACCAGTTCGGGTTGCTGTTCGAGTTCGGCCAACAGTTGTTGCAATCGATCCTTATGCTGCTGGTACCAGGCTTTGGTGTCGGCATCCTTGCTGCTGCTTGGCGCCGGAATGCCGATGTTTTTGTTCGGTTGCTTGCGCACATCACCGTTGTCGGTCAGCAGCAAATCGGCTAGCCCGAGCCAGTAGGGCAGATGTTCGGGCAAGGATTCGGGACGGAAGCCTGCTTGCTCATGCCACAGTGCGATGTCGGGTTTTTTGTCGGCATCGACATGAGTGGCGGCGTACTGCAGCAATGCGCTGGCCTCATCGACAAAACCGGCTGGCAGTAGTTGAGTCAGCGATTGCAGGTGATCCTGCACCAGATGTGACAAGGCCTGCTCCAGGTGATTGCGTTGCAAGCGTTGGTCCTGACTGTCAGCGATATGTCGCAGCCACTGATCACGCCGCGCCAGCATGCTGGTCAGCAGCTGCTGAATGCGTTCGACCTGATTACCGAGATGCGCCATGAGGCGCGCCACGTCATTCGACCAGTCGCTGCTTTCCAGTTCGGCCAGCGTGCGCCGCGCGGCTTCCAGATACAAAGCGGAGGCATCCTCGACCGGGCTTGCGGCGCTACCCATTTGTGACAGCAACGGCATTTGTCGCGTCAGGCTGCTGCAGAAGCTGTCGATGGTGACCACGCGCAGGCGTGACGGGTTATGCAGCAATTGCCAGTCTTGGCGTTCGTCTTGTGCCAGCGCCTGTTTGGCCAGTGACCAGGTGAGTTGTTTGTGCGGCTCCTGCGGTTCGGCCTGGCTGGCCGATTGCAATGCGGCGACGATGCGCTGGCGCATTTCGCTGGCGGCCTTGCGCGTGAACGTGATGGCGAGCACGGCTTCAGGGCGTTCGCAGATGGCCAGCAACTTCAGGAAACGCTGGCTGATGAGCTCGGTTTTACCGGAACCGGCCGGCGCCTGCACGATGCAACTGTGGCTGACATCCAGTGCCTGCAGGCGTTGTTGCTGATCGGCAATCGCGTCAGTCATCGCTGGCTTCCTGCAGTTCATGTTTGCGACACAGGGCCGGATAAGCGCAGTACTGGCAGTCCAGCGGCGTCACCTCGGCCACACCAGTGCGAAACTGTTCGGCCAGTACGGTCAGGCTGTTGCGCCAGTGTTGTTGCAAGGCTTGCCAGTCGGCGAAGTCTTCATGCTTGAACGCCTTGATGCCGGGCAGGATGTCGTCGTGCAGGGCGACGCCCTTGAATCCCATGCTGCTGTCGTTGACCTGCGCCAGTGTCAGCGCCACCAGCTGGCCATCTTCATTGAGGCTGTACAGCGGTAATTGCGGTTCGCTGATGCGTGGTGTGGTCCAGGAGTTGCTGGAAGCACGGCTGCCGCTTTTGTAATCGATGATGATGTGTGAGCCGTCGTTGAGTTCGTCAATGCGGTCAACCTGGGTTCGCAACACCAGACCGCCAATGCTGATGTTTTTGTCCTGTTCGCGTTCGACCACGCGGAAGCTGGCCGGACGTTGTTGTTCAATGGCGAGCCATTGGCGCAGCAGTTTGTTGAGGCGTTGTTTCTCGAGCTGCAAAAACTGCCGGCGATACAGGTCAGGGCGTTTGTAGGCGTAGATATTCAGCACGGCATCCACGCTTTGTTCAATCAGGTTGTTGAGCTGTTCCGGGGTATAGTTGTTGAGCTGCTGCTGGCTGCCAAGTACCGACCAAAGTTTTTCCAGCGCCTGATGTAACTGCGAACCGCGGTCGCGTGCGTCCACGCCATCGCCGGGTTGTTCGGGCGCTTCGGCCTGCAAACGATAGGCGGCGACCGCGCTGAACGGGCACTTGGCCTGTTGGGTCAATACACCACTGCCGCCACGCGTCGCATGTTCCATTGGCAGGGCCGTGATGCGGTTATCGTGCAAGGTCTCAAAGTCAATGGCTGCCGGTTGCGGTGTTGTCTGTCTGTGTGCTGTATCACTGAAGGGCAGGGCATCGGCAAACAGCAGATCCAGTAACGGACTCGGGCTGAGTTCACGGTCCTGTTCGCGGCTGGCATGGCTGAACACACACTCCATAGCTTGATCGCGCTGACTGCACAGCAAGCGACTGGCGTAGTCGAATTCACGCTCGGCCGTGCAGTGTGGCAGGTTGTAGTGGCGCTGGATGCTGACCGGGATGAGGGGATTGGGCAGGGCGTGCCCCGGAAACTGTTCATCGTCAAGTCCGGTCATCCAGAGATAATCAAACTGCTGGCCGAGTGCTTCGAGCACGCCGGATATCTGCACCGGCGCGGCATCGGATTGTACCTGGAAGATACAATCGCGCGTCTGTTGCCTGAGCAGCTTCAAGGCCTGGCTGAAGGCCAGCTTCGGACGCAGCAGTTGCAATTGCCGAAACTCCCCGAGCAGTTTGTGAAAACGCTGCGACTGCTGATATTCATGGCTGTCGAGTGCTCGTTCACCAGGCCAGCCGGCGGTTTGTAAGGCCTGCAGGAAGTTTGAACTCCATTGCTGTGGCGATAGGCGGCCGGAAAACTCCTTGCTCAGTTCGAGCAGCTGTTGCAGTCTTTGCAACAGTGTCTTGTTGGCCTGAACGGATTCATTGCTGTGTTGGTTGAGAAAACCCAACAGCGAATGCAACGACCAGCTGTTGCGGCCAAAACGCCGTAGTAGCAGATCGAGTCGCGCCTGGGATTCTGCCTCATCCGGGTTGTTCTGCAGAACGAATGGCGATAACAACAGATTGTTCAAATCATTGCGGCTGAATTCATGCTGCAACAGACCCAACACCAGCAGGGCGTCATGCACCAGTGGGTAATCGCTGAGCGGCTGGCCCAGTGAGATGTTGAACAGGTCCTGCCGGTTCCAGGGTGGAGGCGCCAGGCGTTCCGGATGCAGCACGGCCTGGAAGCAGTTGTAGACCTGTTTGCGGGTTTCGTTAAGACTGGGTACCACAATAGCGATGCGGCTGTCCGGTTTGCTCAGTAACAACTGCCTGGCCCAGTTGGCGGCAAGTTCGAGTTCATGGTTGAAACTGTTGGCCACAGCCGTATGGGTGATGCGGTTGCGACTGGCATCCACATGTTGTGACAGCTGGCAGCCGGCCTGTTGCAGCTGTTCGAAAAGTTGTTGCTGTTGGTGATTGATGTCTTCAAACCCGGTGAAGATGATTTGCTGCGGCAATTCGATTTGCTCATTATGGATGGCATTGCCAACCAGTTCAGCAAGCTGTGTCCGGTCCAGCCATTGTCTGCTGCGGCAGCGTCGGCGAAATTCCAGCAGCCAACGCTGTAGGGCAAGTGACTCGGGGCTGTCAATCTGTTGTAAATCGGATTGCGCAATCTGCCATTGTTGTATCAACTGCCAGGCTTGCTGCAGATTGTTGGCCATGCTGGTGGCCGGCATCAGGTAATGCTGTTCGGTATCCTGCTCGATGATGTCCTGCCACAACAGTTTTTCCTGTTCAGCCGAGAGCAGTTGTAATTCGCAGTTGCCCTGGTCGATCAGGTTTTCGAGTTGCTGGTTCAACCACGCGCCCAGCGGCAGGATTTGTGGGCTTGGCCAGACACTCTGTTCCTGTTGCATCTGCCAATCGGCATAATCGCTACTGAGGCGGTTGCCCAAGCGCTTGTTGGCCGTCAGCAACAAGGCACCATGGGACAGCTGGGTAAACAGTTGGCCGGAATCGATGCTCGGAAATTCCGCGGTAGATGGCTTCATGGTGCTTATGTTACCGGGGCGGCTGGCTCATTGCATGAGCCTGTGAGGACAGCCCGCCCATACGGCCCTGTGTTATATTGCGGCAAACCAGTCTTGATGAAAGTTGTAATGAAAAAATTCCTGTTTCTGATTATTGTTGTTCTCATGCTGTACATTATGCGCGCAGAAATCCTCACCGGCTATGCGCGTCTGTTCACGGTGAACACCGCCAGCAAGGGCGCTGATGCCATCCTGGTGTTAAGTGGGCGTATTGAAACCCGCCCCAAATACGCCGCCAGGCTGTTTCAGGAAGGCTACGCGCCGCGCCTGTTTTTGACCCAGGAGCGTGATTACACCGGCGAGATTTCCGAGTACGTCAAGGCTCGGAATTTTTATGCCAGAAAGCAACTTGAAGATCGTGGCGTACCGGTGGAGATCATACCCAATAATAAGGGGGGCGCCACCAGCACGTTTGACGAAGCCTACGATGTGGTGGACTTCCTGCGGGAGCAGCCGATGCAACGCCTGATCATTGTTACCGATGCTTTCCATACCCGGCGCGCGCTGTATGCGTTTGAAAAGGTGTTCAAGCAGGAAGGCATGGGTCATGTGAAAATCGAAATGGCGGCGGCACCCAATCCGGTTTATGACGAAACCAACTGGTATCAGACCGAAAAAGGCATCATCACTTATTTACTGGAAAGCATCAAAATGGTGTTTTATTTCTTTAACTCCGCCAACACCACGCTGGTCAAACCGAACTGAATCTGGTGTCAGCAGATCCGTGGCAACGGATTATCCTCGAGTTCGTCGAGCAAGCGTTCGCCGCCGAGCTCGGTCTGCAAGACAACTTTGCCTGAACCGGTTTCAATACGACCGATAATGGCGGCCAGTTGGCCGTCCGCTAATGCCTGCCAGCGTTGCAAGGCGTCATCGGCCTGTTCGGCGTCGACTACTGCGACAACCCGGCCTTCACAGGCGAGGTAATAGGGATCGTAGCCGAGCATGTCGCACACCGAACGCACCGGGTCGCGCACCGGGATAGACGTTTCATCAAGGCGTACATTCAAGCCGGTGGCAACGGCGATTTCATGCGCGACGGTAGCCAGACCGCCGCGGGTCGGATCACGCATGAACCGCAAACCGGGTAAATCCTGCAGGGTGCGCGTCAGTGGTAACACACAGGCGTTGTCGGATTGTAAATCACCTGACAGGCCGAATTCCTCACGCGCCAACATGACACAGGCACCGTGATCACCGACTGGTCCGCTGACCAGTACGGCATCGCTGGCCTGGATGTTTTGCAAGCCGAGCTGTTGCGGGCCGCGCACCCCAATGCCTGAGGTGGTGAAATACACGCCGCCACCGGCGCCGTGTGGCACCACCTTGGTGTCGCCGGTGACGATGCGCACACCGGCATGTCTGGCTGCTTCGGCAAGGCTGGCGACCAACTGGTCGAGCAGACCGAACTCGATGCCTTCCTCGATGATGGCGCTGAGGCTCAGATAAAGAGGTTCGGCACCGCTCACGGCGAGATCGTTGACCGTGCCGTGCACGGCCAGCGAGCCGATGTCGCCGCCCGGGAACTGTAACGGTTGCACGGTAAAGCCATCGACGGAAAACATCAGCTCACCCTGGACCGCGGGTAACAGGCTGGCATCGGTACGCACGTCAAGTAAATCGTTGTGCAGGTGGCGTGCAAAGATATCTTCGATCATGGCGCGCATGAAACGGCCGCCGTTGCCGTGCGCCAGTGTCACCAGTTTGTCTTCAGTCATGTGAATACTCGTGTTTCATTTGTTTCGACTCGCTGCGAATTCGATGATCTGGCCGTAGCTCAGGCCGCCGTCATTGACCGGTACTTGCGATGGTAACAAAACTCGCAGTCCCTGTTGCTGCGCCAGTTGCAGAATGCGCTGGCACAGGCGGCGGTTCTGGAACACGCCGCCACTGAGGCCGATGGCTTCAAAGTCATATTGTTGTCGCAATAGCAAGGCCTGCTCGATCAGGCTGGCGGCCAGGCTGTTATGAAACATGGCGGCGCGCCGGGACGCTGACAGTTGTTGGTCGAGAAAGACGTCGGTCAGTACCGACCAGTCGACGCGTAATACCCCATCTTCCTGCAATGGCAATTGGATAAAGTCATCCGAGTCATCGGCGATGGCTTCAAGCTGCATCGCCGCCTGACCTTCAAAGCTGCAGTGGTTGATGTTGAGCACCATGCTGGCAGCAGCATCAAACAAACGTCCGACTGCCGAGGAGGCGGGACAGTTGAGTCGCTTTTGCCAGGCCTGATGCGCAAGTTCGGCGTGTTCGATGTCGGGTAGCCAGTCATGTTGTAAAGACCAGCGCCAGGCGACAGCGGCGCGCCAGGGCTCGCGCGAGGCCTTGTCGCCACCGGGCAGATGCAGTGGTTGCATGCTGGCAACCCGTTGCCAGTTGCCGGGTTGGCCGAAAAAGGTTTCGCCACCCCAGATACTGCCGTCGCTACCGAGACCGGTGCCGTCCCAGCAGAAACACAACCAGTTTTTGTGCTGCGGATATTCGCCGGAGACACTGCTCGCATGGGCGTGGTGATGCCAGGCTGTGTGCACCGGCATATCCTGTTGCTGTGCCCATTGATGGCTGGCGTAACTAGGATGAGCATCGCAGACGATGTGCTGTGCCTTTACCTGATACAGCTGTTGTAAATCCTCGATGACCTGTCGAAACACCTGATCGGTGCGCAGGCTGCCGAGATCGCTGATGTGCGGTGAAATTACCACACGGCTCTGCCAGGCCAGCGCCACTGTGACTTTCTGGTGGCCACCGACGGCCAGCACTGGCTGTTCGAGTTTGAATGGCAGGCTCAGTTCCAATGGCGCCAGGCCGCGGCCGAGACGTAGCGGCAACACCTGTTGATCCAGCACCTGTATGACAGGATCATCGGCCGGTCGCACGATGGGGCGGTTGTGATGCAGGAAAGCATCGGCGACCTTTGACAGTCGATGCTCGACTGCGTCGGCATCGGTCAATACGGGCTCGCCCGAGATGTTGGCCGAAGTCGCCACCAGCGGTTTGCCGTAATCTTCGAGCAGCAAATGATGCAGCGGGCTGTAGGGCAGGAAGGCGCCGATCTGTTGCAGGCCGGGTGTGATCTGGCTGGAAAGTGCTGTGCCTAGAGATGCTGTCTTTTGCTGCAATAACACTATCGGGCGTTGCGGGGTTAACAACAGCTGTTGCTCGGTCAGACTCATGTCGCAATGTTGGCGTACCAGTTCCAGTCCGTCGTCACCACGCATCGGAAACATTACCGCCAGCGGCTTGTCCGGCCGTGGCTTACGTTGTCGCAACAAGGCTACCGCGGCATCGTTGCCAGCATCACACATCAAGTGATAGCCACCGATGCCTTTGACCGCGACAATCCGGCCTGCTGCCAATGCATTGAGGCAGGCCTGCAAAGCGGCCTCGTTGCCTTCGAAATGTTCGTTGTCATGCCGCCATGACAACACAGGGCCGCAGGCAGGGCAGGCCAGCGGCTGGGCATGAAAGCGCCGGTCTGCCGGGTTGTTGTATTCGGCCTGACAATCTGCGCATAAGGTGAAGTCGGCCATGCTGGTGTTGGGTCGGTCGTAGGGTAGCGCTTTGATGATGCTGTAACGCGGTCCGCATTGCGTACAGTTGGTGAACGGGTAGCGGTAACGGCGCTGTTGCGGATCGGACATTTCCGCCAGGCAGTCATCGCACATGAAATAGTCGGGCGGGATGTGGATGTCGGCTGCTGTTGCTGCCTGGCTTGGCAGAATGACAAAGTTTTCCAGGCCGTCATGCGAAATGCTTTCACTGCATTGTAACTTTGGCTTGGCCAATGGCGGCGCCTGTTCGATCAACAGCTGTTCGAACTGTTGTAGTTGTTCGGGCTGAGCCTGGGCCAGAATGATGACCTGCCCGGAACTGTTGCGGACATTCCCCTTGATATCCAACTGTCGGGCGAGCCGGTAAACAAAGGGGCGGAAGCCGACGCCCTGCACCTGGCCGGAAAGAATGATCTGGCGTGTGGACAACTTTGCCAACGTAATGCGGAATCAGTTGGCCGCGGCGACTTGCGCTTTGTGTTCCCGAATGCCGCTGGCCCACCAGATACGACAGGCGCCTTCATCGGACACCATGCACGGGCCGACCGGGTTTCGTGGCGTGCAGGCCTGGCCGTAGAGCACGCATTCGTTCGGATATTTTTGCCCGAGCACCACGTTGGCGCAGTCGCAACCCGGCGGCATCTGGCCGCGACGGCGGCGGCTTTGCTCGTCGTAATCGGGAAACTGCCGGCGTGCGTCATGGGCGGCGTATTCGGGTTTGAGTGCATAACCCGAGCTGGGAATGATACCGATGCCGCGCCAGTTGGCATCGACTACATCAAGCACTTGCTGCATGGCTTGCCGGGCACCGGGATTGCCGCCGGGGCGCACCAGCTGAGGGTAACAGTTGTCCAGAAACACATGGTCTTCGAGTTTTTGCCGCAATACCGAATACATTGCCGCCAGCAGGCTTTCCGGTGAAAAGCCGGCCACCGCCGAGGGGATGTGAAATTTTTCCGTTACGAACGACCATTCCTCGGGCCCCATCACGGTGGCGACATGACCGGGTGCGATGAGTGCGTCGAAAGCCGCCTTTCCGGTTTCCAGCAGCATGGCGACTGCCGGCCAGGTCAGTCGACCTGACAGCAGCACCAGCAGGTTGTCGGGAATACCTTCGGCGATCATGCCGGCCACCGGTGCGGTGGTGGTTTCAAAGCCGGCGGCAAAAAACACCACCTGTCGGTCCGGGTTATCGCGTGCGATGGCGACCACATCGAGTGGCGAGGCGACCGGGCGTACATCGGCACCGGCAGCGCGTGCCTGCTCCAGTGAACGCACTTCACCCTTGGGCACATTGACGGGCACACGCAACATATCGCCGAACGCGACCAAAATCACGTTTTCATTGAGCGCCAGCTGGATGGCCTGGTAGATGTCTTCTTCCGGGCAGACACACACCGGGCAGCCTGGCCCCGGGATGAGTTCGATGTTGGCGGGCAGGGCGCTGCGCAGGCCGGCCATCGAAATCGAACGCTCATGGCCGCCGCAGACGTTCATGAGCCGCAGCTTGCCGGGCAGCGGCAGTTGGTGGATTTGTTGCAGCCAGTGTCTGGCGTCAGGAGCCATGCTTGTGGCTATGCTCGTGATGATGGTGGTGGCCGTGACTGTGCCCGTGATCGTGCTGATGTCCCTGACTGTGCTGGTGCGTATGACTGTGCAGTTGCACACCATCGGGCTGGATTGCCGGGCGGCGGCTGTCGCCGCTGGCCAGGCGTTCGCGGTGTTGTTGCAACTGCTGTTGCAGCCAGTCGGTCCAGGCATCGAAACCGGCACGGTTTTTTGCTGACAGGCTGATCACCGGTTCAGCCTTGGCCAGTTTGCGGAAATTTTCGGTGGCGCGCTCGCTGTCGAAATCGTCGAGCACGGCCAGCAGGTCGGCCTTGCTGATCAGCATCAGGTCGGCGGCGCGGAACATGACCGGGTACTTGGACGGCTTGTCGTCGCCTTCGGTGGTCGACAACAGTGTGACATTCAGATGATGGCCGAGGTCAAAGCTGGCCGGGCACACCAGGTTGCCGACGTTTTCAATGAACAGGATGTCGACGTTGTCGAGCGCCAGCTGATGCAGGCCATCGTGCACCATGTGCGCATCCAGGTGGCAGGCTGAACCTGTGGTGATCTGCACCGCGTCGATGCCTTTGGCGCGAATGCGATTGGCGTCGTTTTCGGTTTCCAGGTCACCTTCAATCACGGCGATGTTGAGTTCGTCGCCGAGCGCCTCTATGGTTTGTTCCAGCAAAGTGGTTTTGCCGGAGCCTGGTGATGACATGAGGTTGATGGCGAGCACCTTGTGTTGATCAAAGTGCTCGCGATTGTGCATGGCCTGGTGATCGTTTTCATGCAGCAGGCTGTGCAATACGTCCACGGCAGCCTTGCCGTCAGCGGTTTGCGCCAGTTTGCCATTGTCTTCGACCAGATGCCGATTGGCAGCAGTTACATTGCATCCACAGGTTTCACACATTTGACGGCTCCGTATCCATTTCAATACGTTTGAGAATCATTTCATCGCCACTGACCAGTTGTGTATGCCAGTCGCCGCAATGACGGCAGGCGAGGTTGTTGGCTTTGACCAACGATTGTTCATGGCAGCTTTGGCATTTGACGCGGATCGGTGTGGCTTCGATGGCCAGTTCGGCCTGTTCGGCGACCGTGCCTGCACAGGCGATCGGGAAGGCGGCTTCGAGCAAGGGGACCTCGACACCGGACAGCGGCCCGACCTGCAACTCGATGCGTGCCACGGTTACAGCCTGATGTTGTTGTGCAATCTGTTCCACTTGCGTGATCACATCCTGACAGATGGCCAGTTCATGCATTGCTGTCGGCTTCGCCAGTGGCGGGCTGGGCGTCCATGTCGGCAAACATCTCATCGTAGATCTGCCAGGCGCTGCGGGCCTCTTCGTCGGTCATTTTCTGAATCGCATAGCCAACGTGAATCATAACGTTGTCACCGACCTTGATATCTTCTTCCTGCAGCAGAAACAGGCTGACGGTGCGCTCGATGCCCTTGGCCTCGCAACGCGCGCTGTAACCGTCTACTTCAATGACTTGCATGGGGATGCCAAGACACATAATCGCCTCGATTACCTGAGTTATAAAACCTTGTTGCAGTATGTTACATCAGCAGCGGCTTTAGTTGACATAAATCAATCGTGCTGCTAATCACTGTCCCTATTATTAACATATTCAGGGCATAGGGGAAACGCGTGTCGGCAAGCGCCAAACATGACGAAAAACGCACTCTGGTGCTGGGCATCGGCAATACGCTGTTGTCCGACGAGGGTATCGGGGTGCATGTGCTGGAGGCGCTGCGGGCCAGTAAAACGGGCGCAGACGGTGTCGAATACATGGACGGCGGCACGCTGAGTTTCACCCTGGCCGAACCGATTGAAAGCTGCCAGCAGTTTATCGTCATCGACGCGGCCGAACTCAAATCCAGTCCCGGCACTGTGCGGGTGTTCGAGGCCGATGAAATGGATCGTTACATCACCAGCGGCAATAAACGCAGTGTGCACGAAGTCAGTCTCGCCGATGTCATGTCCATTGCATTATTGAGTGGTAACCTGCCGCAGAAACGCGCCCTGGTCGGCATCCAGCCGGATAATCTCGACTGGGGCGAAAAGCCGACCGAACCGGTGTCGGCCGCCATTCCGGCGGCGATTGCCGAAATTGAATCCCTGATCGAGCGTTGGTCACATGAGTCTGTCTGATATTTCCGTCAAGACGCTGGAACAACCGACCGGCATGGCGCAGGCTTTGCTGCACGAGTTGCTGGATGCGCTGCAACTGCTGGCGGATTCGGGAACGAGCAATGCTATTGATTTGCGCAGCCTGCCGTTGACGGAGGCGGATACGGCGCAACTGGCAGAGCTGCTCGGCAAGGGCGAGCTCAGCGCGCGCATCGACAGCATCGGCCACAGTCAGGTGCAGGAAACGTCCTACAGCGGCATCTGGTGGATATCGCATTATGGCGGTGACGGCGAGCTGCTGGCCGAGATTCTGGAAATCACCACCGTGCCGCAGCTGCTGGTCAGTCATGCGGACGATATTCGATATGCGGTTG
>JASFVP010000062.1:0-17833 GCA_050049775.1 Chromatiales bacterium
CCTTATTGTCCTCAGAAAGCAGCCGCCTGAGATAGTCCACCATTTCATCGAACAGTTGCCACAACTGCTCATAGCGTTCCTGGAATTTCTTTTCCTTCATAACTCTGTTCACCCTCCTCCGAAAAGTGGACGCCATGGTGAACCATATTTCCCTGGTTTTCGCCTAGCATTAGGGTCAATACGTGGCTTCTTCAATTCAGTCTTAGCAGCATCAAGTAGGCTCTCCAGCTGTTCAAGTTCTGGCAATTCACCCACTGCATCATTGACCTCACTTTGAACGAGATCAAGTAGGACTAAGGCATATCTGAGAGCTGGCAAACGACTTATCGGGCTTGGCGCTTTGACTGTTTCGACTGCATGAATGTAGTCCTTAAGCTCCTCAACAGCTTCAAGAATTGAGCGCTGAATTAAGTCTGTCCTGATGTGTTCCAGGGTTCGTTTTTTCTTACGTTTAAACATGCGATTCCTTTTTTGAAATAAAGAGAAGCCCTCCCCCAGCGCAAGAGGACACACTGGTTTTTATGGGATAGGCTTCTAAAGTGAAAACTCAATAGGGAGCTGCAGTTCCTCCCCTAAGGGTCAGCCTTAATTAATTTAAGACGTACTAGGGGCTGCAGTTCTCCCCCTAAGGGTTGACCTTAATTAATTTAAGACGTACTAGGGGCTGCAGTTCTCCCCCTAAGGGTTGACCTTAATTAAATAAGGTATAGGTACTAAGTTCCCCTCAACCCACTGATCAAACACCTCGACCACCTGAATAGTCATCGCCCTGGCTTTCGGTGTCCCTGCCTGGGTACAGATGTAGATCGTCTGCTTTCGGTTTAGGTGGTATTCGGTGGTCTCACGCTCAGCTCCACTGCCGATAGCTACCATCGAGACACTGTGTCCCAATGATCCGAACTCCGACAGGGTGTCAGCGTTCTTCCTGAGTTGCGTCACAGCTTGTGATTCAACTCCCCGAAGCTCTCCAGCATCTCCATGTTCCGCTTGATCAACTGGCGAAATGCTCGGGTGGTCGCCGTTCAGTAATCGGCAAGCAGCCCAGGTTTAGCTGAGAGCTGTTTCCAGGATTTACAGTTCCACTTAAAACCCCACCATTCTGAGTAGTTCTCACCAAGGAAAGGAACACGCAAGAGCAGACCCAGGCGGTCCACTTCAAAGGCAAAGTATTTGGTATCAGCAGTGCCAGCACTGAGCCAGAGCTGGTTAAGATTGATTGTTATAGTTAGGCGAAAACCGAAAAGTATCATTGTGTGACTCCTGGTGTTGTCGTTGTTGTGGAGCCTTGAGAATAGAGGGAACAATTTGAAAAAAGCATACCTCTCTAGTGGAATATCATAGGTGCGTCTGGTAATGTGCTATCAATCATCCCTGCGATCAAACCCACCTACGCATACGATAAGCGGGACTTGGGTGGAACTTTAGGCTGACTAATCCTCCCTCCTGATAACCTATCTCCCTACCTAAAGACACAGACAGCCGCGCAAAAACGACGCCGCACACCTTAATTCACAGCCCAATAGCCTCAGATGTCGCTCGAAAAGCCCAGGATGTACCTCACATGTACCACACGTGACACACTAAGTTACTGATTCTATTATCATTGCCTCAAGTTATATACTCGACACCACAGAATAAACGCTTTTCTGCAGATCATTGACCCATCTTGAGGGCACAGGGGGGTATCTTTGCGCGCACCTTTCCATTGATACCCGCTCAGATTTTTGTACCAGAAATCCTCGGGACTTCCTGGATCACACGTGAACGGATTACCACTCTATGACACTCCATGGTAAACGGTGGAAATAGGAGAACAACCGTAGAAAATTTTATGCATTAACGCATAAAGCGATTTCAGCCATTCTGAAAGGCTTTTAGAAATACCTAAGGCCGGGTATTAAAAAGGGTACCAAAATGGTACACGGGGCAAAATATGGCCTATAACGCGAGTTTTTGGGGTTGACACAGAAAAAACCGCCGATAGTATAAGGGATGAAGGTGGCGCAGGTTGCTCCTTTTTAGACTCGGCGGCTCGAATGTCGTCAGGATCAGTGGGCGAAATAGCATTGAGCACGCCCGAGAAGACAGGTTTAAGCCTGTTAATGTCTAAAGAGGAAATTACTATGGCTACGAAAAGCAGCCCGTGTAAACCTTGTAAGACGCCCCCGAGAGGCCCTAAGACTGTGCCGGTCAAGCCTCATCGGAGACGTCCGCCAAGGAGGTGTAACTAAATAGTCACCTAGTGACTAAATAGTTACGTTGTGTGAGCGACTTGCGTCGCCTTCATCTATATAGCGTGTAAATGTAATTGACGTCAAGTCCCCTTTACCTAAATTACATTAGATTTCTTAGTTCAGATTAGCTTCTCTATGGCCTCGCCGTAATCCACCTTTGCCATCGCTTTAGACAGCTTCTCAAGCTCTACGCCCCCACTGTAAAGGCCATATGTCATAGACTGCTTTTTATGCCCCGCTATCTGCTGAGCAGTTGACTCAGGAACCCCTGCATTTTCTAAGGCTGTAGCCAGGTTTTTCCTCAGGCAGTGAAAAACTACCTGTCGATCTGTAATTTTTGCCACCTTCCTCAGGACAGTACTAAACCGCTTACCGATGACGTGATAGCGTTTGTTGTCTTCCCCGCCCCTCTTAAGTCCTGAGATGAGATAGCCATCAGTAGAATTTTCCTTCAGATCAGCCACGAGCTTGCTAATCACTGGGTGAATGGGCACATCTCGTATAGAACTCTCTGTCTTTCCTTCTGGGATGTGGATGTATGTATCATGTACGTCAGTGACTTCAGTCTCTGCAATCTCATTACCTCTCATCCCAGTAAAGAGACCCAATATAGCCAGAGGCCACAAAGGGTCATCCTTGCCCCGTGCATCCCTGATAGCTGTCAACAGCGTTACAAGCTCATCATTGGTAAATGGCCTGCGCCTTGTACCTTGCTTTTCTTTGGTACCCCTTGAGGTCTCCCTAACAGTCGTGCTCAGCCCGTAGAAAGGATTGCTATCTATCATTCCCCTCTGCATGCACCAGTTAAAGAATGTGCTCAAGTCAGAAATAGTGTCTTTTGTTGTCTTTATAGAGTGCCCTTTATTGAGTAGCACCCTAGTGATGTAGCTTCCCGCTTGTTGGCGAGTAATGGATTTAATCTCCCTATCAACACCTAGCCATTCTATGAAGTCTCTTACACGCTTCTCCCGAGCATTCTTAGTCTGAATGCGGGTATGTTTCGCTATTTCTTTTGAATGATCAGCCAGGGCCTCCAGCACAGATATGCCAAGCTCGCCCTGTAGTATTTTCCTGGACGTCTGGAAAGCAGAGCTTAAAGAAGGATCAGTGTTAACTCTGTATCCGTCTTGGTCTATCTCAACTCCTATAGAATCTCTACCTGAGGGCTGATAGTAGCGATCTGCCTGCATACTCAGAACAACGCTTGCTCCCTCTATCGCCTTCTCTCTGTCAGCTAAGGTGTGACCATAGACACCCTGTTCCAGCTCACGCATGAATTGCCTTGTTGATTCAAGAATTCCTTGAGGTGAATTCGGATCATGAACAGCATCAGTGTGGGCCTTAGTTGCTTCAAGATACTTCTTGATTTTGGCAACTGCATCCCAGCGTTTAGAGCGAGCCTCGGTTAAGTCTCTAGTATGAAGTGAGCGTGTGATTTTACGCTTACCGATCACAGGATAGAGAGAATCGGGAACTCTTACCTGGACATACCAAGCCTGTCTTCTTTGAACTAGATATTTTTTATCCATTTCGGGCACCTGTACCTCACGTCATGTACCCCACATTAAGACATAACTTCATGTTTTACAAGCTTTTCATGTAGTTACATTTGGATTTAGTCAAGTCCTTTCCCAGGCACCATCTTGCAAAAGGCCGCTAAAAAGCGGCCTTTTTTGTTTCCGGTGGTTGCGATGATTGGAATGGCCAGAACGCCGTCTTTTCAACCTGCCTGAACCTGTTTGAGCTGCTCAACGAGATCACGTAACTGTTCATCGATACTGAGGCCCTGCTCAAAATTCTCCATGGCCTTTTCCGTACCATCGCGCACGACATCGAGCAGCAATTCTTCCTGTTCCTCGTTCATGCCATAGCTCATGAAGGATGCCTCCAGATCCGCCAGGACGTCATCAAGAATCCTGATGGCATTCTGTTTCTGCTCCTGCTGCATGGCCTCGATGTCATGCAAGGTGCGGTTGCTGTCGGCGATCACACGGGCAATTTCCTGTTGTATTTCGAGTGCATGCAGACGCGCTTCGGCGCCTTCCATCAAAATAGCGAGATGGTCGCGCAGACGGCCGCACTTGTCGGAGTCGTCCGGCATGTTCTTGATCAGCAGCGAGACATTGCCGAAGTTGAGGATCAGCCGGCTGCCTTTTTCCATAATGCGCCCGGCGTCCTGCAGGCGGGTCAGCAGTTCCTGTTCCAGTGGTGCGACCGGGCCCTTGCTGCCGGCACTGACCTGCCGTGCTGCGGTACGCAATTGCACACTACTCTCAAGCCCGTAATTGCGATTCGCGTCGATGATCAGATCCGCGAGTTCGTCGAGGCTGTTGACGATAAAACTGCGACGCATGAAATCAATCACCACGCCCAGCTCACCGGCATTGGTGATAGCCGTCATCGCGGTTTGCATGGCCATACCCTGCTGCTCCGCCGCCTGCTGGCGCAACAGACGGTTGCTGATGGCCACGACCAGCTTGCGCTGCAGTTCGTCGGGGATGACCGGCTTGACCAGGTAGTCACTGCCGCCAGCATCGTAACCGTGCAACTTTTCCTCGACGCTGTCGTGCACCGATACAAAAATCACATCCACATCACAGTCGGGCAGATCCTGCTTCAAGCGTCGACAGGTTTCATAACCATCCATGCCCGGCATCACGACGTCCAGCAGGATCGCATCCGGACAGGATTCCGCGACAAGCTGCAAAGCCTGCTCACCATTGGTGGCGGTAATCACTTCATAGGTTGAACTCAGGATATCATCGAGCAAGACCAGATCGATTTCCGAATCATCGACGACGAGAACCTGTTTTTTGCTTTCAGACATAGATACATCTTCCCTGATTTGTATTGTTGTTCTTTCCTGTATTTCCTTGACCAGTATCGGCCCACAGGTATTCAAGCTATTGAAAACCATATGATATCAATATTGTTGTCAACGGCAAAAAATGCAAAAACTTAAAGTCATTAAAGTTGTCTTCACAGTAAACCGGCAAACCGGTGTCATGCCTCTGTTCGCAGTAGATACTTGTCGGGATGGCCGGATCACCCGCCCGTACTGACCTTGATTCATGCTTGCAGTGGCGAGACTATATGCCCAACAAATCGTTTCAGCCCATGCCGGCGTGATTCGGCATCGTATCCTCCAGGGAATAATCCATGTTGCAACACAAACGCCTTTATCTAATTGTCATGGTCGCGCTGGTTGTGGCCGGCCTGTTTATGTTCGGCTCACGCAAAAAGCCGGTGCTGGTGATGGTCCAACCGGTGGAAACTGGCAACATCGAGGAAACCGTCGCCAACACACGTGCCGGCACTGTTGAAGCCTGCCGCCGTGCGCAGATGTCGCCGGCCAGCGGTGGCCAGATTGCGGTATTGCCGATCAAGGAAGGCGATCACGTCAAACAGGGCATGATTCTGCTGGAACTGTGGAACGACGATTTTCAGGCCGAAGTCGATCTGGCGCGCAGTGAGGCGCATGCCGCGCTGGCGCGTGCCGAAAGCGCCTGTGTGCAAGCCGACAATGCCGAAAGCACCGCCAAACGCAAAACCGCCCTGCGCAAATCCAAGGTGGTTTCCGAAGAGGACGTCGAACAGGCCGTGGCCATGGCCAGATCGAGCCGCGCCGATTGCGAAGCCGCGCGCAGCGAAGCCCAGGTCAGTCACGAACGCATCGATGTCGCCCAGGCCAAACTCGACCGCACCCGCCTGATCGCGCCATTTGACGGCGTGATTGTCGAGGTCAACGGTGAGGTCGGCGAATACGTCACGCCCTCGCCACCCGGTATTCCGACCTTGCCGGCGGTCGATATGGTGGATCGTTCCTGTTTTTATGTCACCGCGCCAATCGATGAAGTCGACGCACCCAAGATTCGCACCGACATGCCGGCACGCATCAGCCTGGATGCATTTCGCGGGCGGCGCTTTGCCGCCAGTGTGCGACGCATCGCCGACTATGTGCTGGACCGTGAAAAACAGGCGCGCACCGTCGATGTCGAGGTCAATTTCGAGAATCCCGAAGACATGCTGGACATGCTTCCCGGTTACAGCGCTGACGCCGAGGTAATCCTGCGCACCCGCGATAACGTGGTGCGCGTGCCGACCGAAGCCGTGGTCGACAAGCAGCATGTGTTTGTCTTCAACCAAAGCGATGAACTGCTGGAACAACGCAGCGTCAAGATAGGCCTGTCCAACTGGGACCACACCGAAATCACCGAAGGTGTAGAGCCCGGTGAACTGGTGGTGGTCACGGTCGATCGCAAGGGTGTGGCCGACGGCGCCTACGCCAAAATCGAAAATGAAAAAGACTAGGCTGGCGTTTCCAATATGATCCAGCTGGAACAGATTACCCGTATTTTCAAGGTCGGCGACGAGGACGTACCAGGACTTGATCATGTCGATCTCGACATCAAGGACGGCGAATACCTGTCCATTATGGGGCCGTCGGGTTCGGGCAAGTCGACGCTGCTCAATGTGCTCGGCCTACTCGACCAGCCCGACTCCGGCCGTTACCTGCTTGATGGCGAGGATGTCGCGCAATTGCCGGAAGCGCGCAAGGCCACCGTACGGCGCGAGAAAATCGGCTTTGTGTTCCAGGCGTTTCATCTGGTGCCGCGTCTGACCGCCGAAGAAAACATCGCCCTGCCGCTGACACTGGCCGGGGTCGAACACAGGGAGAAGGATGCCCGCGTCAGGGAACTGCTCGACGCGTTTCGCCTCAGCGACCGCGCCCGTCATCGTCCCAACCAGTTATCGGGTGGTCAGCGCCAGCGCGTCGCGATCGCGCGTGCGGTAGTGACCCAACCGGGCCTGCTGCTGGCCGACGAACCGACCGGCAACCTCGACCATCGTTCCGGCCTGGAAGTGATCGAGATCCTCGAAAAACTCAACGATCAGGGCATTACACTGTTGATCGTCACCCACGACCACGAACTCGGCGAGCGCGCCCACCGTCGCATCAATATGATGGACGGCCTCATTCTGGAGGACTGAGTTGCGCGCCGGCGACGCCATCGAGTTTGCCCTGCATGCGCTGCACGGTTATCTGATGCGCACCGTGCTGACGCTGCTGGCGATGGCCATCGGCGTGGCCTCGGTGGTGGTACTGACCTCACTCGGTGAAGGCGCGCGACTCTACATCACCGAACAGTTTTCCTCGCTCGGCACCAACTTGCTGATCGTGTTGCCCGGGCGCAATGAAACCACCGGCGGTATGCCGCCGATGATGGGTGAAACGCCACGCGACCTGACACTCGAGGACGCCATCGCATTACAGCAAAGCAGCCGCATACGCCATGTCGCACCGATCAATGTCGGCTCGGCGCCGGTTTCCTGGCAGCAATACCAGCGGGAAGTCACCATTCTTGGCTCCACCGCCAGCCTCTATCAGGTACGTCATCTGCAAATGTACCGTGGCCAGTTCCTGCCCGAGATGGATGCTTCACTGGCCTCGTCGGAGTGTGTGCTCGGTTACAAACTCAAGCACGAACTGTTCGGCCAGCAACAGGCACTCGGCCAGTGGGTGCGTGTCAGCCAGAACCGCTGTCGTGTTATTGGCGTGCTGGATGAAGCCGGCATGTCGATCGGTGTCGACATGGGTGATGTGTTGATCATGCCGGTGGCGTCGGCACAACAACTGTTCGACAGCACTTCCCTGTTTCGCATTCTCATCGAAGTACGCAGCAAGGAAGAGATGGACGCAGCCAAACAGCAGATCATTGACACCATCCGCCTGCGCCACGACGGTGAGGACGATGTCACCGTGTTGTCGCAGGATGCCCTACTGGTCACCTTTAACCGCATTCTTTCGACGCTGACCTACAGCCTCGGCGGCATTGCTGCAGTCAGCCTTCTGGTGGCCGGCATCATGATCATGAACGTCATGCTGGTGACGGTGACACAGCGCACCAGCGAGATCGGCCTGCTCAAGGCGCTCGGCGCGCCGGCGCGGCAGATCCTGCTGCTGTTCCTGACCGAGTCGGCATTTCTGTCGATCAGCGGTGCGTTGATCGGCCTGTTGTTCGGCCTGTTGATCAACCGCGGCCTCGGTTATGTGTTTCCGGACTTTCCGTTTGTCGCGCCCTACTGGGCCTTGTGGGCGGCAATGGCGGTGGCGCTGCTGACCGGCATCCTGTTCGGCCTGCTGCCGGCACGCCGGGCGGCACAGCTCGACCCGGTGCTGGCGTTGACGGGGCGCTGACATGTTATTGCAGGATTTCGTCAACCTGTCGATCGGCTCGCTGCTGGCGCATCGCATGCGCAGCGGCCTGACCGCGCTCGGTATCGCCGTTGGCATCACCGCCGTGGTGTTGCTGACCTCGATGGGCGAAGGTCTGCACCGGTATGTCACCGCCGAGTTCAGCCAGTTCGGCACCAACATCATCGGCATCAATCCGGGCAAGACCACCACGCTGGGTTTTTCCGGTGCGCTGGTCAGCAATGTGCAGCCGCTCAGTCTCGACGACTCCGAAGCCTTGCTGCGCCTGCCGCAGGTCATCGCGGCCATGCCGATGATCCAGGGTAACGCTGCGGTTGAAGCCGGCCAGTTACAACGTCGCACCATGATTTACGGCGTCGGTCCGGACTTGCCGGAGGTCTGGCAGTTTGAAGTGGCCATGGGTCAGTTCCTGCCACGCGACGACATTCACAGTGCACGCGCCTTTGTCGTGCTCGGCAGCAAGGTCAAGGAATCGCTGTTTGGCGACGCCATGCCGCTCGGTGAGATCGTGCGCATCGGCGGTTTTCGTTTTCGTGTCGTCGGGGTGATGGAGTCCAAGGGACAGTTGCTTGGCTTTGATCTCGACGATGCGGTTTACATTCCGGCGTCGACCTCGATGCAATTGTTCAATCGTGAAAGCCTCATGGAAATCGACTTGCTGTACCGGCCCGATGCGGATGCCGAGACGGTGCGCAAGGCGATCACACGGCTGTTGGCGGCGCGCCACGGATCGGAGGATTTCACCGTGACCACGCAGGAACAAATGCTGGAAGTGCTCAACTCGGTACTGGATATCCTGACCTTCGCCGTCGGCGCGCTCGGTGGCATTTCATTACTAGTCGGCGGCGTCGGCATTCTTACCATCATGAGCATTGCGGTACGCGAGCGGCGTTTCGAGATCGGCCTGCTGGCCGCACTCGGTGCACAACGTCAGCAGATATTGTTGCTATTTCTGGCCGAGGCGATTGTGCTGTCAGGCATCGGCGGCCTGTTCGGCCTGGCGGCCGGCTGGTTGATTGCCAACGGTCTGCACCTGTTGTTACCGGCACTACCGGTGCATACGCCGTGGCATTTCATTGTACTGGCCGAATTGCTGGCGGTGTTGATCGGCGTGTTCGCTGGCGTATTCCCGGCGCGCAATGCCGCGCACATGAACCCGGTGGATGCATTGCGTGCGGAATAACAGTAGTGGATTCAGCCGGTAACCGCAGCGGCGCGCTCACGCATCTTGTCGACAATCGCAAAAATGCCGACGTGGCGGTTCGGACTGAGGTGTTCCTGCAGTTTGAGTCGCTTGAATAACGAGTCCACATCCATGTCCCGGATTTCCTGCAACGTGCGGTTCGACAGCAGATCGATCAGCAAGGCCAACACGCCCTTGATGATGGCGGTGTCGCAATCCCCCAGAAAACGGATCTTGCCGGGTTCACCCGGCACGGCTTCGGCGGCGACGTGCACCGTACTCATGCATGGCTTGACCCAGTTGTCGTCGGTCTTGAGTTCGTCCGGCATCGGCGGCAAGGCATCGCCGAGTTCGACCAGATACTGGTAACGCTGGTCCCAGTCGTCGAGAAATTCGAAATTGTCGACGATGTCATCGATTTCGGTCATTGTGTTAATTATTGCTGCAAGTGAGGTCGATATCAGACACTGAACGACTCGCCGCAACCGCACATGTTTTTGATATTGGGATTGATGAATTCAAAACCTTCGTTGAGCATGTTTTCCTTGACGAAATCGATGGTCATACCATCAAGCATCGGCAGGCTGTTTTTGTTTACCACAACCTTGACGCCATGTGATTCAAACACCTCATCATCGTCACTGACTTCGTCGGCATAGTCGACCACATAGGCAAAGCCCGTGCAGCCGCTCTTTTTGGTACCCAGGCGCAAACCGATGCCCTGCTGGCGCTTGTCCAGCATTTTCTGCACATGGCTTGCCGCGTTTTCGGTGAGTTGTATCGACATGGTTGACTCCTGGCTTGGCTCTACAACAGGCCCAGTTGTAACTGCGCCTCTTCGGACATGCGTTCACGCGACCAGGGTGGATCCCAGACAAGGTTGACATCCACCGCGGTCACGCCTTCGACAGCTTCGACCGCCTGGCGTACCTGCCCCGGCAGGATGCCGGCGACCGGACAGCCTGGCGCAGTCAGCGTCATATCGATGGATATGTGGCCAGCAGCATCGGATTCAAGCCGGTAAATCAGGCCGAGGTCGTAGATATTGATTGGAATTTCCGGATCGTAAACCGTCCTGATGGCATCGATCAGGGCCTGCTGTTCCACAGCCGGTTTGGTCGTTTCATCCGTTCCTGCATTCATGCGATCACGCTGTCTTCCCGGAGACACGGGCGTTGATCAAATCCGTGAGTTGCTCGCGCAGGCTGTCGCTGTCGAGTTGTTCCAGCACATCCACGGCAAAGCCGACGCTCAGCAACTGTCTGGCCTGCTGTTCATTGAGACCGCGCGAGCGTAAATAAAACATCGCCTGCGCATCCAGCTGGCCAACCGTAGTCCCGTGACTGCACTTGACATCGTCGGCAAGAATTTCCAGCTGCGGTTTGGTGTCGATCTCGGCCTGGCGTGACAGGATGAGATTGTTGTTGGACAAATGTGCGTCGCTTTTTTGCGCCTGCTCCTGTACCCGAATCAGTCCGTCAAACACGGCACGTCCGGCACCATACAGAATGCCCTTGAAGTTTTCGCGGCTGGCACAACCCGGCACCGCATGATCGATGTCGAGGTGAAAGTCGACTAGTTGCTTGTCACCGGCCAGATACAGGCCGTCGAGTTCACAGTTGGCGCCCGGCTGATTGAACCTGTTATGTACAAAAGTTCTCGACCAGGCCGCGCCCACGGCTGCGTTCACACCGTGATAATGTGCCTGTTCGTGCAGGCGAATGAACAGATCACACAGGTGATAGGCCTGCGCACTTTCATTTTGCACGCGCTCATGTTTCAGGCCGGCGGTTTCGGCCAGTTCGATCTCCAGCACCAGATTGTTGAAATAAGCGGTATCCGCTTCAAGACTGACATAACGTTCAAACAGGGTCGCCCTGGCATGTTTTTCCATGCGAATCAGGTGCCGGCTGTTGATACTGCGTCCCTGTGCTGCGGCCGTGCTGATATGCAATAGCTCGATCGGCCGCTGCAGCCGGGTATCAGCGGCAATATGTAACAACATGCCATCGTACATGGTGGCGAAATTCAGGGCCGAAAACACATGTTGCGGCTGACCGGATAGTTGACCGATTCCGCCCAGCAGATCGTTCCTGCCATCCTGCATGGCTTGGCGCAGGCTACTGATCTGCAAACCATCGGCATGCAGGCTCGACAGACCCGCGTGGAACAGACCGTCGACAAACACCAATCGCGCAGCAATTTCATCGGGCAAAAAATGCTGGCGAATCTGGTCCGGATTGATAGCGGTTTCCTGACTCGGGGTGGCATGAAACTGTTGTTTCAGCAACGGATCGACACTGGTGTAACGCCAGTCTTCCTGCTTGCGCAACGGCAGGCCCAGATCGCTAATGTGTTGTGCCGCTGCATTGCGCTGCTGCGTCAGCCAGTTGCCCTGCTCCGTTGGCAGCGCCGCGATGTAATCCCGCGCCTGTTGCTCAATATCGGTGATGCTGATGTTGGCAGTGCTCATGCCGCCTCCTCACCGAGCAGCCAGCCATAGCCACGTTCCTCCAGCTCCAGTGCCAGCTGTTTGTCACCGGAACGAATGATGCGGCCACCGGCCAGCACATGCACGAAGTCGGGCTGGATGTATTCCAGCAGGCGCTGGTAATGCGTCACCACCAGCATGGCGCGTTCCGCTGAGCGCAGCATATTGACGCCGTCGGCAACATCGCGCAGCGCATCGATATCAAGGCCGGAATCGGTTTCATCGAGTATCGCCAGGTAAGGTTCAAGAATCGCCATTTGCAGAATCTCGTTGCGTTTTTTCTCACCACCGGAAAAGCCGGCGTTAACCGAACGCTTGAGCAGCTTTTCATTGAGCTTGACCTGGGCGGCTTTTTCACGCGCCAGTTTCATAAAAGACACAGCATCGATTTCATCCAGGCCGCGGGCCTTGCGTATGGCGTTGAGCGATTCACGCAAAAAGGTCAGGTTGTTCACACCAGGCAATTCCACCGGATACTGCATGGCCAGGAAAATACCTTGCTGGGCGCGCTCCTCGATTTCAAGATCGAGCAGATTATGACCGCGATATTCGATACTGCCACCTGTCACTTCGTAACCTTCACGTCCGGCAAGAATGTGCGCCAGCGTGCTTTTGCCCGAACCGTTGGGCCCCATGATGGCGTGCACCTCGCCGGCCTGGATCTCCAGATTGATACCGTTGAGAATCTGCTTGCCGTCGACATTGGCGGTCAGGTTTTTAATGCTTAACATGTTTTACCTCTAAATGTTCTGTATTAATTGGACAGCTGTTCGGTGAATTCGCTCAACCGACAGCACCTTCCAGACTGACCGACAACAGCTTCTGCGCTTCCACGGCAAACTCCATCGGCAACTCATTGAACACTTCCTTGCAGAAGCCGTTGATGATCATCGACACTGCATCCTCTTCTGACAGGCCGCGCTGACGACAGTAAAACAACTGGTCCTCACTGACTTTTGAAGTGGTCGCCTCGTGTTCCACCTGGGCGGTCGGATTTTTCACTTCGATGTACGGGAAGGTGTGTGCGGCACAACGATCGCCCAGCAACAGCGAATCACACTGGGTGTGGTTGCGTGCGTTCTCGGCATTAGCTGCAATACGCACCAGGCCGCGATAGGCGTTGCTGCCGTGCATCGCCGAGATGCCTTTCGACACGATGGTGCTGCGGGTGTTTTTGCCCATGTGAATCATCTTGGTGCCGGTATCGGCCTGCTGCTTGCCTTTGGTCACCGCCACCGAGTAAAACTCGCCGACCGAGTCATCGCCGCGCAAAATGCAACTCGGATACTTCCAGGTCACTGCCGAGCCGGTCTCGACCTGGGTCCAGGAAATGTGTGAACGCGCGCCTCGACAGTCGCCGCGTTTGGTGACGAAGTTGTAAATGCCACCGCGACCTTCGTTGTCACCCGGATACCAGTTCTGCACAGTGGAATACTTGATCTGCGCATCTTCCAGCGCCACCAGCTCGACCACCGCCGCATGCAACTGGTTTTCATCACGCATTGGTGCGGTGCAGCCCTCCAGATAACTGACATGGCTGTTGTCTTCAGCGATGATGAGTGTGCGTTCGAACTGACCGGTTTTGGCTTCATTGATGCGGAAATAGGTCGACAGCTCCATCGGACAACGCACACCTTTCGGGATGAACACAAAGGTGCCGTCACTGAACACGGCGCTGTTGAGCGAAGCGAAGAAGTTATCCTTATAGGAAACCACGGTGCCGAGATACTGCTGTACCAGCTCGGGGTAGTCGCGAATGGCTTCCGACATGGAACAGAAAATCACGCCGGCTTCGGCGAGCTTTTCGCGAAACGTGGTCGCCACCGAAACGCTGTCAAACACCGCGTCCACGGCCACGCCGGCGAGCGCTTTTTGCTCGTCGAGCGGAATGCCGAGCTTTTCATAAGTCGCCAACAGTTCCGGATCGACCTCGTCGAGACTTTCCAGACTGGGCTTTTTCTTCGGAGACGAGTAATAAGAGATGGCCTGAAAATCAATCGGCGCAATCTGCAACGCCGCCCAGTGCGGCTCGCTCATGGTCAACCAGTGACGATAGGCCTGCAGACGCTTTTCCAGCATCCACTCCGGTTCCTGCTTGCGCTGTGAAATGAGGCGAATGACATCCTCGTTCAGACCGGGCGGCAGAGTGTCCGATTCGATGTCGGTGACAAAGCCCTGCTGGTAATCTGAACGGATGAATTCGTCCATTGAATTGGGCGCTGAATTCATGCAAGTATTCCTCCGTTTTAATAACCCAGTAATATAGTCAGGTATTATTCTGTTGCAATAGCTAATCCCGGGGTAAAAACTGGGGGAACTTGGTTCTTTTTTCACTCTGACGAGGTTACACTGGTCCAGCCTGTAGAGGAATTAAAAGCCTTTTTCATTCACATAATTTATTGAAATATCATGGAAAAAGAATTCTGGGTAGAACGCTGGGAAAAGCAGCAAATCGGTTTTCACCAGGCGGAAATCAATCGTTACCTGCAACAATACTGGAGTGAAATCAGCCAGCAGCAAAACCAGCGGGTTTTTGTGCCTTTGTGTGGCAAGAGCCTTGATATGCTCTGGCTTAAGCAACAAGGCCATGATGTACTCGGTGTCGAATTCAGCGAGATGGCCGTCGGCGATTTTTTTGCCGAAAACGAACTCGAAGTGCATCGCCACGACCGCCATCCGTTTTCGGTCTGGCAAAGTTCCGGCATGGAGCTGTTTTGCGGTGACTTCTTTTCCCTGACCGCCGAGGACCTGGCGGACTCCCACCTGGTATATGACCGCGCCGCACTGGTCGCCCTGCCCACCCTGTCGCGCCAGCAGTACGCCGGACATCTGGCCAGAATCCTGCCGGGCGAGGTGCGCATCCTGCTGGTCACGATGGAATACCCACAGCATGAAATGCAGGGGCCGCCGTTTTCGGTCAGCGAAGCCGAGGTTATTGAGCTGTTCGCCGAACACTTTCACGTGCAACGACTTGAAGTCTTTGACATTTACGCGGAGAACCCGCGTTTCCAGCAGAAGGGCCTGAGCTCACTGGTAGAGAAAGTCTTTCTGTTGCAACGCGGCAAGTAAATCCCCTGTTTTTCCAATACTTTTCCCGGCCAACACAGGATTAATTCTTGTCTTGGCGGCGTTTTCCATCTATTATTTTTTAGATTGTCATTATTTAAATTTATAAGGAGTTTCCCTTGAAACATTTCTCAACCAAAATGACTGCGCTTGCCGCCGTCATCGCGCTGTCCAGCGGCTTTTCCGGCAATTTGTTTGCCGAAAATGGCGCTGCTGCACCGGCAGCAGCTCCCGTCCCGATGCAGGCTCCAATGCCACGTCCGGCTTATGGCCCGGGTCCCGGCTATGGTGGCGGTCCTTGGGGCGGTGGTCCCTGGGGTGGCCGTGGCTGGAATAACGGTCCGTGGGGCGGTGGTCCCTGGGGAGGCAACCGCGGCTGGAACAACGGCCCGTGGAACAGCGGTCCATGGGGCGGCAACAACAACTGGATGCCGTGGGGCAATATGAACAACTGGGGCCGCGGCTCCAGATATCCGTTCGGCAGCGGTCCGCAGGGCTGGATGCAACCGAACGACCCAAAAGGCTCCATGTCCAGAATGTGGGACGACATGCTGAATGCGCCCAGCAACATGGGCACCATGCCCGGCGGCTGGAAAGCGCCGACCATCAGTGTACCGAACCCGGTTGATGTGGGTGACGAATTCGGCGACGCCATGCAGGACCTGCCCAACCAGATGGATAACTTCAGAGCCAATTACTGAGTTCGGTCTCCATCAAGGGGCAGCACCTGGTGCTGCCCCTTTTTTATCGCGATATTATACTTCGCGTACCAAGTTTGAATAATCAGGACATTTGAGTAGCCATTGCGGCTACTCTTCTTCGTCGGTCTTTTCTTCCTTTTCGACCTTCGGATCAAGCTTATCGAACGCCTTATCTAAAGCATCATCAGCAAGATCGCAACCCAAGTCGTTGGCGACCTTCTCAAAACTATCATTATCCGAGATTTTTTGGCTGTCCTTGGTGGAATCCTTGGATTTCATTGCTCTAGTTCCAATGGAATAACACAAAATATTTGTCGCATTTGATCACGTAATTGCTCACATGTTTATGCATATTAATTTCTACTAATATCATCGAAAACGTACTTTCAAATACATAAGGCTTTGAAATAACTTGAAATTCACGCTTTTGCATTGCCTGGCTGCACAGGTAGCCACCCAAGTTTCCACTTATTGATTTGCTTTTTTGTCGGGAAATCCTCGTAATCTTGCATTTACTCTGATTCGCGACTATTATTACCACAGTCCATAACGAGAAAAGGCCGGTCCCCTCTCACAGAAACCGGCCCATCTCAGGACTTTTTACCTCGCCAAATGTGCGAGAAACCAATGTATTAGATTGCGAAAACCATGAGGGCTCTCACGTGAAAAGTGTAGATGACATGCTTATCTTCGTCAATAAGCAACTTGAACACTACGAATATCAATTAAAAAATCCGAAGCTTCGCAACCGCTCTCTAACTGAGTTCCTAATTGACAATTTTCAGTCCATAAAAGAATACTTGGAACAACAGTTATCTTCACCATCTAACAAAAAAGATAATAAACCATCAGACTACATTTCAGTGACGCCAAGCGACATTGAAGGTTTGCCCCCTGAATTGCTTAGTGAGTTAAATATCTCTGAAAGCGATCAAACAGAATTCGAAATCATCAATATCATTGAAAAACACGGCGGCATGATGTCGCTAGATCATTTGATAATCGCCCTGTTCAGGCAGACTGGCGAAGTATTTAAAAGAAGAAATTTGACAGCCAAATTATACAGAATGACCTCAAAAGGCTTGCTCTATAAAGGTAAGCGCGGAACATATTCAACAACACCAATCGATGGATACGATGAGGAGGATGAAAATCTCGAAGACTAGAAAATAGGAAGGCCGCTCAAAGAGCGGCCGTATAGCGTTGCCGGCGTGGCGAAATAGGTAAACGCGCTAGGTTTGGGTCCTAGTGGGCCGATCTCCGTCAAGATCAGCGGCCCTTGCAGGTTCAATTCCTGTCGCCGGTACCAGCATTGGCAAGGCAGTGAGGGCGTCCCTCTGCCGTTACCGTTCATGCACGTAGATAATAGTTCAACTACGTCGGTAAGTCTATATCGCCCTCAAAACCACATTATTAAGAGGTGCATTATGGACAGTAACAAAACTGTACACGTGAACTCTTACATGCGTTTCCGGCTTGGTCGCTGGGAGCATGTAATTGCTCATTGGCGTAGTTGGCCTAATCATTAGTGATTAGGTGGAAGGCGGGATTCAAATCCCGCCTTTCTTATTTCCGTACTGGCTCTTTGTAGGTCAGCCGCTTACCGGATACGCCCAGTAGAGCCTTCTCAGCGCGATCTTCATCGCTGTATCCATTCTTTTCGCGATGATTGTAACGATAGTCGTATTCAGCTAAATAGCGATGCAGATGCTCTTTCCCACAGTGCTGATAAACGCCCTTCATGCCACGTTTGAAGATAGAGAAATACCCCTCAATCGTATTTGTATGAACACCATCGCGACTGTATTCACCTGAACCATGACTCACAAAGTCGTGTTTGTGGTGCTTGTACATGCTCTTATAAGCGGCGGCCTCGTCGGTATAGATAACAGCCTCTTTTGCGACGTTCTCATTCACCAACGGGATAAGGGTCTTGGCATT
>JASFVP010000087.1:0-7972 GCA_050049775.1 Chromatiales bacterium
CCCGTTCCATCCGTACTACACCGTCAAGGACATCGTTGGCGTGGCAGGTTTCCTGATTATCTTCCTGGCCATCGTATTCTTTGCCCCGGACTTCTTTGGCATGTTCCTGGAAGCGCCGAACTTTGAACCGGCCAACCCGCTGAAGACACCGGAACACATTGCGCCGGTCTGGTACTTCACGCCGTTCTACGCCATGTTGCGCGCGGTACCGCCCATGTTCGGTTCACAGTTTCCTGGTGTTGTGGTGATGTTCGCGGCGATTCTCGTCATGTTCTTCCTGCCATGGCTGGATAAAAGCCCGGTGAAGTCAATCCGCTATAAAGGCATGATTTACAAAACCTGGCTGGCGATTTTTGTTGTGTCGTTCGTCGCTCTGGCTTATCTGGGCATGAAATCTTCCACAGATTTGAGAACGCTGATGGCACAGATTTTCACTGCGCTGTATTTTGCATTCTTCCTGCTGATGCCTTGGTACAGCAAGATGGACAAAACCAAACCGGAACCTGCGAGGGTGACAGAATGAAAAAATTAATCAGCATTATTTTACTTTCTGTCATGCCAGCTCTTGGCCTGGCAGCTGGTGGCGGCGCGCATCTGGATGCCGCCAACATCGACCTGGCCGATGAAGCGGCAATGCAGCGTGGCGCAAAGTATTTCGTCAACTACTGCATGGGTTGTCACTCGGCCAAGTACGTGCGTTACGAAAAAGTCGCCGAAGCGGCCGGCCTGACCGCCGATGAAGTCAAGGACAACCTGATGTTCACCGACAAGGGCAAGATTGGTGACCAGATGATCAGCTCCATGGCTGGCAGCGATGCAGAGCGCTGGTTCGGTACCGCGATTCCGGATCTGACCCTCACTGCACGTCTCAAGCATGGTGGTGGCGACTGGATCTATACCTATCTGCGCAGCTTCTATGTCGACGAGTCACGTCCGACCGGCGTCAATAACATCGTGTTCCCGGATGTCGGCATGCCGCATGTATTGTGGGAGCTGCAGGGCATGCAAAAGGCCAAGTTCAAGGTCGAGACCGACAGCGAAGGCAACAGTCACAAGGTGTTTGAAGGTTTCGAGCAGGTGTCGGCCGGTAGCATGACTCCGGAAGAGTACGACAACATGGCGCGTGACCTGACCACTTTCATGGTGTGGGCGGCAGAACCGATGAAGCTGGAAAGACAGCGTCTCGGTATCTGGGTGATGCTCTTCCTGGTGGTATTCTTTGTGGTTGCCTATCTGTTGAAGAAGGAATACTGGAAAGATATTCACTGATTGAATAATACCCAGTAGCAATCACCGGGGGCGTGCAGTTATCTGTTATACTGTACGCCCTTTTTTATTCAATTAGGCCGGGTTCATCTGGCAGGTCCGTAGTATTTCGGGAGAGATTTAATGGCAGTAGTGGCTAACAAACGGTCTGTTATGACACTTTTTTCAGATCCACAGAGTATTCATTGTCATCGCGTGCGCTTTGTACTGGCGGAAAAAAATGTCTCTGTTGATGTGATTGATTCAGATCCGTTGAACCCGCCGGAAGATGTGGTTGACCTGAATCCCTATGGCACCTTGCCGACCATGCTGGATCGCGATCTGACCCTGTATGACTCGCGCATCATCATGGAGTACCTGGACGAGCGTTTTCCGCATCCGCCGTTGTTGCCGGTCGATCCTGTCAACCGCGCCACCTCGCGCCTGTATCTGTTTCGGGTCGATCACGACTGGTACAGCAAGGTGGGCGTCATCCTCAAAGGCGGCAAGGCCGCCACCACAGCGAGAAAGGAATTGCGTGAAAGCCTCATCACCACGGCGCCGGTGTTCGGTCACCATCAATACCCGTATTTCATGAGTGAGACTTTCTCCATGGTGGACGCCAGTATTGCGCCGTTGTTATGGCGTCTGCCGATGCTGGGTATCGAATTGCCGCCGGCTTCCGGCAAGCAGATCAATGCCTATGCCAAACGCCTGTTCGAACGCGATGGCTTCCAGCAGAGCCTGTCCGAAGAAGAGCGGGAAATGCGCCCCTGACAGCTGGCGGCTAGATGGAGATCGCCATGACTTCAAACCGGCCCTATCTGATTCGCGCGCTGTACGAATGGCTGCTGGATAACGATCTGACGCCACACCTGCTGGTGGATGCCAGCGGTGATCAGGTGGTCGTGCCGGGGCAGTTTGTCGAGGACGGTCGCATTGTCCTGAACATCAATCCGTCTGCGGTCATGAACCTGCAACTTGGCAATGACATGATCAGCTTCAATGCCCGCTTTGCCGGCAAACCCACCGATATCCTGATTCCGCCCGATGCCGTGCTTGGCATTTATGCGCGTGAAAATGGCCGCGGTATGTTGTTTCCGGATGAAGTGGAGGCTGAAGAGTCCGATGACGGACCGGACGAGCCGGGTCCATCCGGTGCATCCCCCGGCGGTTCGGGCCGGCCGTCGCTCAAGGTGGTCAAATGAGGCCTATTCCCGACGAATCGGGATGATGTTGTCGGCGGCGGTTTTCTTCGGCTGGCTGAGGTCAACGATGTCGATGCCGAAATCCAGATTCTCCAGGCGGATGCCGACCAGTGTGATATAGCCGCTGCGGCGCTCATGGCCTTCACGGCTGAAATCAAAGCGAAACTGACGGCGAATGCGCAGACCTTCGTTCGGCCAGCGCAGGCTGATTCGATGCAGCACCACCGAGTCGTCGAGAAACTGCAGGCCATAGCGCTCGCTGCCGGCCTTGCAGATGCCCACGGCGATTTCCCGTGCGCGGGCGCTGTCGAGCCAGAACCAGACCGCTGCTATGAGTAGAAAAATCAGGAAATAGGACATTGTCGCAGTATGCCGGATTACCGCCATGAGAGGGCCATGCCGGCGCATTAAGCTTCAGACGGCAGTATGGCACAATAAGCGCATTCAGGATATTTACAGGAAATTATCATGCTGGCTTTTATCGACCGCACCGATTTGCGGTTTTTTGTTCTGGCGGCCTTGTTGCTCGGCCTGGCCCCGTTTGTTCCGGAACCGCATGTCTGGGAAAAACTCAAAATGCTGGCCAACGGTAGCCTGTCACGGCCGCTGGATATTTTTGACCTGGTGTTGCATGGCACGCCCTGGGTGTTGCTGGTCATCAAGTTGTTGCGTCACAAACGCCAGGCCGCTTGACGCAGGCAGTTGCTAGTCAGGCTTGTGTTTCAGGCGATCCAGCCGGAGACGCATGCGCTCGTCAAATAATCGCGCAGAACCGATCCAGATGGCGCTGAGGCTGCCGAGTCCGGTGCCGGCACTGATCAGGAACATGATCATGAGCTGGTATTTGGCGGCTTCCATCGGCGGGGCACCGGCCAGGATCTGACCGGTCATCATGCCGGGCAGGCTGACGATGCCGGCGGTCGCCATGGCATTGATGATCGGGATCAGGCCGGCGCGCAACGCCTCGCGGCGGATTTTTTCGATGGCCTGCTGCCAGTTGTGTCCCAGCATGAGGCGTGCCTCGATCTGGCCTCGCTGTTCGTAAGCCGTCTGGGTCAGGTTGTTAAGCGCAATCGCGATACCGCTCATGGTGTTGCCCAGCAGCATGCCGAGCAGTGGAATCAGGTACTGCGGTGTGTACCAGGGTTCGACACGCACAATGGTGAACAGCGCCAGTATGGTGATGCTGAACGATGAAATGAACATCGAACTGGTGCCGATGCCAAGCCCCCACCAGCCGCGATAGCGGCGGGATTGGCGTGCCATGACTTCGTATCCGGCCACCAGCAGCATGACCAGCGACAACAGGCCGATGAACGGCAGCGAGACCTGGTTGAACAACTGCTTCAGCACCAAGCCGAGCAGAATGAGCTGGATGATGCTGCGCGCTGCCGAGATCAACAAGGATTTTTGCACACCGAGGCGCAAGCGCCACGATAGGCCGGCCAGCAACAGCACCAGCAACGCGGCCACCGACAGGTCAAACGGTGTCAGGCTGATCAGGTTCATGCCGGTAACTCCTCCCGAAAACCCTGAGCATCGATAATGTGGCTGCGACACGCCATGCGCTGGCGCTGCGCCGGGTCGTGCGACACCCAGACCACTGCCAGTCCCTGCTCGAGTTTTGCGTTGATCAGTTGCTCCACACGGGCGGTATTGTCCTGATCCAGGTTGGCCGTGACTTCATCGAGTAGCAATACCTTGGGATTGTGGTCGAGTGCTCGCAGCAGCGCCAGCCGTTGCCGCTCGCCACTGGACAGGCGGCTGACTTGCCAACCGGGGCAGTCCTGGTGCAGGCCGAGCGCCTGCAGGTCGGTCGCATCCGGATGGAAATGTTCGGCCACGCTGGTGGCCCACCAGTGGCTTTCCGCCGGCACATAGGTGACCAGTTGGCGCCACTGTTCCGGGGCGTAGGTTTCACGCGGCTGGCCGTCGAGTATGACTTCACCCTGATTGATGTCGAGGTCGGCAATGGCGCGCAACAACAACGTCTTGCCTGCGCCGGAAGGGCCGGAAATGCAGACGCATTCGCCATGGCTGACTTCGAAAACAATGTCCGGCAATAAAGCCGAGGTCAGGTTTTTGATTTCCAGTGACATGGCTTCACAAGTCCAGGATACGTGTCGCCATGAGGTCCCAGACACCGTGGCCGAGGTGCTGGCCGCGCTGTTCGAACTTGGTCAGCGGCCGGCTGGCGGGACGCTCGGTGAAACCGTCCGGGCTTTGGTTGCTAAAGCAGGCGTGCTGCTCAATCACGTCACGCATGTGTTCGGCATAGTCCTGCCAGTCGGTGGCGGCATGAAAAAAACCGCCGGGCCGGATCAGGCGGCACAGCAGGTCGAGGAAATCCGGCTGCACGATGCGGCGCTTGTGGTGGCGTTTTTTGTGCCAGGGATCCGGGAAAAACAGTTGTACGCCAGCCAGGCTGGCATCGGCCAGGCAGTGTTGCAGCACGTCAATCGCGTCGTGGCTGATGATGCGGATGTTGCTGATTTGCTGTCTTTCAATCTCGATCAGCAAATGGCCGACGCCGGGGCGGTGTACCTCGATGCCGAGGTAATTCATGTCTGGATTGGCCAGCGCCATCTGCGCCAGCGAATCGCCGTTGCCGAAACCGATCTCGACAATGACCGGATTGGCATTGCCAAACACTGCCGCCAGGTCGAGTGGCGCCGCTTGATAGTCGATGCCGACGACCGGCCAGGTCTGGACAAAGGCTTTTTGCTGCCCGGGCGTGAGACGCCCCTGCCTCAGGACAAAGCTTTTGATGCGGCGCAGATGCGGCGCGGCACTGTCAGGCATAACCGGTCAATCCGTTTCACTGGAAAAACAGGCCGTCGACCGGTGACGAAGCCGAGGCATAGCGCTTCGCCGGCATGCGCCCGGCCAGGAAAGCCTCGCGGCCGGCCTGGATCGCCTTGCGCATGGCCGAGGCCATGAGCACGGGTTTTTGCGCGGCGGCAATGGCGGTGTTCATGAGCACGCCGTCGCAGCCGAGTTCCATCGCTACGGCGGCATCGGAAGCGGTGCCGACGCCGGCGTCGACCAGGATGGGAACCTTGGCGTTTTCCACGATGGTCATGATGTTGAGCTTGTTGCGGACACCCAGTCCGGAACCGATCGGCGCGGCCAGCGGCATGACCGCGACGCAGCCCATCTGCTCGAATTCGCGCGCGATGATCGGGTCGTCGTTGGTGTAGACCATCACATCAAAGTTGTCCTTGATGAGTTCCTCGGCGGCTTTCAGCGTGGCCATGACGTCCGGGAACAGGGTTTTCTCGTCGCCCAGCACCTCGAGCTTGCACAGATTGTGGCCGTCGAGCAGCTCGCGCGCCAGGCGCAGCGTGCGCACCGCGGTCTTGGCGTCATAGCAGCCGGCGGTATTGGGCAGGATGGTGTATTTGTCAGGCGGCAGCACGTCAAGAATGTTGGGTTCGTCGGCATTCTGGCCCATGTTGGTGCGGCGTACCGCAATGGTGATGATCTCCGCGCCACTGGCTTCAATGGCTTCGCGGGTCTCGTCCATGTCCTTGTATTTACCGGTGCCGACCAGAAGGCGGGACTGGTATTGTTTGCCTGCAATGCTTAATAAATCGTTCATGTTTAGTTACTTCAGTGAGTCGATGCTGGGGTGGGTTGCCGGTTCAGGACGGCGGCAAGGGCTGGCTGGCTATTAGCCGCCGCCAATGGCCTGGACAATCTCGACCCGGTCGTCTTCCTGCAGACGGTGCTGGTCAAACAGGCTGCGGGTCACGAGTTCCTCGTTGACTTCAACGGCGAGTCGCTTGCCGGCGAGTTCGAGTTCGTCGAGTAACGCATTGATACTGGCGTCATCGGCGATTTGATATGGCTGTCCGTTGAGCTGGATTCTCATGGCGCTATTCTACAACCATTTTGGCAGTTGCTGTATGGTGCGGGCTGGATTTGGGCATATTTGATGATTTGGGCATGACGAAGTTCAATTTTGCCGCCGCCCTGTTGGCGTGGGCGGCGCAGCACGGCCGGAAAAACCTGCCCTGGCAGCTTGAGCCGACGCCTTATCGCGTCTGGGTGTCGGAAATCATGCTGCAGCAGACCCAGGTGGCGACGGTGATTCCGTATTACCAGAAGTTCATGCGGTCTTTTCCACAACTGGCGGACCTGGCCCAGGCCGAGGCGGATGCCGTGTTACATCACTGGTCCGGACTGGGTTATTACGCGCGGGCCAGAAACTTGCATCGAGCGGCGCAAATCGTGTTGCAGCAGCACGACGGGGAGTTGCCTCAGGATATTGACGGTCTCATGGCTTTGCCCGGCATTGGCCGCTCCACCGCCGGCGCGATTCTGTCGCTGGCGCTCAAGCAGCCACAGCCGATTCTCGACGGCAATGTGAAACGGGTGCTGGCGCGTTTTTTTGCGGTCGAAGGCTGGCCGGGGCAGACGGCAGTGCAGAAACGGCTGTGGGATTACGCGGAGCAGTTGACGCCGAAGCAGCAAACCCATCGCTATAACCAGGCCATCATGGATCTGGGGTCGATGATTTGCACACGCAGTTCGCCCAAATGCGAGCAGTGCCCGATGGTGTCGCAGTGCCGGGCGTATGAGTTGCAGCGTCAACAGGATTTCCCGACCCGAAAACCGGCCCGCAACAAGCCGGTGAAAGACACCGTCATGTTGTTGATCAGGAATTCCGCCGGGCAGTTGTATCTGCAGAAACGTCCGCCCAGTGGCATTTGGGGCGGGTTGTGGAGTTTTCCGGAAATCGCTCATGCGCACCATGCGGGTGACTGGTGTCGTGAAACCCTCGGAATGGATGTGGATATACTTGAGTATCTGGGTGCGCGTCGTCATACTTTCTCGCACTTCCATCTGGACATCACCCCGGTTGTCTGCCAAACCGTCGACATCCATTTCGTGTGTGACAGCGACGCTGTCTGGTTTGCCTTGAACCAGCAAACCGGGAATCAGCAAGCCGGGCTGGGGCTGGCGGCGCCGGTGGAGAAATTAATTGAAGAAGTCAGCAAGCTGGCGCAGGGAGAAAATCGTGAGCCGAATGGTGCATTGCATAAAACTCAATAAAGAAGCCGAAGGCCTGGCCAAACCGCCATACCCGGGTGAGCTGGGGCAGAAAATTTTCGACAATGTTTCAAAAGAGGCGTGGCAGGAATGGCTCAAGTTCCAGACCATGCTGATCAACGAACATCGCCTCAGTCCGGTTGATCCGAAAAGCCGCCAGTTTCTTGAGCAGGAGATGGACAAATTTTTCTTTGGCGAAGGTTCGGCGCCGCCTCCGGATTACGTTGCGCCGGATAACTGAGCTTGACTATTAGGGCGTCAGCCGCTTTAATACGCGGCTTGTCGCGAGGCTTCCCGCGACCTGTGCCCAGGTAGCTCAGTCGGTAGAGCAGAGGACTGAAAATCCTCGTGTCGGCAGTTCGATTCTGTCCCTGGGCACCATTTTTAAAAAAGCCGGCTTGTGCCGGCTTTTTTTATGCTTATACAGTGAAGTTTTACCGTGGTTAACGGCTCTGCGAAACAAT